>WFQU01000182.1 GCA_015486845.1 Anaerolineae bacterium | reverse complement strand
GGCCGCGAAGAAATTGTACAGGTTCGGAAGTTAGCCGGCCGATGCGTGTCGATCGTGATGGATTGGCTGCGACCGGCCTTCGCAATTAGTGCGCCGCGACCAACCAAACCGTCTGATACGGTGACAATGGCACGGTTAACCGGCCGGCAAGAGGCGCATACACGCCGCCGTCTAACAAGTCCCGGCAGGGTTGGCCGTCGCACAGCCCCGCAGCGGCCAAATCGACAGGGACAGTCACGGGGTGCGAGGAAACATTGGTCAGACACAACACGGCATCTCCGCCCCGGTTCGCTCGGCGGAGCAACGAAAAAACGGAGGGATGCCAGAAAAAGACGCGCTGTGCCCCCGCGGGGTGAAATGCCGGCCGGGAACGGCGCAGCCGCAAAAGTTTGTGATACGCCGCGAAAACACGCGCCTGGTGCGACGACGGATTGGCCAGCATCGCTTCGATATCAGCCCGGCGGAACTTCTCGCGATTTAGCGAACGGGGGTGGCCGCTCTCTTCGGCGCAGCGATGACAATTGCGGGAGCCGAACAGACTGTGGACGTAAATGCCGGGTACGCCGGCCAGCGCCAACAGGATAGCCTGCGAGGCGACAAAACGTTGCACATCCAGTTCGTCTTGTGGTCGCGCCGGGTCGTTGAGAAAATCGTACAACGTGATATTCAATTCGTACACACTGCGGCTGCCGTCGGCATTCGCTTTGCACGATACTTTGCCGCCGTGCGCCAGCGTGCGATCCACCAGCGCCTGGATGGCGGCATCGCTCAAAATACCCTGAGCCGGCATCACGCCGATGCCATCGTGCGAAGCGATAAAATTGAAGAAAGTCGTGCCGGGCAGTGGTGCCCGCAAAGCGCCGGCCCAGTCGCTCAGCAGTGTTGCGTCACCCGTATGGAAAGTGTGTAACGTCAGCGGCGCCAACGAGAAATTGTACACCAATTGCGCTTCGTCGCTGCTGCCCGTTTCCGGCAGATAGCGCCCAAAATAGCTGATATTCTCCCGCTGCGGGACATTGGTTTCCGTGATCAACAACACGTCCGGCGCGACCGCGTCCAAAACAGCCCGCCAAAACTTGATAATAGCATGCGTTTGCGGCAAATGGATGCAGGATGTACCGATTTCTTTCCAAAGATAAGCGATGGCGTCAAGGCGAATGATTTGCGCCCCTTGTTCGACATAGAAGAGAATGACATCGGTTACATCTAAAAGGACAACCGGCGTGTGAAAATTCAAGTCGATCTGGTCAGCGCTAAAAGTCGTCCAAACGTAGCGCTTACCGAAAGCGGTTTCCACTGGCGTGAGCAACGGCAAAGCCCGGGGCCGGACAACGGTAGACAAATCAGTATCTGCCGACGCAGTAATGAAATAATCGGCGTATCGCACATCTCCTTCCCGAAACCGGCGAAACCAATCACTTTGCCGGGAAATATGGTTGATAACGGCATCGAACATAAGCCGGTAATGCTGGCCGATCCGGCCGATCTCCTGCCAGCCACCCAAAGCCAGGTTGACTTTTTTGTAATCGATGACCGAAAAACCGTCGTCGGATGAGTAGGGAAAAAATGGCAGGATATGCACGCCGCTCAGCGCATCCCCCAAATGTTCCCGGAGGAAATCGGCCAAAGTGTGCAACGGTGCATGACCTGGCTCGGTGAATTGGTCGCCGTAGGTAATTAAGATTGCGTCGCGTTCCGTCAACCGTTTCGCCGGCGACAAGGGCCTGTTCCGATCCGATAGATGCGGATTACGCGCCTGAAATCGGGCTAACATGGCCAATAAGCGCTCTAATAACGGCGCAGATTCCGTCTCTCCGTACAGAAAAGTCAAATGCCGGCGCAAGCGGTCCTCCACCTGCCGGGACAAGGGCACAATTGGCTGTTTCGTACTCGTTAGCATAACGATTTTCCACACTCACATCTTTATGGTCTTCCTCGCGGGAAGGGCACGAAATGACAAGCTTGTTGCTCAGCAAAGGCTCTACAGCAGCAGCGTCAGTTTCTCTGCCAGAATTTCGAACGAGAAATGTTGTCGGGCTACCCGGTAATTTCTCTCCGCGACGGCCGCCACGCGGGCCAGATTGTCCAACAATTCCTTGATTTGTCGAACATGGCTATTATCCACGAAGCCTGCTAATTCGACGAATTCAAACCCGGCCGGCTTGATATCGGCGCTATAGACAGGGTAGCGATTGACCACCACCGGCCGGCGGAAATAGATCGCTTCTAACAACGCGTTGCCGAACCCTTCGTACAGGCTGGGGTACGTCACCAAATCGGCGTGGGGGTACGCGTCCCACAGCGTGTACACTTTGTGGCCGTTGCGCCGGGAGCGACGGGTGCCGATGAAATTGTCCACCAGGCGCAAATCGACCTGCAGCATCCGGGCTTCGTGTTGCAGCCAGTGCCAGTAGGCTCTTCCTTCGTCGGTCGCGCTGTGCGTGATGATCAGGTGGGCGTTTTCGCGCCCGAGGGCGCTGGTTAATTCCAGGGCCATCTCGATCCCTTTACGCCGGATGACCCTGGTTGGCTGCAAAATGAGCAAATCTTGCGGTCCCAAGCCGATGGCGGCACGAAAATCCCGGTTGTAGTCGTCCAGGCCCGCCGGCGGGTGGGCAAAATCGTGGACATTGGGAATGACCAACGACTCGATGCCGCGCCGGGCCAGCAATCTGCGTTGGGCGATGCTGTTAATGGTCACATGGCGCAGATTGGGGAGCTGTGGCGGGAAAAACGTCTCCAGGAAATCCAGCAGCGGCGTGCCCTGGAACCGTTCCCGTTCCCAGAAAAAGTCGTGATTGTGGGCGATGGCGGGGATTTCCAAATCGCCAATGAGACCGGCCAAACAAGCGCCCAGTGGTAGATTCATGGGAATGGCCAGCGCGTTTTCAATAATGAGCAGATTCAGCCGGTTCTCCAGGATGAAGCGGCGCAACGGCGGACAAAGCTCCGCCGAAACCTGTTCGATGTCGGCCCGCAACAAGCTCCCGGTGCGCTCCGCTCCGATACCGAAAGCGCGCCGGTTCAGCGCGACGATCCGGGGATGGGCAAAATGCAATAACGGAATGAGCGTGCCATTTTGGGCATAGCCACCCAATTCGCCGGCGCAGAAAAACGTTTCGTGCCCCATCCGTTGCAGCACGCGCCGCCATTTATCCGTTTCCAGCGACACCCCATCGGTGCCGCACAAGCGGGTAGATATGAAACCGATGCGCATGGCTTAACCTTTGACGCCCCCGGCCGATAGCCCTTTCTCCAGAAATCGTTCCAGCGCTAAGAACAGGATGATCACCGGCACGGATGCGATGGTCGATGCCGCCATCACCACATTCGGTCGCGGGCTGGGATCGTTGAAGATCGTGTTGATCTGGATTGGAATGGTGAACATGGTGCGGGAATTCAAGAACACCAACGCGTACAAAAATTCGTTCCAGGCGATCATGAACGTGTAAATGGAGACCGAGATCAGCGCCGGGATGGCCAGCGGAATGGTGATGCGCCAGATGACTTCCAGCCGCGTGCAGCCGTCGATGAGGCCGGCCTGTTCGATTTCGGTGGGAATGGTGCGAAAATAGTTCGTCAACATGTAGAGCGCCACCGGCAGTGTTTGGGCCAAATATGTGAAGACCAGCACACCTAAATTATCCTGCACGTTGAAGCCCAATTTACCGCCAATTTGTGATAACATGGCGAAAAGTGGGATGATCAACAGGATGCCGGGGAAAAGGTAAATGGCCAAAACGCTGTTTAGCAGCAGATTCTTGCCCCGGAAGTGCAGCCGGGCAATGGCATAAGCGCCCAACGTGGAAAGGATCACGGCGATGAGCGCTGTAGGGATGGAAACTTCGAGGCTGTTGATGATGTTGTGACCAAAATTCCAAAAACTGGGGTTGCTGGGATTGAACAATTCGGCGTAAGCGTCCAAGCGCAGAGCATGGGGGATGTAAACCGGGTGGCGGCCGCCGATTTCGGCATAGGTCTTGAAAGAAGAAGCTAACATCCAGTAAAACGGGAACAGGATGCTGGTCAAAAAGAATGACATGGCGACAGCAAAAATGAAGCGCGGCCAGGTAATCCAGTGGGCCAGATGATCGATAAAAGTGCGTTTTTCCGTGCTGCCCTGATAAGTGGTCATGGTCGTTTCTCCTTTTTCACGCTTCTTCGACGTTTCTCATGACGACGAGAATGTAGGCCGCCAGGAAAATGATCAGCGCCAGCAACAGAATCATGGCAGTAGCAGCGCCTTTGCCGAAATTGAACATCTTGAAACTGAACTGGTAGGTGAGCACCGGCAGCACATTGGTACCGAAGCCGCCTCCTGTCAACAAAAAGATATCGTCGAATTTGTTGAACGTCCAGATCAGACGCAGGAGGAAAATGGCGCCCACGATGTAACGCAATTCCGGCATGGTGATGTAGAGAAATTTAGACCACGTGCTGGCGCCGTCCACGTCTGCCGCTTCGTAAAGCGTACTGTCAATGGCTTGCAATCGGGCTAAAATCATCAACATGGCAAATGGGAAATAGCGCCACGCTTCAAAGATAATAACCAACACGAGCGCCAGGCCGCGAGTGGCCAAATATGCTTTCGGCATGTGAATGAGGTTCAAACGCATCAGCAAGTCATTGAGGACGCCGGAAGGCCGAGGGTCCAGCAGCCAGCGCCAGATGAATGCCACGCTGACGATGGGCGCCACATACGGGAACAAGAATGTCGCCCGGGATAGGCCGCGGCCGCGAAAAGGTTTGTTGAGCAATAGCGCGGCAATGAGGCCCACTATCACGGTGAAAATCGTAGCCAAGAAAGAGTAAACGACACTGGTTACAGCGGCGCCCATGTTCAGTAAATTGTGATACTTGAAGGCGAAATCAGTGAAAACAGATCGATAATTATCAAACCCAATAAAAGGGGCATGAAAGACATCGTTCAAGTTCCTGAGTGTCACTTGATGAAAGCTAATCCAAATACTGAAAAAGGCCGGAAACAGCACTAAGCCGAAAACAATAATGGCGGTCGGCGAGATGAGTCCCCACGCCAAACGGGTTTCGCTGGCCTGCAACGAGTGCCAGTTCCGCTTGCGCGGAGGCGAAGATGTGGAGGTAGAAACGGTCATGGAATATCCTTCTCTGCACATAAAATGGGACGCAGATAAACACAGGCTGCGCACGCAGATAAAAAACAATGGTCAAAAAATTAGTAACAGATTCTCTCCTGAAAATAAACTTCTCTGGAGGGTGGCTGAGGGCATTGCCCTCGGCTACCCTCTCCTCCGGAAAATAGAACGTCGATTAACACTGATGCCCTATTTCAGAAGTTCAACTTCTTGAAGAAGTTGAACTTCTAATCAAATGCGTTCCCCCGGCCCCCAATTCTGGGGGGATGTTGCTCTCCCCCCCCCTGGCTTAACGCCCTTTTGGGCGGTAAGCCTAAGCCCGCTGAAGCGGGCTGCCTCACCCCAAGCCCCCTTCAGCGGGCGCCTCATCATGTAGCACGGAGCTTTGAGCTCCGTGCGCGCCCCGGAAACATCCTCACAGAACGCAGATTAACACTGATGCGCACTGATCAACGCAGTCTGCCTTGTCCGGCGATTAGAAATCGCTGCTACAACTGCGAAACCTGCCTGCGCAGGTTGCCAGCTAATCGCCGTAGGGCGATTTGGCAGATGTTGCCGCGACTTTTAGTCGCTGGACCGAAATGCACTGACGAACTTTAAGATAAAACACCCCGGTCGTCTTGAAGCGGCCGGGGTGCTACCATCTTTTACTTACTTCTTCTGGCTCTGGCGCTCTTTCAGCATGGTTTCAACTTGCTTTTGTAACCATTGTGCGCCTTCTGCCGGCGTCATGCTGCCTTCCAACGCGATATTGCTGATCACTTGCGGAATGAGCAAACGTCCTTCGATATCACCGATCACGGCACGATGGGTTGCATCGTAATCAGGTCGGAACAACCAGCGCTGCATGGTCTCGTAGCCGTTGGCAATCTGGTCGATGGTATCAGGAGAGTAGCTCTGGAAGTACTTGCTGGACTTCCGCCATCCGTCCACGGCGCTCTTCAATACCGGCACTTTGCCCAAAGGAGAAAGGGCAAGCACGTCCTGATAATTTTGGCCGGTCAGGAAGAACTTGGCAACATCCTGCGCGATTGGATCGGCGCCTTTCATGATGCCGAGTGTGACTAACTGGCCGTAAGAAGCGGAACCGTTGGGCCCGACCATCTTCGGCGCGAAGCCGGTCTTCTTGGCCAAATCAGGGACGGCGATATGGATGTTGCCGCCGCCTGATTTACCAGAACCCACTACCAGGTCATCCATGATGTAGGTGCTGTAGAAGAGCATGCCGGACTGATCCAATTCGTAAGCTTCACGAGCACCGCGCCAGTATTGCGGGCCGGGCACAGCACAGCGTTGCAAGCTGGTGTAGAATTTCAGCGTTTGGATCATTTCGGGCGTGTTCATGGTCACTTTGCCGTCTTTGTCGAAAGGCCAGGCGTTGTTGGACATAGCAAATTGCTCGAAGACCTGCTGCGGGTAATTCTGGCCGGGGTCAGTCGGCAGCGTCAATGCATAGAGCAAATTGCCGGTGCCGGGCAGCTTGTCACAAGCGGCATTGATGTCGTCCCAACTCACCGGCGGCTTGAGCCCTGCTTGTTTGAACATGTCGGCGCGATACCAAATGGCCTGGATCCAGCCGTCATAAGGTATGGCCGCGTACTTGCCCGTTGCCGGATCGGTGACCATCTTCAATGGGCCGGCGCGGAAGTCATCTTTGCCCACGCTGTTGATGACTTTGACGGCGGCGTCCTCGTCCAAAAGACCGTCGGCGGCGAAAGTCGAAACACGCTCGACGCCCATGCGCACGATGGCCGGCATGCGATTAGCTGCCCGTGCGGTGGCGATGCGCTGTGAAACGCCGGCCTCTTCGATGGGAACAATGCGCAAATCGACATTCGGATGCGCTTTCATGTAGCGGGCGGCAATCGCTTCGTAAGCATCCACCCGTTTGGCCTCGTTATCGGTCGTCCAGAATTCGATGACTGTTTTCTTGGCCGGTGTGGCCGGCACGACAACAGTTTCTTTGACCACTTTCTCTACTTCTTTCGTGACAACCTCTTTGACCGGGACCTCTTTCGTCACCACGACTTCTTTAGTCACCACGACTTTTTCTGGGGTCGGCTTGGCACAAGCTGTCGCTGCCAAAGCTGCCAGAATCAACACAGCTAACAAAAGCACGACTTTACGTTTCATCGTTATATTCCTCTCTTTTGTGAAAAATCCTTCTCCAACGTTGCTTTAAGTTCCACACGCTACGATGCGCGAAGCGCTTACTTCCCTTACTTTTAGTTGTTCATCACCCCCTTTTCTGATTACCTCCAAAACTACTTCAGTGATTGGAAAAACATCTAATCGGGCCACAATACTGATTTACACAAACTATCGTGAAGTTTGATCGGCGCAACAAGCTTGATAAGACCTCAAAACGCGGGCGCTGGGCCGGTGGACTGGCGCACAACTAAATTAGGTTGCAGCCACTTTTTACGTTCCGCCAAAGTGTGACCGTTGAGAACTTGAATTAGCATGCTCGTTACCATGGTTGCAATGCGATAAATGGGTTGGTGAACGGTTGTGAGCGGCGGATTAGCATAAGCCGCTAACGGAATGTCGTCGAACCCTACTACGGATAGTTCCTGCCCAATTTGTATGCCAAGGGCCTGCGCAGCCGCCATAACGCCCATCGCCATGAGATCATTGGCGGCGATAACGGCTGTGGGATGGTCTGTTCCGTTTAACAATTGTTTTGTCAACGCGTGGCCGCTGCTTTCGGTCAAATCGCCCTCTAAAATCCACTGTTTCTCTACGATGAGGTCCTGGTCAGCCATAGCCTCCGCAAAACCTTGCCGCCGCAACGTGCTGAATAGCAAATTATCCGGCCCACTTAGATAAGCAATATGGCGATGCCCCAAATGCGCTAAGTGTTCCACGGCTAACCTGGTACCGTAAACGCCGTCTACGTCCACAAAAGGGAAATCTAAATTCTGGTCGCTGCCGCCAAAAGCGACAAAAGGGAAATTATTTTCGACCAAGAAGGCGATACGCGGGTCTTGGTGGCGGGTTCGGACCAAGATCATGCCGTCCACACGATGGCTAAATGTTTGTTGGCGATACATTTCGATTTCGCGTTCTCCCGGCGGCACGGTGGAGATAAGAAGATCATAACCTTGACGACCCGCTTCGTTGCCAATGCCGGCGATGAGCTCGCTGAAAAAAGGATCGGAGAACCGGGGACCGAAAGTAGGAATGATGAAGCCAATGGCATTAGCCCGCTTCTGCTGCAAACGTTGAGCCGCCACGTTAGGCACGTAACCCATTTCCTGCGCCGCTTGCACCACCCGTTGCCTGGTTTTCTCCGCGACATCGGGATAGCCGGCCAGGGCGCGCGAAACGGTGGTAACCGATAGGTCTAAGCGTGCTGCAATCTCTTTCAATCGCGGTGGCATCACGAACTCCTGATTCATCAGGTAATGCTTGTGAACACATGGCGAGTCATGTAAAAGACGACTCAATGTGTTATCCGAAACGTTTTGGAACAGCTCTATTATAATCCAAAACGTTTCGGATGTCAAGGGGTAAACTGCATTTTCGGTGAAAATTTGTGCCAATTTTGCGCCGATCGTGACTGAACCGGGTCAATTCTGGCACTGCGGCGCAGTGCGCCGAGCCGTAAATGAGGATAGTGTTGTACGGCCCGCTTTAGCGGGCTTCTGCCCGACGTAGCCCGATTGGTCCCCAAGAAAGAAAATAGAACGCTGATACACGCTGATCTCAAATATACTTCGCCGGCAATACGAAAGATCGATGTTCTTGGGCCTGGTTCACACTTTGTTTTCCTCCATCGGCTATGCTATAATGTGGTTAGGCTACGACTTCGAAGCAATTTACCATGCCTGTGGTTATGTGAACGATGCCGACTTTTTATTCAGGATGAAGACGATAGGATTGCTATGGCAACACGGAAAAACACGAAAACAACTTCTCGAGCAAAACGCTCCACTACGTCCAGGCGGACCACGCGTAGCAGTTCCACCCGCCGCAAAACGGCCAATAAACAACGAGAAATTAATTTAGCTTGGCTCTTTTCCGAGCGCTTCTGGGGTATGCTCCTCTTGATCATAGCCACCTACACTTTCTTGAGTCTGTTGGCGCCGAATCAAGGGCAGATAACCAAATGGTGGCTCCAGATTCTTTTACCATGCTGTGGCATGGGCACTTATTTGCTACCTTTTCTGCTGGCCGCCTGGGGTTTCTGGTTGGTGCGCTCCACGTACGATCGTACTTATACGTTCCCCACCCGCTATTTCTGGATCATGGTTTCTGGTTGGTTGCTTTATCTCGCCGTAGCCGCTGGCGTGGCCGGCCAAGGTGGTGATGTTGGTAACTGGCTGTACGCTTCCATCTCGGCTAACATCGGTCAAGCCGGCTTTTGGGTTCTTGTTGTCGTCGCGTTGCTCTTGCTATTAGCGTTTTCCTTCCGCATTGGCGTCCGCGATCTGATTGCAGCGTGGCAGGAAGCACGCGCCAATAAACCGGCCCAAGCGGCCCTGCCAAGGGTCGAATCACAACGGACCACCACGTCATCGTCAAAGCCGTCGCTGTTAGCGCGGTGGCGAGAAAAGAGGCAGCGCGAGCCGGAATCGGCAACCAATATCGTTATCAACGGCGCCGGCCATAGCAAGCCGGCGACTGCTTCCAGATCGGCAGCGCATGTTTTAGGTGAAGCGGAACAACCTAACGCACTGCTTACGTCTCCTACCACCCAGCGCCCGGCCCGACCAGCCACGTCGGCGACCGATCAGCCTATCCAACGACGATCAACTCAATTGCCCAGTATTGCCTGGACTTTGCCGGTTATCGACCAAGTATTCGAAGATACAGCGGAAACGGAAATTGGTGAAGAAGAGATCTTGCAGAGGGCGCGCATCATTGAAGAAACGTTGAGCGCGTTTGGCGTGCCGGCCAAAGTCGTTGAGGCCAATCGCGGGCCGGCCGTGACCCAGTACGGCGTCCAGCCGGGTTATATCGAGCGTACTGACCGTAAGACCGGCGAGATCAAGCGAACTAAGATCAAAGTCGCTAAGATTCAATCTCTTTCCAAAGACTTGGCGCTGGCGCTCTCCGCCGCCCCGATTCGCATCGAAGCACCGATTCCCGGCCGGGCGTTGGTCGGCGTGGAAGTGCCGAATCGGGTCACATCCACCGTTTCCCTGCGCAGCATGTTGGAATCGGAGCAATTCCAGCAAAAGAAAGGCAACCTGAAAATTACATTAGGCCGGGATGTGAGCGGTAGCGCTTACGTGACTGATCTGGTTAAACTGCCCCATTTGCTTATTGCCGGATCCACCGGTTCTGGTAAATCGGTCTGTGTGAATAGCATCATTTCCTGCCTGTTGACCACCCACACGCCAGAATCGTTGCGTATGGTGATGATCGACCCGAAAATGGTAGAATTAGTCAACTACAATGGCATTCCGCACCTTTACGGCAGCGTTGTGACCGATGTTGAGAAAGCAGTTGGCATTATGAAATGGGCCGTTCGGCAGATGGAAGAGCGCTATCGGCTGATGAATAGACTCAAAGTGCGCAATTTGGAAGCTTATAACAAGCAGGTAGAAGAAGAGCGAACCAAAGCCGCCGCCCAAGCTGTGCTCAGCGGCAGTGCTTCGGCTGTTGAAGGGGAACCTGCCCCACAAAAGTCTGCTTTCCCACACGAAAAGATTCCTTACATCGTCATTTTCATCGACGAATTGGCTGATTTGATGATGGCTGCCGGGGCGGATGTAGAAATCTTGTTGGTGCGTTTGGCCCAAATGGCCCGCGCCACCGGCATCCACTTAGTTATGGCCACCCAGCGGCCCAGCGTCGACGTGGTTACCGGCCTCATCAAAGCGAATTTCCCGGCCCGCATTGCTTTCAATGTGACCAGCCAAATTGACTCGCGGGTGATCTTAGACGTGCCCGGTGCCGAACAACTGTTGGGGCGCGGGGATATGCTCTTCATGTCGCCAGTTTCCAGCAAATTAGCACGGCTGCAAGGTGCCTTCGTTTCTGATGTGGAAATTAACAAATTAGTTACCTTTTGGCGGCAACAGCTCCAGCCAACTAACGATTCCGTAGCGGGGCAAACGGATCTCGCTGGTAACCCGCTGCCAGCTATGCACCAACCTCCGCTGCTGGAAGAGCTTATCGCTGAAGCAGAAGAAGCCAGCAAACCAAATCAGGATGTGCTTTTCGACAAAGCGGTTGAAGTCGTGCGGGCTGAAAGGCGCGCTTCTGTATCGCTGTTACAACGCCGTCTGCGCGTCGGCTATACCAGGGCCGGGCGGCTGATGGATCAAATGGAGGAAGCCGGTGTCGTCGGCCCGGTGCAAGTAGGCGGTAGAGCGCGGGAGGTCTATCCGCCGGGGCGGGAACAGCCGCGACGCCGGGGCGATGCGGGCGCCAGGGACGACGACGCGCCCTGGTATTAGGTCGGTTGCCGCACCGGCTGGGTGCTTTTGGTAACGGAATCATTGTAACCGTCAAAGATTTGACGCAAAGACGCAAGAGACGCAGGGAGAAATCATTTTAGCGCTGGGTCGCACGATGGAATCAGAGCGCTATGCAAAATGATTCGTGATTTTTTGGGCTGACCCATTTTGGGACCCCTTGCATTGATGTATTTCTCTGCGTTTCAGCGATTCCGCGTCAGAATATTAATTCTGGCTCATCCGGGTTAGGAAGGTTCACGACATTTGGCGAATCTGGCTACATATATAGATCATTTGCTGCGGTCTAAAGGGCCGGGGCAAGCGTTAGGACGATTGGCAAGTATTACCCGGCGTTTGGGGCCAACCAGCCACAGAATGGAACAAGTACTTACGGAATACATCGACACTTTGCGCCCTTTCGGGGCGCATCCTACTTTCCCTACGCCGGCACGCATCGCCGCCCGCCATGCGTCTGCCATGCAAGAGCTGGCCGCGGCCGGGGTGGATATTGCCATTCATGGGGATGTTCACATCGATTACAGCTTATGCCCCCTCGAAGTGCAGGTGGCGCAATTGCGGCAAGCTGCGGAGCGACTGCGAGCCGCTGGCATCCTGTTTTCCGGCTTTCGGGCGCCCTATTTACGTTGGAACCAAGCCACCGTGGAGGCAGTGCGCCGAGCCCGGCTTGCCTTCGATAGTTCTTTGGCAATTTATTGGGACGCGGCGCTGGGGCAGGATTTGCCACCGAAAGAAGAGAAAAGCTGGCAACTGCTGCTGGATTTTTACGCCCCGCTGGATGCTGCCCGTTACCCGGCTCTCCCTTTTTGGGAAGAGGGCCTGCTGCGCTTGCCGGTGAGCTTGCCGGATGATGAAATGCTCTTGGAGCGGGCTAATTTGCCGGATGGCGAACGTCTGGCCGCGCCATGGCTGCACATCCTCGAGGGAACGGTGCGACAGGGTGGGCTCTTCGTCCTGCAACTGCACCCGGAACGGTTCCGGGCTGCCGAGAAAGCGTTGCGGGCGGTGCTAACTGTGGCTCGGGAACGCCGGCCAGCGATCTGGCTGGCCACGCTATCAGAAATCACAGCCTGGTGGCAACGCCGCGGCGAAGCGACATTTCGGTTGGAGTCGGTAAACGATGGCTGGCAAGTTGCGGTGCAAGCGGCGGACGATGTGACCGTGTTCGGACGAAACGTTACCACAAACGTGCCGCAAGAAGCATGGGCGGACGGCTGGCGCACGGTCGAAGCGCGGTCCTTCCGGGTGGATGGCCCGGCCCGGCCGACCATCGGCGTGGGCGAATCTGTCTCCCCGAAGTTGGTCGCTTTTCTGCGGGAACAAGGTTACTGGCTGGAAGCAGCGACCCCGGCACATCGGCTTGTCCTGGAGGATACGCATTTCGCAGCGTTAGACCGGCTGCCGCTGCTGCGCAAAATCGAGGCGACCGACGCATCATTGCTCCGTTTTGGCAGATGGCCGCGCCGGTTCCATTCGGCGCTGGCGGTTAGTGGTGATTTGGACAGTTTTACCTGGTGGGATTATTTCGACCGGATCGGCGCAGGATGCGACCATGACTGAATGGCGCATTGTGACCGACTTGCCCCGGCAGCCATGGCAGGCTTATGTGGATCAGCACCCGGCCGGGATGGTTTATCACACGCCGGCCATGGCCGCCGTTTACGCCGCCACCCGCGGCTACCGCCAACATATTTTCGCCGCCGTTGATGAAAAGAGCACCATCGGCGCCTTGCTGCCAGTGACCGAAATCACGTTGGCCGGCGGTCCGCTGCGGCTGCTGACTACCCGCTTAGTCGCTTATGGCGGCTTCTTGGCCGACGAAGGGGAGCGCGGCCAGACGGCGTTGGCTGCTTTGCTTGCCTCTTACCGGCGCCGGATGGGCCGCCGGGCGCTTTTCACCGAACTGCGCCACCAAACCGATGTTTCTCCCTGGCAGGATGTGCTAACGCAGGCCGGCTATGACTGGGAGCCTCATTTGAACTTCCTTATCCCGTTAGCCACGGCGGAGGAGGAGATCTGGCGGCGGCTAAACCGCACCGCCCGCAAAAATGTCCGGCGGGGCGAAAAGCTGCTGCAACTACAGCCGTTATCCCGCCAGGAAGAGTTGTTGGCCGCTTACCGGCTGATCGAGCAGGTTTACCGGGAGGCGCACGTGCCGGTGGCGGATATTTCCCTTTTCCAGGCGGCGCTCCGCCATTTGATGGGAAGCGGGATGCTGCGGGGGTGGCAGGCGATCTTGGCCGACGGAACGCCCGCCGGGGCGAGGCTGGTTTTGCTTTATAAAGGACGCATTTGGGACTGGTACGCCGGCGCACTGCGGTCGGCGCGCAATGCCCGCCCCAACGATTTTCTGGTTTGGCAGGTGTTGCGCTGGGGGCATGATAACGGCTACACGCTATTCGATTTCGGTGGCGCCGGGCACCCAGACCGGCCTTACGGTGTGCGGAATTTCAAGGCCAAGTTTGGGGGAGATCTGGTGAATTACGGACGTAGCCGTTTGCTTCATCATCCACAATGGCTTAAGATTAGCGAAGCAGCTTATCGTTTGTGGCAGCAACAAAAAGCAAAGTGGTAAGTCGCCGGAATCCTCCGATCCGATTCTCTTTTGTGGGGGAAGTCGTTGTACGTTAAGGGCAGTGAGCCGCTCTCGTGGCGCCAACGTTGGTTTGTCTGGCGTAAGCGACTGTTGAAAAGTATAGCGATTTGGGCTCCCGGCTATAAAATGCGCCGGGCGCTTTTTCGCGCCTGCGGTTTTATCATTGGCCATGATGTTTACATCGGCGAGGGGCTGATCATTGCCGAGATTCTGGAAGATCGTAGCCAGAAAGTGATCATCAATGACCGCGTGGCTATCGCTCCCCGCTGCACGCTGGTTACTTCATCTGATGCCAATTTTTCCCACTTGACGGACCTGATGCCCCCCCGAGAAGGGAAGATTGTCCTCGGCCGGGATGCCTGGCTGGGGGCCGGCGTGACGATTTTGCCGGGGGTCACGGTGGGCGAATGTGCCATTGTCGGCGCCGGCGCGGTGGTGACCCATGATGTGCCGCCGCATGCCATTGTCACCGGCGTCCCCGCCCGGGTGACTGGCTATGTTCCCGGCCACGAGCCGCCCCAAGAGGGAAACGCTCCCTACATTCACCCGTCGGCCACCGTTTCGCCCGCAGCCAAAGTTGGCGCCGGTAGCAAAATCTGGCAGGATTGCCAGGTTCGGGAAGGTGCTGTCCTGGGCCAGGAGGTTGTTCTTGGCAAAGGGGTTTATGTAGATAACGACGTGCAGATCGGCGACCGGGTGAAAATCCAGAACTATGTTTCCGTATTCCACGGCGTTACGCTGGGAGATGGCGTTTTTGTGGGGCCGCATGTCTGTTTCACTAACGATTTGCGCCCGCGGGCGATCAATGTGGACGGTTCGTTGAAGTCGGCACAGGACTGGGTAGTCACGCCAACCTTGGTGCGCCGGGGCGCGTCGCTGGGTGCTAACAGCACGATAGTCGCCGGCGTCACAATCGGTGATTTTTCTATGGTTGGCGCCGGCGCGGTGGTTACAAAAGATGTGCCCCCGCACGGGTTAGTGGTCGGCAATCCGGCCCGGCTGATCGGCTATGTCTGCGATTGCGGCGCACGGTTGCAGATTACGGAGGATGGACGTCGCGGTTATTGCCCCCGCTGCCGGAAAGAAATCGATTTGTTGCCCAAAAACATGAACGGAGCGAAATAATTCTCATGATGCGAGCTGGTGTAATTGGTGTTGGTTCCATGGGTAAGAATCACGCCCGGGTTTATGCGAACATGCCCGGCGTAAAGCTGGTCGCCGTAGCTGACCAGGATTCAGAACGGGTTAGTCGGGTGGCGTCTACGTATGGCGTCCAGCAGTACACGGATTATAAAGAGATGTTGGGCCGAGAGAAGTTGGATGTCATCAGCGTGGCCGTGCCTACCCGAGCCCATGCGCCGGTTGCGTTGGATGTTATTGCCCACGAAGTCAATTGTTTTGTCGAGAAGCCCATCGCCCTCACTGTGGAAGAGGGACGCAAGATCGTCCAAGCAGCTAACGAACAGGGCGTGAAACTTAGTGTTGGGCATATCGAGCGTTACAATCCGGCTGTGATGGAGCTGAAACATCGGCTGGAAATGGGACATATCGGCCGGGTTTTCCAGATTTACGCACGGCGTGTTGGCCCTTCGCCGGGACGGATTGAGGATGTAGGGGTTGTTTTCGATTTGGCCACGCATGAACTTAACATCATGGAACACCTCATCGGTGCCCCCATTGAAACGATGTATGCCGAAACCGAGCAGGAAATCCATGAGTATCACGAAGATCTTCTCTTGGCACTGCTCAAATTCCAAAACGGCACAGTCGGCGGGCTGGATATCAACTGGCTCACGCCGAAGAAGACCAGAGAATTGAGCATCATCGGCGAGCGGGGCATGTTTCTGCTTAATTATTTGACGCAAGAGCTTTATTTTGTAGAAAATAATTACACTAATGGGCAATGGGAAGGGCTGGTAGCGCTGATCGGCGTGAGCGAAGGGCAGCGGATTAAATACGAAATTCGCCGGCAAGAACCTTTATCAGTGGAGCTAAACGCTTTCGTGCGTGCCGTCCAGGACGGGGCACCGCCGCGTATTAGCGGCGAGGAAGCACTCCGGGCGGTCTATTTAGCCAGCAAGTTGCTCCTTTCCGGCCGGGAAGAACGTATCGTTCACTTGGATAAAGAAGGTAATGGCGATCGGGTACCTTTCAAGGATCGTTTCGCCCATACTTATTTGCGCTAACTGACCTGGGCAATGCCGTAACGGCACACAGTGACTATTAGTAGGACAAAGTGAGGGCATTGGCTCAAGTCAACGACACGATTCCGGTACTTCACAATCGAACCGTATCTTCGCCATCAGGTAACCGTTTTATATTTCGTGGAGCGACAACTATCGGTTGACATTGCTGTCGCCAAGATCATGGTTGTGGGGTAAAAAGCATGTCTACACTTGTGCGTATCGTATTGGCGATTATCTTAGGGTATCTGCTGGGCTCTGTTCCGCCGGGCTATCTATTCGGCAGATTGTTTGGCGTCGATGTGCGCCAACATGGCAGCGGTCGCACCGGCGGCACGAATGTTTGGCGCGCAGCTGGACTTACGCCGGCGATTTTAACAGTGCTTTCGGATGGGTTGAAGGGAATTTTGACGGTGCTCATTGCCCGCCATTTTTTAGGGGGCGAGTGGGCCGCAGCATTAGCCGGCGCCACGGCAGTTTTTGGCCATAACTGGTCTTGTTTTCTAAACTTTCACGGTGGTGCCGGCGGCATTACCACGGGTGGCGTAATTCTGACGCTTAACTGGCGCATCGGCATTTTCGTGGCGCTGCTGGCCATTTTAATGCTTTATTTGACCCATTATGCTTCCGTGGGAACGATGACAGTTGGTGTGGGAACGCTCATCGTTGCTTTGATCGGCTACCTATTGGGTTGGCCGTGGGTACCTCTTCCTCACGTCGTCTACGGTGCTTTAGCCTCCGTTTGGATCATCGCCAGCTTGTTGCCCAACATCAAGCGACTCCTACACGGCGAAGAACGTCGCATTACGTTGTGGTAGTATCTTTGTGAGCAGGCGTTCCAGGTATTGAAAATCTGGAACGCCTGTTATACATAGTCCATAGCATCCATAATCAAGGCGTCGTGATTAACGGCAACCAGTAAAGCGCCGGCGTTGGTGTGGCTGTCGGCGTCATCGTTGGCGTAGCAGTTAATGTGGCAGTTGGCGTCGTGGTCGGTGTAACGGTTGGCGTCGGCGTCGGTAGATCATAATGCACTACTAAGTGTGGCCGGTAGGCCGGATCAAGGGCTGTGCGATCCATGAAGTGAATTTCGTCATAGCTGGACGAGCGCAGTTGTAGTCCGTGATTTGCGTTGGGGGCAGCCAACCAGGCAGCTACGGCTGCCGTCGCATCTAATGTGACCGAGCAGTAACGGCAACTGACCTGGCCCTGTGCCGCAACCGTTGGCGCCCGATCGTCAGCGCCATCGGCGCCAGGGATCTGCCACACGCGCCCGGCGCGTGGACTATTCCAGGTGACCTCCGTTTCGTTCCACGGCTGGCGCAGCACGTAGCCGGTGAGCGTTGCATCTGGAGCGCTCGGTGCCGCGGCGACCCGCAAAGTGATGGTGGCATCCTTCACGAGTGCGCCGACCGGAATGCCGCTGAGATCGAAGCGCAAAAGCGTGCGCAGTGCGCCGTGTTTTACCGCTAAGAACGCGTCGGTCGGGTGTTCATTGGGTGCCCAGCCGCTCATATACGCATCGGCCTGTGCCGTGCCTTCCCAGGTGAGTGGCGGCGGCAACGGTGTCGGAGTCGCTGTCGGTGTTGGCGTTACCGTGGGGGTATTGGTAGCTGTTGGCGTCACAGTGGGCGTGCCGAACGGCGTCGGCGTTGCCGTGGGTGTGGCGGTGGCAGTCGGTGTAGGTACTGGATAGAGATCGTATTGGACTTCCAAGCGAGGACGCTTAGTGGGGTCGTCCGTAAACTCGCTGGATACCACTTTATAGGTTACCGGCGCACCGCGCGCAGCGTGCAAAATGAAACCGTAATTCTCAGCCGGATTGCGCACCCAGGCTTGTGCTAATGGCTGCACGTTCCAGCGATACCAGTCGATGGGATGGTCGATATCGATTACTGAAACCGGCGTCATGGCTCGGTCCGCTGAACCATCAGCGCCAGGATGCTCCCATTTTTGGTCTAAAGTTGCATTAATCCAATGCACCACGTCTAATTGCCAGGGCCGGAGTAATTTGTACAGTGCGGCATGCAGTGTCCCATTGCCTTGTCGTATTCCCACCCGCAGCACGAGATCGGCTTTTGTAATCACAGTTTCGCGCGGCAAAAAGGAAAGGTCGAACTTGAACAAAGCCGAAGCGATATCGCCTAAGCTGTTATTGGCTGCTAAGTGCAACAAGTGCAAACGAGAAGCATCTTGCTGTGAGTAATTGGTTGTTGCATGATAACGATCGATGTATGTATCTTGCACGGTCGAAAAGTCGTTCAAATCGCGCTGCAAGATGAGTTGACGACCGCGTAACGTGATCGTGCCGAACTCGGCGCTGGGTGTGCCGGGATCTGTGCCGTCTTTCACAATAATGTTATCGATCTTGCCGCCGTTGTCGTTGTCGCGTAAAGCCAGACTGAATCCAATTTGTTGACCGGCGCTTAATGTGCCGCTGTGTCCCAAAATTTGAGCAGCCGGTATGGCTAGCTCTATCTCGTAGCCACCGGCAACACACTGTACCGCGGCCGAAATTGTCGTGGTGGGTGTCATCCAGTCGTATGTAGCGCCGGCCGCGGTGATCAGATACAGATGATCGTCATGGCCTCCCCCAACATTATTATGGGCGCCGTCAATGCCTAATTCGATACTATCGTCGTTCAGAAAATTAGACGCGCTGGTTTCCACTTGATCGTCGTTCACGTGTATGCCAAGAAGCAGTCGATCTGGCAGCCAAACAGTCCGTAAAGTCGCGCTCAAATCAGTGGAAGAGGGCACATCGACCCCTTGCACGTTATCTGCTGTCGTAGCTGTGACAGAGAGCACGCCGACGTGTGGCCAATCGTTTAAATTACCATCGAGGGTTGGTGCAGTATTCATCTGATAAGCCACCGGCGCCGACGGTTCGCCGGCATAATGCACAATGGCACCGGCCGCGCCCACGGCCCAGGCGGCATTATCTCCTACCATGGACACTTCGTAAAGTATAGGCACGCCAGGAATGACTTCTGTTTGCCAATTCCGACCGCCATCCTTTGTCCGGGCCAGGAACGCTCGGTCGTATGTATAATCATCGCTGTAAGCATAAACGCACCAAAAATGGTCGTCGCCAGACGCCGGATTAGCCGGCCGGCTGTAATCATCGCACTGACCACCTACCACAATGCCGGTTTTCTTATTAGCGAATTGTACGTCATACAGGTCGGCGATGCGCCACGCGGGGGGTAGCGTGTCTGTTGGAGTCATCAGGGTCCAGTCGCCGCTAGAACGGCCGCCGTCTAAAGTGTGCCACAGCGCGCCGGCTACGCCGACTACCCATCCTTCGTTCAAATTGAGAAAATAGCCGTTGTTTAAATGGTTAAACGCACGGCCCGAGATTAAAGGCACCCGATACCAATGTTCGTAAACCTGGGCGGGCGCAGCAGTGAGGGTGTTGAGACGACCGGCCCCCACATCAGTACCTACTTCCATTTGTCCGTCTTTGCCCAAGAGCCACACGTTTTGTCCCACGGCTGCTAAGCCGCGCACCGTCAAATTGAATTTGTTGATACAAGTCCCTTCGCCGGGCGAGGGAAAATGCAGACAATAATAATCCCAGTTGTGGCCGAAATCCATCGTGTGGTACAGGCGGCCGAAAGAGGCCCCGGCCCAGGCGTTGCCGGTCGGATCCATTTCTACCCGGTAAATCCAGTTGGCCGCTGGCGGCAGCGTTTGAGTATGCCAGGTCTGCCCGCCGTCTTCCGTGTATAGCGCTTTGCCGTAGCGACCAGTGACCACGCCGCGCTGGGCATCGGCAAAAGAAACGCCCTCGAATTCACCGCTCTCGCCGGGGAAATGTTGCATCTCCCAGGAATAACCGCCATCATCCGTGTGAAAGATGATGCCCAAATGTTTCTCGGCGTTCTGCTGGTGATGACGTTGTCCGACAACCCAGCCGTGCTTGCTATCGGCAAAAGAGACATCGAAGAATTCGTACACGCCGCCGCCGTTGGGCATGTCCCAATTCGTGCCTCCGTCCTGGCTGCGCAGAATCGCGTTCCACGCTCCGGCAAACCAAATCGTTCCGTCCCCGACGGTCGCAGCCGTCAAATTTGTTTGTACCGGCGTTATATGTTGGTGCACACCCTGAGCATCCACCGCGGCAATGAATCCGCCAGCACCGACGACCCACGCTTTGCCCGGGCCGGCCGCTGCTACCCCTCGTAAATTGTAGCTGGAAGGATTAGCTACCGCCTGCCAACTGCTGCCAGCATCCGTGCTGTGCAGAATGGTCCCGCTGTTGCCCACGATCCAACCTTCTTGCCCACTGCTGGAAAAAGCAATGTCATATAGCCAGGCCGTGCTGCCGCTTTGCGTTGTCCAGTTACTGCCGGCATCTGCTGTGCGCAACAAAACGCCGTGGGTGCCCACGATCCAGCCATGATCCTGATCGGAGAAATAGACCGCCGTCAGGGCGAAAATAGTGGGCGGCGCCATGACCAGCCAGGTTTGGCCATCGTCACTATGGAGCAAAGCACCGTGATCACCAACAGCCCATAAATGGCCGGCGTTGTCCGCTGCAATATCCCGCAGATTATGTTGTGTATTACTTTGCTGGGCGGTCCAGGTCGCACCGCCGTTGCTGGTCTGGAAAATAACACCGAGATCGCCTACTACCCAGCCGTGGCCGTCGGTGCGGAACAGAGCCGCATTTAAATTTGCGGAGCATACTTTTTGGTAATGCCAGTGTTGCCCGCCATCAACTGATTTGTAAAAAGCGCCCTGGTTGCCAATGGCATAGATCGTGCCGCCAGGAAGTGCAACAATGTCGTGCAGATCTCGATCGGCGCGCCACTGGATTTTCCAGGCACTGGCCGTTGGTTCAGAAGAAGTTCGTCCGGCAGCATAAACGTTAGCCGGGCCTGTGAATGAATAGAGAGCAAATGCTATCGATAGAAAAAGAATATATTTCTTCAATCGCGTCCTCATTTCCTGACCTTTCTCTTTGCTTTGGGAACATGCATGGGTGGGACTGCAAATATTGTATGATAAGAGAACGATGCTGGCAAATATGACATAATGAGGCAACCGGATTTATCTTTTGCTTTCCACTGCTAATTCCCTATTTGACCGGGAATCGGTATAATATCTTATCGGTTAAATTCTTGTATACTGACAAAGAATTGGGCGCAAGGCCGCAAAGAGGCCCAAGGCGTAAAGGAAAAGGGTAACGACTTCGCTTTTCCGACAATTGGACGCAGATGGCGTAGATAAACGCTGATTTTCACTGATTTTTTGTCTGCGTGCACAGCCTGCGTTGATCTGCGTCCCATTTTATTTTCAGGGGAGACCCTCCTCTAAGCTGCGCTGCGCTTAGCTTTCTCCCCTCCCCGACACGGGGAGGGGAAGGCTTACCACCCAAAAGGGACGGTAAGCCGGGGGAGAGGTCTTATTTTCAAGAGAGTTATCATGAGCCTACGGCACACCACAGCGGATGAAAATTAAGATCAGCGTGTATCAGCGTTAATCAGCGTTCTATTTTCAGAGGAGTTATCATGGGCCTACGGCGCACCACAGCGGATGAAAACCTATGGCTGGACTCGAGCCTTTAGGCGGTTTTGTAGCGTTCCCCCCGGCTAAAGACTCTACTCCGGCGCAATGGGGACTATTTTCAGGGGAGAATCTGTTACTAATTTTTTGACCACTGTTTTTTATCTGCGTGCGCAGCCTGCGTTGATCTGCGTCCCATTTTTATTTTTAGAGGAGAATACGTTCAAATGGAACTCATTCTTACCCATGAACACACAGATTTTGATGCCTTAGCCAGCTTAGTGGCTGCCAAGAAACTATTTCCTGAGGCAGAAGCTTTGTTGCCGCGCCATCTGAATCGCAATTTACAGGCGTTTCTTTCCCTGTACGGCGAAGCATTCCCATTAGAGCAAGCAAAAACGTGGCCCCGGCGCGCTGTCGACCGGATTGTTTTAGTTGACGCCCAATCTTTCCAGGCACCACGAGGTGTCAAGCAGACAACACCTGTCTTAGTCATCGACCACCACGCAAAGAACGCTGACTTGCCGGCTCATTGGCAATACCAGGGCGAGTCTGTAGGCGCTAATACCACGTTGTTGGTGGAGAAAATCATTAGTCAGGGACTGCCGGTAACACCGATAGAAGCCACACTTTTCCTTTTGGGCATTTACGAAGATACCGGCATGTTACTTTATCAAAGCAGTACTGCCCGGGACGCTAATGCCGTGGCTTGGCTCTTGGCGCACGAAGCCAGGCTGGAAATAGCCCGCCGTTTTCTCATTCATCCTTTGAGCACCCAACAGCGGATCCTGTACGACTTGCTCATCCAGAATAGCGACATTATTACCATGAAAGGGCACACGCTGCTTATCGCCACAGCCGAAGCGCCGGAGATGGTGGACGAAATATCGACTTTGGCGCATAAAATGCGCAACCTTTTTGAACCGACAGCACTTTTCCTGTTGGTGAAAATTGGCGATCGCATTCAATTGGTCGCGCGCAGTAGCAATGATGCGGTGGATGTGGGCGAAATCGCCCGGCAAATGGGCGGCGGCGGTCATCCTCGAGCCGCCGCCGCGGTCGTCGATAACAGTGACCTGATACAAATAAAACGCCAGCTTATTCAAAAATTGCGTCAGGAAGTACAACCGGCCATCACTGTAGCCCAGATCATGTCTGCCGGCGTGCAAACACTCAACCCAACGGAGAAAATTGCGATAGCCGCCGACCGTATGCGCCAGTATGGTTTCGAGGGCTTTCCTGTGGTGGACGAAAAGGGCCGGTTGTTGGGCATACTTACTAGACGTCAAGTGGATAGGGCATTACACCATGGCTTGGGCAATAGCCCGGTGCAGCTCTATATGCACGCTGGCCATTTTACCATTCGGCCAGACGCCTCGGTAGCACGGCTACGCCGCCTCATCGTCACCAGCGGCTGGGGACAGATTCCGGTCGTCGATACTAATGATCACATCATTGGCATTGTTACCCGCACTGATCTGATCAAAGGATGGCAAACACCGATGAACGGCAGCCGGGCCGCCGAAATTACGCAGCGGATGGAAGAAACGCTCCCGCCCGGACTCTATGCACTATTGCAACGCATCGGGCAAGAAGCGGAAAAAGTAGACCTCTCTCTGTATGCAGTGGGTGGGTTTGTGCGCGACTTGCTATTGGGACGTTCTAATTTCGATGTGGACTTGGTGGTGGAGCAGGATGCCATCACGCTGGCCGAACAGTTAGTGCGTCATTACGGCGGTCGCATCCGCCGGCACCATCGTTTTGGCACCGCTAAATGGATTTTGCCGGCGCCAGAAGAACGGGGTAGCGATTTTCCAACTGGCCCTGGCCTACCACAGACTATCGATTTAGTCACTGCGCGCACTGAATTTTACGAACATCCCACCGCTTTGCCAACGGTGGAACGGAGCTCCATCAAATTGGACTTACTGCGTCGCGATTTCACTATTAATACCCTCGCTATTCGCATGGACGGCAAGCATTGGGGAGAACTCTTGGACTTTTTCGGCGGCGAGGCGGATTTGCAGCAGGGCATAATCCGGGTGTTGCACAGCCTGAGTTTTGTTGAAGATCCGACTCGCATTCTCCGCGCCGTTCGTTTCGAGCAGCGATTCAATTTCCGCATGGAAGCACAAACGGAAGCGCTGATTAAAGACGCAGTGGGTTTGTTGAAACGGGTCACCGGTGCCAGGATCCGTCACGAGCTGGAACTTATTTTGCAAGAACAAGCGCCAGAGTTGGCACTGCGGCGGCTGGATCAGTTGCACGTTTTGGAAATATTGCACCCGGCTTTGTGCTGTGATCCCTGGATCCAGCAACGGTTCCAGCAGCTACGGCTGCGGTTGGCTGATCAGCAGCCGCCGGAAGCCATTGAACGTCTTTATTTTGCTCTGCTGCTTTTCCACCAAGAAACAAGCGTAGCGCGCGCTTTGGTAAAACGGTTGCTGTTGCGCGGCAAGACGAAAACACTTTTGCAGGAGGTCGACCGCCTCAAGAAGCAGCTGCCCAAATTGCAGTCGGAACCGTTGCCGAATAGCCAGATTGCCGCTTTATTACGCCCATTTCGGCCGGCAACACTTTTTGTGGTAGAAATTGCAGCCAGCGAACCGGTCGTTAGCCGGCGCATCGATCTTTACCGGCGCCAACTGCAACAGGTCAAACCGTACACGGACGGGCATCGGTTGCGGGAATTAGGCGTGCACCCGGGGCCTTACTTGGGTCATATTTTGGCCACTCTGCGCGATGCCTGGTTAGACGGCGGAATTCGGTCGCGCGAGGAAGAGGAACAATTATTGCAGACGCTCTTGGCTGAACCGGAACATGGCAGGTCGACAAATTAGAAGTTCAACTTCTTCAAGAAGTTGAACTTCTTAAGGGAGCCTGATTTTTTAAGACGTTCTGCGTCTTTGCGCCGCTGCGTCAATTGATTTTGAGGGTGACCTCCCCCCTAAGCTGCGCTGCGCTTAGCTTTTTTCCCTCCCCGTATCGGGGAGGGAAAGGCTTACCGCCCCTTTGGGCGGTAGGCCAGGGGAGATGTCTTATTTTCGGAGGAGTATCATGAACAAACAGAGCACGATTGTTGTCAGTGATTTACATTTGGGCGCCGGCCATGATGGCCCCGGCGGTAACCCACTGGAAGATTTTACCAGCGATCCCGAATTTAACGGCTTGATCCAACAGCTTGACGCCGAGAGCAAAGCACAGAAGCGGGATATACACTTGATCATCGATGGCGACTTCTTGGAAATGCTGCAAGTACCGGCGACACCGACTTATTCGCCGTGGAAGAGCTATCCGCCGACGGTCTATGAGGACAACAGCGCCGCTGGTTCCATATTGAAACTCAAGCATATCATGGCCGGCCACGAGGGGTTATTCTCGGCATTACAAGCATTTCTCGATCCAGGCGCTCCCCGGCGTACCCTAACCGTGCTTAAAGGTAACCATGATCCGGAATGGTACTGGCCAGCCATGCAGGAAGCGCTGCGTCGGCGGCTGGAAGCAGTGGGCTCCAAAGCGGACTGCTTGCGCTTTTTGCCGGTGGCCTATCAGCAGGATGGACTTTATGTCGAACATGGCAACCAATATACCGAACAGGTGGACCGTTTTGCTAATTTCGCCCGGCCTGTCGATCCGGAAAACCCTGCCCGGCTGGAATTACTGCCCGGCTCCCGTTTCGTCATTGAATATTTCAACGACATTGAAGCGCGTTATCCCTGGATCGATGGCGTGCACCCTGTGGTAAACTTGATCTGGTACGGTCTGAAATTCGATTTTCCTTTTGCCATCCAGACACTGCTGAAATTGTTGGCTGCTGCTCCCATTCTCATCTTGCCCAGTCTGACCCCGGCTGATGCCCATCTTTCTGATAAGGCTACTGCTGCCTTTTTGACAGACTTAGAAAGTGCCAACCGGGCGAACATGAAAGTGCAAGGCGTGCGTTATGCCGCCGACGCCGGTTTCCGCCGCCAGTTCAACCGACAAGTTTGGCAAGCCTTGACGGCCGCCGGCTGGTTGGACGAGAAGCAGGAACAAGACATTGATCTCGACGATCCGTTCGTCATCGGCCAGGCACTTGTCGCGAGTAGCAATGATGCATTGGTCAGACAGGCTGAGGCCATAAGCCAGGACGGGCAAGAAAAGATTGTCGTTTTCGGGCACACGCATCAACCAGGTGTGTTCCATTTGGCCAGCGGCGCCACCTATATCAACAGCGGCACTTGGGTGTGGCGCGGCGATTTTAGCCAGGCAGACGAAGAAACCTGGCGCGATCTGTTCGCCCACCCGCAGAAATACGCTAACCAACGCTACTTGACTTACGTTCGGATCGACCAAGATGGGGAAACATGGCAAACAGCGCTCTGCACTTTTGGGGCTAACGTGTCGCCAGCCCCCCCCGTGTCACCATCACCAACACCGGAACCGACGCCTTCGCAACCATCGCCCTCTGGCTGCCTTGGCTTTGGGCTATTAGGCAAACTGTTCGGCCGGGGAAAAAGGGCATGACGCTATGCGTCATGCCCCTACAGGTAACGCCCCCGGCAGGATTCGAACCTGCGACACATGGTTTAGGAAACCACTGCTCTCTCCTCTGAGCTACGGGGGCAGTATCTAAAGGAAAAGTCTAACATAGGCATTCAGAATGTGCAAACAAGGTTGATGAAAAGGAGCCGTCAAGGGCAAAAAGGTTTTTTGGGTAAAAATGCCTTTGACGGGTATAATAAGCGAGAAAGCTCATTAAGACTGAGGGAATGCTCTCAGTCTTTTTATTGTTACAGCAGCGATACGAAGTGGTGCATGTCATTAGTCGAGCAACAAAAAGGATTCAAAAATGGTGGGGAACAAGCAAGTTTTTCTGACAGAAGAAGGACTACAAAAACTAAAAGAACGGTTGGATTATCTCATTAATGTACGCCGTCCAGAAGTGGCTAAACAAATCCATGACGCTAAAGCGGATGGAGACATCTCGGAGAACGCCGGTTATGATGAGGCCAAATCGGCCCAGGGTTTTCTGGAAGGCGAGATTCAAGAGCTGAATTATAAGATCGCTCATGCTGTCATTATTCGCCAGAATCAGGGTAACGGAACTGTCCAGTTAGGCAGTCGCGTAACCGTCCGCGAGGGAGATTTCGAACCGGAGACCTATCATATTGTTGGTTCAGCGGAGGCAGACCCGTTCCACGGGCGCATTTCCAACGTTTCTCCCATCGGCCAGGCTCTGTTGAATCACAGTGTTAACGACATCGTGCAAGCCGATACACCGGGCGGGCTGCTTGAATTCGAGATCATTGCCATTGAATAAAAAGTGTGATGGCCTGGCCTCGCGCCGATAAGCCTTCCGCTCTAATGAAATCAAATGGAGACTAAACATCCATGAGCATGGAAGAAATCACAGATCAGGAACAACGCCGCAGGGAGAAATTATCGTTGCTTCGGGCGGCCGGCATCGATCCATACCCAGCTCGCAACCAGCGCACGCATACCGCGAAGCAAGCAATAGCTGCTTTCGAAGCAGGAGAACTGGCCGCGGATCAGGCGGTCATCCTCGTCGGCCGGCTGGTGCTGCGCCGGGTCATGGGTAAGATCAGCTTCGGCCACATCGAAGATAGCAGCGGGCGCATTCAGGTTTTTTTGCGCCGCAATGACCTGGGCGAGGAAGCTTACAACAACCTCTTTCGCAAGCTTGTTGATTTAGGCGACTTCCTGCAGGTCAAGGGCCCTATTTTCCGCACTAAGGCCGGCGAAATCACTTGTAACGTCCAGGAAATCAAGCTCATAGCTAAAACGCTGCATCCTATGCCGGATAAATGGCACGGTGTGACCGAAGATGAAACGCGTTTTCGTTACCGTTATCTGGATCTCATGACTAACCCGGACGTACGGGAAATATTCCGCATCCGGGCTCGCGTTGTCAGTGGCTTGCGGGAATATTTGGACAACGAAGGTTTTCTGGAAGTGGAAACGCCGATTCTACAGCCCATTTACGGCGGCGCAGCGGCCAAACCTTTCGTCACACACCATAACCAACTCGACCAGACCCTCTACCTGCGTATTTCCTTCGAGCTTTATTTAAAACGACTTATCGTCGGAGGCTTCGAGCGCGTTTACGAAATTGGTCGTGATTTTCGCAACGAGGGGGTCAGCTTTAAACATAATCCGGAATTCACCCAGTTGGAATTCTACGAGGCGTACACTGATTATCAGGGCGTGATGCGGCGCACAGAAGAAATGGTTGCTTATGTCGTACAAAAAGTCCACGGGAGGATGCGCATTCCTTATCAGGATGGGGAAATTGACTTTACGCCGCCTTGGCCACGCCTTCCGTTGCGGGAAGCTATTTTGCGGGCCAGCAGCATCGATTACGATCAATATTCCGAAGCGCCGGCTTTAGAGGCTATCATGCGTGAACGAGGCATCGAAGTTAAGCCGGATACGCCGCGCGGCAAGCTCATTGATAAACTACTGAGCCATTACGTTGAACCGAACCTCATCCAACCTACCTTCTTGGTGGATTACCCGCTGGACATTTCGCCATTGGCGAAACGGTCTCCAGAACGGGTTGATATGGTGGAACGCTTCGAGGGCTTTGCCGGGGGCATGGAAATTTGCAACGCCTTCAGCGAGCTTAATGATCCGCTGGACCAAGAAGAGCGGTTTCGCATGGAACGCGCCATGGCTGCCGCCGGCGACGAGGAGGCGCATCCTATCGATGATGATTTTGTGCTGGCATTACGCTTTGGCATGCCCCCTACTGGCGGCTTTGGTATGGGCATCGATCGTCTCACCATGCTCTTAACCAACCAGCGTTCCATTAGAGAAGTCATCCTCTTCCCCCATTTGCGCCAGAAATGACAATAAGGCGAGATACAATGTTATGGCGGTAGGCCTGGCGTGGATTGATGACCGCAGATGGCCCAGCGACTAAAAGTCACGGCAACGTCTGCAAAATCGCCCTCCGGCGATTAGCCTGCAACCTGCGCAGGCAGGTTTCGCAGTTGTGGCAGCGATTTCTAATCGCCGGGCGAAGCAGCCTGCGTTGATCAGCGTTCTATTTTCCGGAGGAGAGGGTAGACGAGGACAATGCCCTTGGTTACACCCCCAGACCCCCTGAAAAAGGTTCTTGGCTGCGCCGTGGCCGGTTTGTTGCGGGCTGTCACTCCCTACCGCCGCGCTGCTGTCCGCCGACAGAATGGCGGCGCCCAGTTCTGACATATCGTTGGCGGCTCGAGTTCGGACCAGTTTGATGCTATGCACTCGTGTGAACCAGGCCCGAGAACAGAAATTATTCGTATTACCTGTGTGACCGGCTTGCCTAAGCAACAACCAATGACCTATTTAATTCGTTATACCGTCTTAGCCGGTGGAACGCTTTTCGGAAGGATTGGAGGGGAACCGTAGGGGTTCCCCTGCCGGGAGCTCGAGGGCAGCGCCCTCGAAAGAGAAAAAGGAGGCGATATTATCTTTCGACCAGACATCGCCTTAGGCAAAGTCATGCTACGGCGATTAGCCTGCAACCTGCGCAGGCAGGTTTCGCAGTTGTGGCAGCGATTTCTAATCGCCGGGCGAAACTTTCAGAGGAGGGTATTACCTTGAACTATCCGCTTTATGTCGCATTCGTCTGGCACATGCACCAGCCGGATTATCGAATTCCGGCCCAAAATCGCTATTTTTTGCCGTGGGTACGCATGCATGCTGTCAAAGATTATTTGCATGTACTGGAAGTCCTGCGCCAATATCCGGACATTAAAGCGACATTTAATTACGTCCCGGTTCTGGTAGAACAGTTAGAACGCTACGTTCGTGGCGAAGCCAGTGATCTGATGATGGATTTAGGCCGGCAGGATGGTTGGAGCGCCGCAGAGAAACAACAAATTCTGAATTTAGGTTATAGCATCAACTGGGACCGCATCGCCCGGCGCTATCCCCGTTATAGCGAGCTCATTGACCGTCGGCAAGCAGCTTTGCAAGATGGTAATAGTTTCAGCAATCAGGATTATCGTGATCTCATTACTTGGTTCAACTTAGCCTGGACTGATCCAGTGTGGTTGGCACAAGACAATGTGCTGAAGACACTGGTGCAAAAGGGGCGTAATTTCGACAAGGACGATTTCGAGCAACTCATGGCCAAACAGTTACAAATGTGTGGCTTAGTCGTGCCAACGCTGCGAGAAATGGCCCAAAAACGTCAGATCGAAATCAGTACCTCCCCTTATTATCATCCTATTTTGCCGTTGCTGATTAACAGTGATATCGCGTTGCGACCGTCCCCAGGGCTATCATTGCCCACGCCGGCTTTCGTGGCACCGGAAGATGCGGTTGCCCAAGTGCAACGCGCAGTGCACTTTCACCACCAGACTTTTGGACAACCCACGCGCGGTTTATGGCCATCCGAAGGCGCTGTCGCACCGGAGATTTTGCCGATTCTTGATAGCGCCGGTCTGCACTGGTTCGCCAGTGATGAAGGAATTTTAGCTCGCAGCTTGAAAACTTCTTTCCAGCGGGATAGCCAGGAGCAAGTTAGCAACCCGGAGCAACTTTATCGCGCTTACCGACTGCCCGGCGCAAATAACGGTTTAGCGGCCATTTTCCGGGATCGCCGCCTCTCCGACAACATTGGGTTTGTATACATGCATTACCCACATCATCAGGCGGCAGAAGATCTCGTGGTGCGCCTGCGCAATATCCGTCACCGTTTAGACAAGCAGCCGGGACCGTTCTTAGTCAGCATCATTTTAGATGGCGAGAACTGTTGGGAATATTACGAGCAAAACGGTGACCCATTCTTACACGACTTGTATCGCATTTTGAGCCAAACGCCGGAATTGCAAACGGTAACGGTCTCGGAATATTTAGACTTGCACGGTACGCAAAGCAAGCTGCCCCATTTGGACAGCGGTTCCTGGATCATGGGCGATTTCACCACTTGGATTGGTGATCCCGAACACAACGTAGCCTGGAACTTGCTCCGTCAAACCAGGGAAGATTTGGAAGAAGCATTACACGGCGATAATGTTCCCTCGGCCGAACAAATTGACACGGCGCGAGAAGCACTTTACAGCGCCGAGGGTAGTGATTGGTTCTGGTGGTATTCGCATCGCAACAACTCGGATCAAGATGCCATATTCGACAAGTTGTTCCGGCAGAATTTAGCGGCCGTGTATCAGGCTATCGGCCGGCCCGTGCCAGATCGCTTGCGCCCTCCCATCTATCGTGGCGGTCGCGCTTTAGAAATCGCCGAACGTGTGACGCCTTTTGCTACACCGAAGTTGACTGCCTCTGCTGATGGTAACCTCTACTGGCGTGACGCGGTGGCGCTGCATCCCCGGCTTTCTACGGGAACGATGCAATTGAGCTATGCACCGTTGCACACCGTGCGTTTAGCCTATAATCGCGAGAATATTTATTTGCGCTTCGAGTTGGGCGAGCCGGTTGGCCGGCGCACATTGATTGCCAGCTTCACTGGCGCCCGCGGAAACCTGGGCAATTTGCTCATTCGTGGCGCCGGACAGATAGAATTTTGGCATTACGGTCGCAAGACTAAAATTCATCCGCCATTAGCTGCTTCTGGTCGTGTTATCGAGATTGCCTTGCCGTTGAATGTATTGCAGATTAACTTAGAAGACACCGTTGGCGTGCGCTGTGGCTTGCAAGGAGATAATGGTCTGTTTTCGCCGGTACCGGATAGCCGTCCGTATCTATTACAGCTCACCATCCCACAGCAGGGACAAGCCGAAGAGAAGTAAGGCTTGCAATTACGCTTTCCCGCCGTAAACGCCCTGGTAAGCGGGTGGCAACAACGCGGCTAAGTGCAGCATGATCATCTCTGTATCCTCTTGTAGTTGCGCTGCCCGCTGTTTTGTCACCGGCTCTGGGAGCCGGAATGGCGTCCCGTAGCGCACGTGAATGGCCGGTCGGCGTCCATGCCGCCACGCTGCGACCGCTTTTTCCTGTCCCCAGCCGGCAACGGGCAGAATTGGCACTCCGGCGCGACGTGCCAAATAAGCTGTTCCCTCTTTGCCTGCCTGCAAAGCGTGTGCCGGCGAGCGGGTGCCTTCCGGCGCGATGCCGAGCGCACCGCCTTGCTGCAGCCAATCCAAAGCCGCCTGCAACGCCCGCCGGTCGATTTCCCCTCGCTGCACGAAAATCGCATGGCCCAAACGTCGGAATAAAGGCCGCATGAGCGGATGATTCTGCCATTTCTCGGCCGTGAAAATAGCCGTTTTGTGGTGCAATAGAGCGAACATGATGACCACGTCCAGCCAGGAAAGGTGATTGGTAACGAGGATGTACGGCGGCTGCAGCGTCGCATTTTCTTCCCCGCGGACATCGAGTGCACAGAGCAAGCGTAACCATAGCCGCACGAACCGGCTCAACGCGGCCAGCCAACGCGGCAAAGCGGCAGCAGCTAAGTCAACTTTGTTTGTTGCATCATCAGCAGTCATTTCCAACCTGCCGGGTTTCATTTCCTGTTGACAGCGGGGTGAACAACGCAGCGCACGAGTGCAGACCCGGCATCAAACAGCCGGCATGCGCTGCACGCAACTATCAAAGAAGAAGTTCAACTTCTTTGAGAAGTTGAACTTCTATTTAGTTAGACGATTATTGAGCTACAATGTTCACCAATTTATTGGCGGCGAAAATGATTTTGCGGATCGTTTTGCCGCTGATATGGCGTTGCACGGCCTCGCTTTGTAGCGCTAACGCCTTAGCTTTTTCGGCGTCGATGCCCACCGGCACTTTGATCTTATCGCGAAGCTTGCCGTTGACTTGTACGACTAACGTCATGATTTCTTCTTTGACCGCTTCTTCGTCCCAGGCTGGCCAGGCCTGCGTGTGCACGCTGAACGCGTGGCCGGTCTGCTGCCACATTTCCTCGGCAATGTGCGGCGTGAAAGGTGCCATCATCAAGATCATGCGTTCCACCGCTTCCGTCCAAGCCGGCGTACCGCGCACCGGCGTAGCCTGCAATTTCTTCATCAGGTTGGTCAGTTCCATTAAAGCAGCGATAGCTGTATTGAATGCGAATGCTTCCACGTCATGGGTCACTTTGCGAATCGTCTGGTGGGTTTTGCGGCGTAACTGCCGCACCAGCGCTGGGTCGGCTCGACCGCCGACCACCGGCGTATCATCCATGATGATCGCCCAAACCCGGTTCAGCCAGCGATGCGTGCCCTCGATGCCGCGAGAATTCCACGGGCCGCCGCTACCCCAGTCGAACGCGAACATCAAATAAGCGCGTACCGTGTCGGCGCCATATTGGGCGACTAAGATATCCGGGGCGACTACGTTGCCTTTGCTCTTGGACATTTTCTCCACTTCCAGGTGCATGTTGATATCCATGAGTCGGACTGTCTTACCATCGACTTGAATCGTGGCATGCTTGGCGTTGACAACAACGATGCGTTCGTTTTCTCCCGTTAAGAGCCGCACTTTGATGCCGCCTTCATCGCGATGCCAAACTTCGCCGCGCACCGTGTCCTCATTGACTAAACAAACAGGTAGCGTTTCACGCTGCAAGCGGCCATTTTCTGGTCGAACAAGAACATCAATGGTCTCGGCCATGAAAGCGTCTTCCTGCCAATGCCCTTTTACAGCTACGAAATCGCCGTCCTGCGGTTCGCCCAAAATAGTGCCCTGGTTGAACAGCCGCAGCATCGGCTCGTCGAAATTGACAATTCCCAAATCACGCAGCGCTTTGGTGAAAAAGCGGGTGTAGAGCAAATGCATGGTGGCGTGCTCAATGCCGCCGGTGTACTGATCCACCGGCAGCCAGTACGCGCCTTCTTCAGGATCCCACGGCGCTTTGTCGTAATGAGGGCTCAAATAGCGATAGTGGTACCAGGAGGAATCCATGAATGTGTCCATAGTATCGGTCTCCCGGCGCGCATCGCCGCCGCAAATCGGGCATTTCACGTGCAAGAAATCCTCGTGGTATGTCAATGGGTTCTCGCCGGTCGCCCGGAAGGTCACGTCAGTGGGTAGTTCCACCGGCAACTGGTCTTCTGGCACCGGCACGATGCCGCAATGCGGACAATGTATCATGGGGATCGGCGTGCCCCAATAGCGCTGCCGGCTGATGAGCCAATCGTGTAATCGGTAATTGACAGCGCGCTTACCCAAGCCGTTCTCTTCCAGCCAGGCCACCACTTTCTTGATGCCGGCCGGCGTAGGCGTGCCATCCAGAACGCCAGAGTTGATCATTACGCCTTCGCCGCTGTACGCTTCCGATAGCGGCTGTCCGTCCCAATCCGTTGGCGCAATGACCACACGAATGGGCAAATCGTATTGGGTCGCGAAAGCAAAGTCCCGTTCATCGTGGGCCGGCACTGCCATGATCGCGCCGGTTCCGTAAGTCATCAGCACGTAATCGGCGACCCAAATAGGGATGCGTTCGTGGTTGACCGGGTTGATGGCGTAAGCGCCGCTGAAAACGCCGGTTTTCTCGCGCTCGGCGGACTCCCGTTCGATATCTGCCATGCGCTGGGCGTTCCGGACATAGCGCTGGACCGCCTCTTTTTGCGCTGCAGTGGTCAACTTTTCCACCAGCGGGTGTTCTGGCGCCATAACCATGAACGTGGCACCCCACAGCGTGTCCGGCCGGGTGGTGAAAACCACCAAAGGATCTCCTTGCTCGCTCTTAAAGACCACTTCGGCGCCTTCACTGCGGCCGATCCAATTGCGCTGCAGCGTTTTTACCCGCTCCGGCCATTCCAGGCCGGAAAAATCGAGCAGTTCATCGGCATAGTCCGTGATGCGGAAAAACCACTGTTCCAATTCTTTCTTGATGACCGGTGTGCCACAGCGCTCGCAGACCCGCTCCGGGCCCATGACTTGCTCCCGGGCTAGCGTGGTATTGCAACTGGGACAAAAATCGACGGCCGCCTTTTTGCGATAAGCCAGCCCTTTTTCGTACATCTTGAGGAAGAACCACTGATTCCATTTGTAATATTCCGGCTCGCAACTGACCATCTCCCGTTCCCAATCGAACATGGCACCCATGGAGCGAAGTTGGCGGCGCATGTTATCGATGTTTTTGTGCGTCCAGATGGAAGGGTGAATGCCACGGCGAATAGCCGCGTTTTCCGCCGGCAGACCAAAAGCATCGAACCCCATGGGGAAAAGCACATTGTAGCCCTGCATGCGATAAAAACGTGCTTGCGCATCGGAAGGGGTTACGGCATACCAGTGCCCGATGTGTAGATCGCCGGAAGGGTATGGTAACATTGTCAGATAGTAAAACTTCTGCTTGGATTCATCGATGATGCTGCGATACAAACCGCGCTCATTCCAGATTCGTTGCCATTTCTTCTCAATTTCTTGTGGATTATAAGCAATACGCATAATTTCTGGCTCCTCATCGGATATTCTCCGGGGGATTAGGTCTCCCGGGCTCACTGAATTATTCACGCTCACCGTGACTACTTAGTTTCCCGATAACAGGACGCAGATGGCGTAGATAAACACTGATTGTTGTCGATTTATCTGCGCCCTATTCAATCAGTGCTGAGCAGTTACCGATCGCTATTAAAAAAGGCGAGGGAGTTCACCCCTCGCCTTAACCCGGTCTGACTCAATGTCATACAGAAAGCGCTCTAAGCATATTCCTCCCGAGGGGGCGAAAAAACGTCTATGATCACGGTGTCACTAAGCGTGCGCACGCCGTGGAAGACACCACCAGGAATCTGATAGCTGTCACCGGCGCGACACAATGCCTCCTTGCCGTTGATCGTCATGACCATCTCGCCGGAAACGACATACCCGGCCTGGTCATGCGGATGATTATGTTCGGGCACCACGGCTCCAGCCGCCACGTGAAATTCTACTACCATGAGCTTGTCCGTGCTGCCTAATGTGCGGCGCACTACGCCGGGTAATACTGTTACTGCTGCCACGCTTGACCGATTGATGATCTTTGCTTGTGCGCCCATTTCCCTACTCCTCGTTTTACCTCATTTGTTTGCGAAAGTCAACCAGCCGTAGACGTCTTCGGCTTGGCCGTGAACAATAGCGAAAAACCGTTCCTGGATTGCTTTAGTTATAGGGCCTCGTTTGCCGGCGCCAATGGTGATGCCGTCCACGGTGCGAATGGGCGTTAGTTCTGCCGCCGTCCCGCAGAAAAACAGTTCGTCGGCCAAATAAAGCATATCGCGAGTCATGGTTTCTTCGCGCACTTCGTAGCCCAATTCTTTAGCTAACACCATCACCGAATCACGCGTGATGCCACGCAAAATAGAATTGTGCAAAGGCGGCGTAATCAAGGTCCCATCTTTTACCATGTAGACGTTCTCGCCGCTACCTTCTGCGACATAACCGTAAACGTCCAGCACAATATCCTCTTTGTATCCTTTGTCGTGGGCTTCCATCGCGGTGAACCCAGAATTCACGTATTGTCCGCCTATTTTAGCTAAGGAAGAAGCGGTGTCCGGTGCGTAGCGTCGCCAAGAGCTCACGCCTACATCGACACCGTTCTCCAGCGCTTCCGGTCCTAAATAGGTGCCCCAAAAGACCGAGCCGACGATCACTTCCACGGGACAGGCACGCGGGTCGACGCCAAGCGTCTCGTAACCCCGGAAAACCAGCGGCCTGATGTAAGCAGAAGGCAGTTCATTGCGCCGGATCGTTTCCAGAATGGCCTCCGAGATTTCTTCTTTGCCGTAAGGCACCGGCATGCGCATAATTTTACAACTATTGAACAGCCGGTCGACATGTTCCGGCAGGCGAAATACGGCGGCACCGTGGGGTGTATCATAAGCGCGGATACCTTCGAAGACAGAACTCCCGTAGTGCAACGCATGGGCAAAAACATGCACCTTTGCGTCATCCCAGGGGATGATTTTGCCGTTCATCCAAATCCAATCAGCTCGCATGGTCATCTTACACGCTCCTATGTCATTATGCTGGGGGGCCGGACACTACGGTCCCGACCAATTTTCCGTGTCAGTAGTGCTAAAAAACGCGAAAAAGAAAAAAGAGAAACCCACACACGAGAAAGGCTCCCCTCTTAGAACACGCTCTGATGGATGGCTAAACGGTGGATATTTACTGCCCACCGTTTGCTTATAGTAGTGGAGCTGAGGGGACTCGAACCCCTGACTTCCACAATGCCATTGTGGCGCTCTCCCAACTGAGCTACAGCCCCAGACGAATACACTGCTCTCTCCTGGCGTGCAAACATTGCCGCACCAATATAACGATCGCACACTTCGTCGACGACGCAATTGTGCTTGGCTTGAGGTTGGCATGCTCCCACTTTCCCCAGAAAGTGGAGCTGAGGGGACTCGAACCCCTGACCTCTACAGTGCGATTGTAGCGCTCTCCCAACTGAGCTACAGCCCCAAGCTCGAGACTATTCTACAGAAGCTCGGGGCTTTTGTCAAACTGATTCTGCCGCGAGTGCAAGCGCGGCGGTCAGGCGTCTTCCGATGGCGGCCGGGGCGGTTCCGGTGGTTCGGGAGCAGGCGGTTGCTCGGCCCCGGGCAATTTCTCGGCGGGCGGTGCCGGCGGTGCAGTGGACGGTTGCCCTTCCCCCGGCAAAGCTGCCGCCGGCGCAAAAGCCAGCCGTCCTAATTGGCCGGCTAAATGTGCTTCCACCAGTATCACCCAAAAGCTGGTGAAGAAGAGACCTATGAGAAGCAGGATTGACCCCACGATACCGGCCACTAGCCCAGCAATAAGATCGATAACTACTATGATCACTATTTCGCCCAGATGGCTTTTGAGGATGTCCCAAATGGCGTTGAAGTCGAAAGCAGCGCCGAAACGGTTCTCTTTGGCCAGCAAAATGAGAATAATCGGGGCTACCAAAGCCAACAGGATGCTGTAAATGAAGACCAGACAGCCACAACTGCTGCTAACAAAGGCACCAAAAACGGATACGTCGTGATTGCCATTCGTAAAGAGTGTGCTGAGCAGTAATGGTATTTCCAAAATAAGAAGGGGAATACCATAAATAAACCATGCCGCTGCTAATTTGAAACCTTCCGCCAACAGATCGCCGAAGTTGTCCCATTCCGGCAAAGCGTCTCCTCCGCCATTCATTATTTGGCGCACGAGCTTGAGCATATAACCACTGAGCGGCAAGAATAATACAAGGCCGATCAGCAAAACAGGCAGTAAGATGGTCCCTAATAAAATAAGTAGTGCACCGATGAGCATTTTCCCGATCCAATTTGGGTCCTCAAACATGAAAGTCAATGAGCGTCCGTAATCCATGATTCCTCCTTTTCAATTCGTGCTGTGACAAAGCATTTCATATCATAAATCGGCGTTCAGGACAAGCCAGAGCGTCGTGTCTGTATGACTGGTAATTTGTGATTGTTGCCGGCAAACATCCTCACACCCCGGCCGGCGGTCGCGTGGCACCGGAATACACCAGTGCAAACGGCTGTGGCCCCATCATGACGTTGAAAGCCCTCACGGCGATGATATACCGCCCCGGCAGCGGCCGCTGGATGAACACTTGCTCGACATTGTTCACGCGGTCGTGGCGTTGGCTATAAGGTGGCTGAAAGATGTTGCCGTGATAGCTTTTGCCGGTCGGGGAGATAACGATCAAATCTAAATCGTTGACCAATGTGTGTGGCTGATTCGCCCGGGCCGGGTAATCGCTCCACGCCAGCGTAACCTGTAACGGTACCGTATCCAGGTATAGCGGAAAGTAGTAGCGAGCTACTGCGCCGGTTTGCAAACCGGCTCGGCTCAAGCGCCAATGTACTTGCCGGGGAAATTGTGGCCGCAAAACTTGGCCAAGGTTTATATGTCCCCATCCCTGTGCGTAATCGGATGGCCCATCGCCTGGCGATAGCGGGTCTTGTTCATACTGGCTGCTGTGAATGAGCAGCGCTTTCAACAAATCTGCCGGCGGGCTTTCCAGTGCGTAACGACGGCGTAGAAACTGCCGCACTAACGCGGCTGCGCCGCTGACCATCGGCGTGGCCATGCTGGTACCACCGTCTACCATGTAAGCACTCGGTAATGGCGGATAGCGTCCCCACCCCACGGCCGTGGCCGGCAGCGCCCGCGAGCGGGCCGAGACAATGTTTGTGCCAGGAGCGATCAAGTCCGGCTTAATGCGTCCGTCCCGCGTGGGCCCGCGTCCGGAAAACGCGGCGACTTCGGCGGGATTGTTGGCTACAGGGTCGTCGCGAGAAACCGTGTTAGCAAAATAGTGAGGCCAGGCACGTCCCCAACTGGTGCGAATGCCCACATCGGGGCGCTTGCTCTCCGCGGCACCCACCGTAATCACATTCTTGGCAGTACCCGGCGGCATGATGCTGTTATTGTCGATTTGTCCGTCGCCGTTGTGGTCCCGGCCGTAATTACCGGCTGCCACCAGCACTAAGAAATCGCGGTGTTTCCAAACAAAGCGGTCGATCCCCTCGCTATACGCATCGTAAGCACCGAAAGTACCACCGCCCCAGCTATTATTGTGAATGCGAACGCCGTGCGCATAAGCTTTGTCCAACAACGCCTCGATATCGGGCGGTAAGCCAAAAAGACCGACCTTCGCCGGCTGATGATGGTATTGGTTTTGATAATTCGTGACATATTGGTCGTTCCACTGCACTTTTTGTTGTATCGCCTGAAAAAACAGCTTAGCGGCCGGCGCAACGCCCCGCGGCGGGGAAGGTAAATCTGCCGCAATGGCCGCCTCGCCGTTGCCCATCGCCGAAGCGGCGACGTGGGTGCCATGGCCGTTATATAGATCGGCCGGCCCGTCATCCCCATTGGAATTTGTGATCCAGAAAGAGTATAGTGGTGATACTGGCCAACTGGAAATGCGGATCACCCGCTGATCGAAATCAGGATGCAGGTCATTCACCTGGCCTTTGTCCAAGCCGGTGTCGGCGACACCGATAATCTCACCTTCTCCGTTCAGCCCCAACGATTCTCTAACCGTTGGGGCGCCTATTAAAAAAGAGGCGACGTCGTTAAATGTTTTGCGCAGGATAATGGGTGAGATTTCCTTGATACCATGGATATTAGCTAACCGATCTAACGCTGCTTTAGCAGCGTCTTTTTCTTTGGGCAGCATCACGGGCAATGAAGTGCTACCGGGCGCCGGTTCGGCGAACTGACAGCTCAATGCCTGAATCTTAGGCAACGCTTGTCGTAATTGTTCTGCGGTGTAAAACATCACCATCACGCCGGAAGGAAGCATAGCCACTTCGTGCATTCTATCTTCATCGGTGGCATGTCGTTCCGGCGATTCGATATCGGCCTCGCCGGGAGGGGCTGGCGGCGCTACGTTCTCGGCGGCAGCGGGGGGCGGCGCTGCTTCCTCCAAGTCTTCCCGTGCCGCGGGCTGGAATGGTTCCGCCGCACCCCGTTGCACAAAAGCCGGCGATTCGATGCTGTCGGGTATGGCGACGTCCGGCACAGTGC
>WFQU01000181.1 GCA_015486845.1 Anaerolineae bacterium | reverse complement strand
GAATCGTTACCCCCGGCCCCCAATTCTGGGGGTGCAACCAAGGGCAATGCCTTCGGCTACCCTCCCCTTCGAAAAATAGAACGCTGATCAACGCAGTTTGCTTTGCCCGGCGATTAGAAATCGCTGCTACAACTGCAAAACCTGCCTGCGCAGGTTGCAGGCTAATCGCCGTAGGGCGATTTTGCAGACGTTGCCGTGACTTTTAGTCGCTGGGCCATCAAATTCCTATCCCCGTAGCATTGCTCCTCAAGTCTGCCCTGAAAATGCTCCCCCGGCCCCCAATTCTGGAGGTGTGTTAATTCCCCCCAAGGTTGGGGGATAGGGGGCGTTTTTATCTGCTATGGTGCGCCTGTCTGCGTACCCGCACAGGCAGGCCGCAGGCTCATACCGAACTCTTGCGGTTCCAGAAAGCCATTTGAGCTCCTCCCTGCTTGGGATGCTGTCCCCAGCATAAAGGGGCATTGTTGCAGGATCTGCAACAATAGAGCGAAAAATTTGCATTCTACGGGCAAATTTTGCAGAAGTGCCAGCTAATGGTACATAAACTCCAACCAGCGGCCAGCGTTGTCATTAACCGCTGAAAAAGAAGCGCAGCTTGGTCAATATGGATGCGGTTTTCTACCGTTGATTTTTGCTGTACGTCCATTGTGAAGACTCAAAAACACCGTGACCTGGTCGGTCATTTTCATAATTATAATAGGTTTTCTTTTTAATAGGAAATATCTCTTTTTGTTGTTGAAAGGCACTTTTTCCCCTGCATGCTTCCTGGTTCAACCCTAACCTGGACGAGCCAGAACCAAAAAACTCAACGCCAAGTCGCAAAGTTTTCTTCGTGTCTTCGGGCCTCTGGCGCCTTTGCGTTACATTTTTCCCCCCGTGTACAAGGACTTCACGAGTTAGGTATTACAGCGCATCGGTGCACGAATTGCAAATTGGGGCAATTTAAGGTATATTTTATTTCGCTTAGGGTAGGGAAGATGAGAATGGTTACCTGCCTGGCAAGCTAAGTGCCATTAATAAAAGTAGATGTTTATTCCTTTTCAGCAGAATGTTCCTGGCCAGCATGGTATATGGCGTCAGGACATCGTAGAAACAAACCAAGGAGGTTCGCAAATGTCTGAACGTGTCAATCCTATCGATCTATTAGGCGACCAGGCAGAATACCTGCTTAATCACACTTGTAAGGGAATCCCGAAGAGCATGATTGCAGTGCCCGGCCCGGATTATGTGGATCGCATCATGCGCTACACGGATCGTTCACCCGCTGTTTTGCGCAATATGCAGCTTATGATCAACACTGGCCGTTTGGCCGGCACTGGTTACCTATCCGTGTTGCCGGTTGACCAAGGTGTTGAGCATTCGGCCGGGGCGTCTTTTGCCCCGAATCCGCTTTATTTTGATCCGGAGAACATTGTCAAACTGGCTATAGAGGGCGGCTGCAACGCTGTCGCTTCTACATTAGGCGTCTTAGGCATGACTTCCCGTCAGTACGCCCACAAAATTCCGTTCTTAGTCAAAATTAACCACAACGAATTGCTGAGCTATCCGCCCATTTACGATCAAACGCTTTTCGCCAGCGTTCAACAAGCGTTTGATTTAGGCGCTGTAGCCGTTGGTGCCACGGTCTATTTCGGCTCCCAGGAATCTCGCCGCCAGATTCAGGAAATTAGCGAAGCCTTTGCTTATGCGCATGAATTAGGCCTGGTCACCGTTTTATGGGCCTATTTGCGCAACAATGCTTTCAAAAAAGACGGCGTTGATTACCATGTCTCCGCTGATTTGACGGGGCAGGCTAATTATTTGGGCGTCACGATTGAGGCGGACATTATCAAGCAGAAACAGGCTACGAATAACGGTGGCTACACAGCTATTAATTTTGGACGCACCAGCCCTAAGGTTTACAGCGAACTGACCAGTGACCACCCGGTTGATTTAGTGCGTTATCAAGTGGCCAATTGCTACATGGGCAAAATCGGGCTCATCAATTCCGGTGGCGCTTCCGGCAAAAACGACTTGGCCCAGGCGGTACGCACTGCGGTGATCAACAAACGGGCCGGCGGCATGGGAATGATCTCTGGCCGTAAAGCGTTCCAGAAATCGATGGCGGACGGCGTACAACTGCTCAACGCCATCCAGGATGTGTACCTGAACGACGCAATCACTGTCGCTTAACAGTGATCCACGGTTTCGGCCGGCGGGGGCACACACCCTCGCCGGCTGTTTTCCTGCTGCATGCCATCATGAATGCTTCCCGCTACTTCTCGCGTTCCGCGACCCGGCATGATACCGCGTAGACAATATCCGCTGGCTTCTCTTGCTAAGGGTCTTGGGCTATTGGGCCGATCTCTGCCGCTTTGCGACAAGTGTTGCTATCTCGGTTTTGGGCCGGTAACTGCACCCGCATAGGCTGGTGAAAGTCAGCCTGCTCACGCTGAGCGGCTCAAAGTCGCCGCTACGCGCTGCCAAGTCCGCCGGTGTGGACTATTTGGCATGGCTGACTGCTGCGACCTTGCCTTGCTTTGCTGCCTGGTTTTGTAGTATCATGGTGCGCCGCAGAGCAAATCGAAGCATAACCTGTTTGCCCTGTCCTAAAAAGGAGAGTAGCGAGAGATACGTGAGCGTTAGCGAATTTGCGATAGCCCGGCCATGGCAATCGAATAAGCAAGGGCCAACACGTTGGCTTATATCCCATGTCAAGCGCCATTGGCTCTTTGTGCTGGGAGTTTTTGTGGGCGCTATCGGTAACGCTATTTTAGCCGCGGCCATGCCTATGCTCATCGGGCAAGCCTTTGACGTGGTGATGAAAGCGAAGCCCAGCCGGCATGCCCTCTATATGCTGGCATTCTGGATTGCCATAACCCAGATCGTGCGCGGCGGCATTTTGCAATTATTGCGCAATGGCTCCAGCGAGACCCTGGGCCAGAAAATGGAACGGGATATCCGAGATGAGCTTTACGGCATTCTTTTAGGCAAGAGCATGTCCTTCCACGATTCTTACCCCACTGGGGATCTCATGGCCCGGGCAACGAACGATGTGCGGGAGATTAATCTCATGTTCAATCCCGGCATCAATTTAGTCATCGGCTCGGCCATGTTCATGGTTATGCCGCTTTTCAGCGCCCCCATGATTCATCCGCAGTTGGTCATTGTGCCGGCCTTCTATGTGGTCATCTATATTTTCGTTATCAAAGCTTATTTGCGAGAACTGAGCCCCGCAGCCCAATCTGTGCGCCAGCGTTTTGGCCAAATGAACACGGCGTTGGCCGAAGCCATCGATGGGGTAGAGGTCGTTAAGGGCTCGGCGCAAGAAGAACACGAGATCAGCCGTTTCGTGCGCACGATCGTTCGCTGGCGGGATGCTTTTATCGTGCAAGCGAATATCGAAGCGCGCTTTATCCCGTTACTGCTGTTGGGATTACTGGAGGCGGTAGGCCTTATGCACAGTTTGCTCCTTTTCCAGGCCAGACAGATTGGCGTTGGGGACGTGATTGCCTTCAACGGGCTGCTCATGCTCTTCGGTTTCCCCACTTTCGTGGCGCAATTCGCTTATTCCCGTGTTTCCTCCGGTTTCGCCAGTGCCAATCGCTTGCTGGAACTAATTAATAATGCCGATGCCGCTATGGATCAAAATGCTGCCGGCTACGATGCGCCGATGCAAGGTGATGTGATCTTCGATCATGTCACTTTTAGCTACCAACAACATATCAACGGAAACGATCAAACGGTCCAGGTAGAGCCTATGGCTACTTTGCATGACATTTCTTTCCATGTCCGGCCGGGACAGACCGTTGCCATTGTGGGACAAACCGGCGCCGGTAAATCGACCATTGCGAAGCTAATCAACCGGATCTACGATGTGAACAGGGGCCGGATTTTGGTGGATGGCGTCGATGTGCGCGACTGGAATTTAGCTGCTTTGCGCCGACAAATATCAGTTATTGAACAGGATATTTTTCTTTTCTCGCGTACGGTAGCGGATAATATTGCCTTTGGCCATCCCCAGGCGACCCGCGCCGATGTAATCGCCGCCGCCGAGGCTGCACAAGCCCATGACTTCATCTTGTCCTTCCAAGCTGGCTATGATACCGTCATCGGCGAACGCGGCGTGGACATCTCTGGGGGGCAACGGCAGCGGTTAGCTATCGCCCGCGCCTTTCTCACGAATCCCGCCATTTTGATTTTGGATGACGCTACCAGCGCCATCGATAGCGAGACAGAGGACAAAATTCAACGCGCTATCGAAAGAGTAGCAGCCCGGCAAACTACTTTTTTAATTACCCACCGTCTTTCGCAAATTCGCTGGGCTGACCTGATTATCGTGATGCAGCAAGGGCGGGTAGTTGCCGTTGGCTCACATGAGGAATTGTTAGAGCGGTCACAAGCATACCGCGCCATTTTTGCCCGCTATGCGTGAGATAATTTAGGGAACGCGGATGAACAAAGGTAAACAGAGATGAAATTTCTGGTTGCCGAGCGGTGCGTGGGAATGGGCTAATGCGTTGATGCATTAATGCGCAGATTGAGGAAATATGGGGTTTTTCTACGGCCTCGACGCTGAGGCGTACGATAGGCAATATAGCGATAAACAATTAGTTGGGCGTATTGGCCGCTACTTTGAACCCCGCAAGCGCATGGTAATCATCGTGGGGATGCTTACGGCCGGTCTTTCGATAGTAGGAGCGGCCCAACCTTTTGTCATCGCACGCGGGCTGGATTTGCTGGTTGCCGACCGTAAACGCTGGGATGTACTCATCGGTTTGGCGCTGTTCATGCTCGTTTTTGGTTTGTTGAACTGGAGCGGCAACTGGCTGCGTCGCCGGTTGACAGCTAAGGTGATTGGTGACGTCGTTACAGATTTGCGAACGGACGTGTTTCGCGCCGTGATGAATCACGACATGTCTTTTTTTGACGAATTCCGTTCTGGCCGCATCATCAGCCGCATTACCTCCGATACGGAAGAATTCTACCAGGTAGTGCAATTGATCACCGACCTCATCGGCCAAGTGCTGTTGTTGGTTATATTGCTCATTGCACTGCTTACTGTCTCCTGGCAGTTGACTTTGATGCTCGTTGTTTTAGCGCCGTTCGTTTTCCTGTTTTCTTGGGCGTTCCGCCGGATTGCCCGCCGAGTTACTCGGCGCGGCTTCCGCGTGCTGGCGGAGGTCAACGCGGCTATTCAGGAAGCGGTAACCGGCATTAGCGTAGCCAAGAATTTCCGCCAGGAAGGCAATATTTATAACGAATTTACGCAAGTTAATTTGCAATCGTACCGCGTGAATTTGCTGCGCGGTTACACTTTAGCTGCCGTATTCCCGGTGCTAAACATGCTTTCCGGCCTCGGTACGGCTATTTTAGTTTATTGGGGCGGCCTGTATGTTATCGGCGGCAGCATTAGTATTGGCAGTTGGTACCTTTTCATCATCAGCGTCGATCGTTTCTGGTTTCCCATGATCAATATCTCCGCGTTTTGGAGCCAAGTGCAAGGTGGACTTTCTGCCTCGGAGCGCATCTTTGCTTTGATCGACGCAACGCTAACGGTGCATCAATTGGCAGAGCGACCGGTCAAGGCCCTGCGCGGTGCCATTGATTTCAATAATGTTTCTTTTCGTTACTCGGAACGAGTCCAAGTGCTGGATGGTTTTGACCTGCACATTGCGCCGGGGGAAAGCATTGCTCTGGTGGGACACACCGGCGCCGGTAAGAGTAGCATAGCCAAGCTCATCGCTCGTTTTTACGAATTCCAAGGCGGAAGCATTTTAGCCGACGGTCAGGATATTCGCACTTTTGCTTTGCAGGATTATCGTCGCTATTTAGGCATGGTTTCACAGATGCCATTTCTTTTCTCCGGAACGGTGGCGGATAATATCCGTTATGCCAGGCCGGACCTGACCGACGCGGAGATCGAAACCGTAGCGCGCCGAATAGGTGGCGGCGCATGGTTCGACGTTATGCCGCGAGGCTTGCACACCGATGTGGGCGAACGTGGAGCTCGGCTTTCCATGGGACAGCGGCAACTGGTTGCTCTCATGCGTGTTTTGGTGCGTGATGTTTCGATCTTTATTTTGGATGAGGCAACGGCCAGCGTGGACCCGTTTACCGAAATGCAGATTCAGGAGGCCATGAACCTCATTTTACGGCATACCACGTCCATTGTTATCGCACATAGGCTTTCTACCGTGCGTTCTGTGGACCGCATTATCGTTTTGCAGAAAGGGCGCATCATCGAAGAGGGCAATCATGATGCACTGATAGCGCAGGGCGGACATTACGCTGAGCTATACGATACCTATTTCCGGCACCAGTCTTTGGCTTATATTGAAGAGGTCGGCCAGCGCCGGCGCGCTCGTTAAGCTTGACTTCTCCCCGGCGTCATGACGGGCGAGGGCGAACAATTATTCATCCTCACGTCAGCCTGAAGGTCCCTAAACCAGGCGTCTCGGGCGCTTAAAAAGCACTGCTACCTTTAGGAAAGTCTGCCCCGGCGGAATCAGGACATCTGCCGGAGGGCGGCTTCGCAACCACGACGGCGGTTTCAACTGTTGCGTTCAGGCCTCCACCCACAAATAAATTGGCCTGGCAGCGTAAGCAAGGTATAATAGTTTTTGTTTGTAATTTGGCCGGGAGCGGCCATGAAATAGGAGGGCGTAAATGCGTTCGATTGTGCAACGAATCTCAGCACCGGAAGAATGGGTAACTCGGGTGTCAGTACCTCCACGTTTTTTGACAGTGCTGTTGTCTACGTTGGTGGGCTTGCTAAGTGGTGCTGGTGCTGTTTTGTTTCGTTATTTGGTACGGACGTTGCACAGTTTTTTCTTCTCCCAGGGGGCTTTTCTTTTTTCACCGAGCTTTCATCTCGCAGTTGTCGTTTACCCGGCTATTGGTGGTCTTCTGGTTGGCTTGCTGGTCTACTTTTTTCTGGACGGCGAGAGTGGGCATGGCGTAGCTGCTGTTATGGAGTCTGTGGCGCTTTACGGAGGACGTTTTCCGCCGCTGAAAGCGTTTTTACGTGTTTTGGGTTCCGTGCTGACTTTGGGAAGTGGCGGTTCTGCCGGCCCTGAAGACCCCAGCGTACAAATTGGCGCTGCTTTTGGCTCTGGCATCGGGCAATTGATGCATTTGCGTGATGATTACGTGCGCACGCTGGTCGCTGCCGGTTCTGCTGCCGGCATTGCCTCCGCTTTTCACGCACCTATTGCCGGTGTCTTCTTTGCGCTGGAGATTGTCTTGGGCGAGCTAAGCACGGCTTCTTTTGGCGCTGTTGTCATCGCCGCTGTGACTTCCACGGCCATCACGCAGGCCTTTGAGGGCTCCAGCCCTGAATTTTTCGTGGCGGCTTATTCGTTTACCAGCTATTGGGAATTCCTTTTCTATTTAGGACTTGGTTTTTTAGCCGCTATTGTTTCTGTTCTCTATATTCAAACTATCACATTGGTCGGTGATTATTGGCACCATATTATGCTGCCCGTTTGGCTCAAGCCGGCGTTGGGCGGTTTAGTTGTAGGCGGAATCGGGTTTCTGATGCCTATGGTCATGGGCGTTGGCTACGATTCTATTAATGTTGTGTTGCAAGGGCACGCTCCATGGGCTGTTTTCTTTCTCTTGCTCATTGTTGTCGTTAAGATTTTCACGACGGCGACCACTTTGGGTTCCGGCGGCATTGGCGGTATGTTTGCGCCATCTCTTTTCCTCGGGGCCATGTTGGGCGGCGCTTACGGTATGGCGCTGCAACACTTTTTCCCATCGGTGACCTCTTCTCCGGTGGCTTATGCCATGGTGGGCATGGCGGCCGTGTTGGCCGGGTCGGTGCATTCCCCGATCACGGCCATGATTTTGCTTTTTGAGATGACCCGTGATTATCGTATCATCTTGCCTTTAATGTTTGCCACGGTGCTGAGCACTTTGATTTCGCAACATATTTTCGAATATTCCGTGTACACGTTGGCTTTGTTCCGGGAGGGCATCCACTTGGAGCGCAGTACGGCTGTCGATGTCACGCAGGGCGTTAAGGTTTGGGAAGTCATGACGGAAGAAGTGGACAGTGTGTCGCCACAAAGGACTTTGCAGGAGCTCATGACTTTCTTCGAAAATACCTGGCACCACGGTGCGCCAGTAGTCGATGATGAGGGCAAGCTCGTTGGCATTGTAACGAGGAAGGACTTATTACAGGCTATCAGAGCCGGAACTTCCGACCAATTGACCGTCAACGATATTGCCAGCAAGCAACTGATTACTGTTTGTTCGGAAGATGCAGTCTGGGTGGCACTGAAACGGATGAGTGAGTATGATATTGGTCGGTTGCCGGTGGTGGAATGTCATGACCGGGATCATTTAGTGGGCATGATCAGGCGGGGAGATGTCGTAAAAGCTTACCGGCTGGCCATTTCACGCCGTCGCGAGCGAGAGGATATGGTCGAAGAAATGCGATTGGCGAGTCTTGCCGATATGAAACTCTTACGGATGGAAGTCAAGGAGAATACGCCAGCTGCCCATCAGTATATCAAAAGCCTTGCTTTACCTCCCAATTGTCTTTTAGCGGTCGTGCATCGTGGCGGCAAGCGGTTGATGGTACATGGTGATTTGGAGCTCTTACCGGGGGATAAAGTGGTTGCTATTGTTTCTTCTGAGAAGCGCATAGAACAAGCTTTGCGAAAATTGTTTGTAATAGAAAAGGAAGTGTAGACGTCTTTTATCCTCCCCTTGCCGGTGCGACCGGCGAGGTACGTCAAGGTAGTGTCCGCTGCCAAGAGGCTGCTCAACACCAGCCCCCTTTCAGGGGGCTTCTTGGCGACGTAGCACGGGGATTTGACCCCCGTGCGCTCGGGTGGAGAATGCCATCGATTAGAAGTTCAACTTCTTGCAGAAGTTGAACTTCTAAAAAGGTAGTTATCATGAGCCTGCGGCACACCACAGCGGATGAAAATGCCCCCTATTCCCCAACCTTGGGGGGAGAGCAACACACCCTCAGAATTGGGGGCCGGGGGGCATTTTCAGGGCAGGCTTGAGAAGCAATGCTACGGGGGATAGGAATGGGGTTTGTTGATGACGATTGATGGGCCCAGCGACTAAAAGTCACAGCAACCTCGGCAAAATCGCCCTACGGCGATTAGCCTGTAACCTGCGCAGGCAGGTTTCGCAGTTGTAGCAGCGATTTCTAATCGCCGGACAAGGCAGAGGGTAGCCGAGGGCATTGCCCTCGGCTACCCTCCAGAGAGGTCTTATTTTCAGAGGAGGTGCGTCATGAGCGCACAACAAGAAGCTTTAGACCAATTGGCTATCAATACCATTCGTTTCTTAGCTGTGGATGCCATCAATAAGGCGAACTCTGGGCATCCAGGCATGCCGTTAGGCGCTGCGCCTATAGCGTACACGCTTTGGAATCGTTTTTTGCGCCACAACCCTGCCGACCCGCAATGGCCGAACCGGGACCGTTTCATTCTTTCGGCCGGGCACGCTTCGGCGATGCTCTACGCACTGCTCTATTTGACCGGCTATCCACTCTCGCTTGACGATCTACGTGCGTTTCGTCAATTCGGCAGCAAAACGCCCGGCCATCCGGAGTACGCGCCGGCGTTGGGCATCGAGACCACCACCGGTCCGCTGGGGCAAGGGTTGGCCAATGGCGTGGGCATGGCTATGGCAGAAGCGCACTTGGCGGCACGTTTCAATCGGCCGGGTTACGAAATTGTCGATCACTATACTTACGTCTTAGCCAGCGATGGTGAGATGATGGAAGGCATTTCTCACGAAGCTGGTTCCTTAGCCGGCTATTTGCATTTGGGAAAATTGATCGTAATTTACGATAGCAACGGCATCAGCATTGACGGCAAAACATCCCTTACCTTCGCTGATGATACTGCAGCGCGTTTTGCTGCTTATGGCTGGCAAGTCTTACAAGTGCCAGACGGCAATAGCGTGGAAAGTCTTGCGACCGCCGTCACAGCCGCTCAGGAAGAGACAACCTGCCCATCTTTACTCATCGTCGACACGCACATCGGCTACGGCAGTCCTAAACAAGATAGCGCTTCCGTGCACGGTTCCCCTTTGGGGCCTGACGCGACCCGACAGACCAAGGAAAACTTAGGCTGGCCTCTGGAACCGGCTTTCTATGTGCCGGAAGAGGTCCTTACCCGGATGCGACAGGCTGTTAAGCGCGGCGCTGTGCAACAAGCCGCCTGGCAAAAGCGTTTCGACGCTTGGTCTGCGGCATATCCTGCTTTGGCCCAAGTATGGCAGGCCGGGCAAGCCGGCAAACTACCGGCGGCGTGGAACAATATTCTCCCGCATTTCGCGCCGACAGACCAACCGCTGGCCACGCGTAAGGCTTCCGGTAAAGCGATCAATGCTTTGGCCACGGCAATTCCCTATTTAGTCGGCGGCTCGGCGGATTTGGCCCCTTCCAACAACACGTATATGACCGGCAAAGGCGACTTCCAGCCGGACGATTATAGTGGCCGCAATATCCATTTTGGCGTGCGGGAACATGTTATGGGCGCGGCCATGAACGGTATCGCTTTGCACGGCGGGCTGCGCGTTTTCGGCGGCACCTTTCTCGTTTTCAGCGATTACATGCGGCCCACTATCCGTCTGGCAGCGATGATGCATCTGCCCGTGATCTACGTTTTCACCCACGACAGCATTGGCTTAGGAGAAGATGGCCCAACCCACCAGCCTGTGGAGCATTTGCCGGCGTTGCGGGCGATTCCCAATTTATGGGTTTTGCGCCCCGCCGACGCCAACGAAACAGCGATAGCCTGGCGGTTGGCCATGGAACGGCAAGATGGACCGGTGGCGCTGATTTTATCCCGGCAGAGCTTGCCGGTTCTGGATGTACCCCTTGACGTTGTGGAGAAAGGCGTTGCCCGCGGCGCCTATGTGCTGTTGGACACAGCCGACCACCCCGAGTTATTATTACTGGCCACCGGTTCCGAAGTGTGCTTAGCTGTGCAAGCCTCCCGCCGTTTGGCCGCGGAAGGGATTGTCGTCCGGGTGGTTTCTGCGCCTAACTTAAGCGTGTTCGCGGCGCAACCGCAAGCGTACCGTGACGCTGTGTTGCCGCCTCAGATTGCGGCGCGATTGGCCATCGAAGCGGCTGTACCGTTGGGCTGGCACCGCTGGGTTGGCGATCGCGGCGCTGTCATTGGCCTGGACCGTTACGGCGCGTCCGGGCCGGGGCCGATAGTTATGGCCGAGCTTGGCTTCAATGTAGAAAACGTTATGCGCCGGGCCAAAGCGCTGTTGGCAAAGACATAGTTTTGTCGCGTTTTCGAAATTGCCACGGAACCGGTAGGTATGGCGTGAGGAAAAGGAGTCTAGGCAGTGAAGCGTCGGCGTCGTTGGTTGATCGTTCTGACTGTTCTTGGATCTGTTTTGTGGCATTTTGCGCACTAAGACATCCCCAAAACGAAAGGAACTTTGACGGTGGCCGGTTCTGCTTCGCTGGTGGACGCAACCTCGTACCGGGCTTCCAAGGATACATTCACCGTGGCCTGGTTGCTCTCCATGCGCATGATTGTGGATTTGGCCGCTTTTGGCCAATCACGCTTTGTGAACACCACCGGCCAATCTGGCCACCCGTATAGCAGCCACTACGCGGATATGACTCCGCTTTGGCAACATATCCGTTATTACAGTTTGCCTTGGACTAAGGAGGACGTGCTGAAAAGTACGAAAGCGCATTTACAATTGCGACCGGCATTGTAATCTATGGTACGTTACTTTAAAGAGAGGTGCTCCTTGGTGGCACTTTCCATTTTCTTAATACTATTGTTGCTGGCCGGCTGTGGGCATATCATCGTGCCCACTGCCACGCCGGCAGCGATCGCTACGGCTACCATGACGCCGTCGGCGACGCCGCGGCAAACGCCGACATTAGCCCGTTCCACGCTGGCGCCCACAGTCACGCCGACCCCTTCGCCGACGCCGGTGGTGTACGTAGTACAAAAAGGGGATAACCTGATCGGCATTGCTCGTCATTACCATGTGCCGGTGGCGCTTTTGCAGGAGACGAACGGCGTGACTGACCCGCGGCGGCTGCAAATCGGGCAATTGTTGGTTATCCCCCGGCCGGATGCGGCCATCAGCACGCCGCCTCCCACGCCGACGCCGGTTGCCGCTACAATTCGAGGCGTTTACTGGCGGAAAGGTCGTAGTGGCGACTTATGGCTTTTGGGCGAAGTGGCCAACAATACCGGCCAGATGTTGGAACAGGTGGTTGTCGGCGCTGATTTATTGGATAAGGGCGATCAGGTGGTGGCCAGCCGGCAAGCGACACTGCTTTTAGAGATGTTGCCGGAGGGAGAGAGCGCACCGTTTGCCGTGCATTTCGAGCGTTTCTCTGGCGTCGTGACGGCCTACCGAACCTATCTGCTCAGTGCCATGCCGGCGTTCCCCGGCAATAGCTATTTCGATCTGGGTACCGAGGATATCCGGCTTGACAACCATTTGCCACAAGTGAGCAAAGTAAGCGGCATGATTGTTAACCGTGGCGCAGGCACCGCAATGCGTATCCGTGTGTTGGTAACGTTGTACGATGGGGCAGGATGCGTTGTGGCGGCGCGGTTGCAAGCGCTGTCAGCGCAAAAGCTGGCGCCGGGCGAGAAAATGCCATTCTCCCTTTGGCTGACGCCACTACATGGTCCTGTGCTGCGCGCAAAAGTACAGGTTGCCGCCCGTAAACAGACTTTACCCTGAGCCATGCTTCCCTTGTTCAGTTGTTTAACTTCTCGCAGTAGTTATATTTTGATTGTAGGTTGGGAGGATCTTTCTATCAATGGGTGAAGTACCCGTCCATGTTTCTTATGTCGGTTGGAAAATTCTGGCTATTTTCGCGCTCATCGCGACGAACGCGACTTTTGTGTCCATGGAATTTGCTTTGGTTGCTTCGCGCCGTACTAAATTGGAAGAAATGGCGCATAAAGGTAACCGGGTCGCCAGCCTGGCGTTGCAGCAAATAGCGCATCGTTCCCTGTACATTGCCTCGGTACAATTGGGCATCACATTAGCCAGCTTAGCTTTAGGCTGGATTGGTGATGTTACCATTGCGGCACTTATCGAGCCGCTGTTAGATGGATTGCTGGGGGCGCGGTTTGGCATTGTGGCGGCGCATACTGTGGGCACCATTCTCTCTTTTTCATTCATTAGTTTTTTCCATATCGTTTTGGGCGAGCAAGTTCCCAAAATTTTTACTATCAACGATCCGGAAAGGGTCATTTTGATTCTGGCTCGGCCTGTGGGCTGGTTTACTTGGGTTTTCAGGCCGTTTATCTGGTTGTTGGATAAAGCAACCTTAGGCGTGCTCTTCTTGGCCGGGCAGGGAAAGGCCAACACAGAGCACACCGCACACAACATTGAAGAGCTGAAGCTATTGCTCAAGGAAAGTCAGGAGAAAGGCATTTTAGGGCGGCAAGAGCAGCAAATGTTGCTGCGCGTGTTTGATTTCAAAGGACGGTCTGTGAACGAGGTCATGATTCCTCGCCCCAATATCATTGGCGTAGAGGACGATGCCACCGTGGAGGATGTCCTGCAGATTTACGGGGCAATGCACCACAATTTGTATCCTGTTTACCACGATGATTTGGATCACATCCGGGGCATTGTTGTCATGAATGATATTCTCAATCGCCTGATTGCCGACAATTCCATTCGTCAAGCCAGATTGTTGGCACTTGATATTTTGCGCCGGCCGCTGCTAGTGCCGGAAACGAAGCTGATCGGGCCACTATTTGCTGAAATGCGCCGGAGACATATTCCAGTTGCCATCGCCATCGACGAATATGGCGGCACAGCCGGGCTGGTGACGTTGGAAGACTTGGTGGAAGAGGTCATGGGCCAACTCAGCGAAGAATGGGAGGGCGAGAGCGAGCCGGACATCCGGGCTTTGGCACCAGGTCATTATGATATTCAGGCGCAGTTGCGGGTGGATGAAGTGAACCAGGAATTGGGCCTGGATATTCCCGGAGGGGAAGAATACGAGACCGTCGCCGGCTATTTGCTCTACCGGCTGCGGCGTATTCCCGAGGAAGGGGAAAAGTATAGTGCCCATGGCCTGACTTTTACCATAACGGAAATGAAAGGGCCGAAAATTGTTCGCATTCGCATCGACAAGCACAAAATAGAGAATAAGGAGGAGTACACGTGACATCGGTTATCAGCGTTGCTGATATTGCGCAGCACGAAGGGCAGGAAGTCGCTGTTAAGGGCTGGTTGACACATAAGACGGGCAAAGGGAAATTGCTCTTTTTGCGGGTTCGGGATGGCAGCGGGTTCGTCCAGGCTGTTCTGTTTCGGCCCAGCGTGGGCGACGAGGCTTTCAGCCGGGCGAAAAAATTGACCCAAGAATCGTCGCTGATTCTGACAGGGAAAGTAAAGAAGGACCAGCGAGCGCCGGGCATTCCGGGCGGCTACGAGCTGGATGTGAGCGGGATAGAGGTTGTTCAGATTGCCGAGCCTTTCCCCATTACGCCCAAAGAGCATGGCGTTGATTTTTTGCTGGATCGGCGGCATCTCTGGCTGCGCTCGCGCCGGCAATGGGCGATCCTGCGCATCCGGGCTACGGTCATCCGGGAGATGCGCAACTGGTTGGACGGAAACGGCTTCGTGCTGGTGGACACGCCGATCTTGACGCCGTCCGCGGCGGAGGGCACGACGACCCTTTTCGAGACCGATTTTCACGGCACGCCGGCATTCCTGACCCAGAGCGGGCAGCTTTACAACGAGGCCAACATTTTCGCTTTCGGCAAAGTGTATTGTTTTGGGCCGACTTTCCGGGCGGAAAGGTCGAAGACACGCCGTCATTTGCAGGAATTTTGGATGTTGGAGCCGGAGGTCGCGTTCGCCCATTTGGAAGATCTGATGGAGATCGAAGAACAACTGGTGAGCCATGTGGTCCAGTTCGTGCTGGTGCATCACGCCAAGGAATTGGCATTGCTGGAACGGGGAACTGAGAAATTAGAACGCGTCCTGCCGCCTTTTCCACGGCTTAGCTACGATGATGCGGTGGAAATGCTGCACGCCGGCGGCTTCCCCGATTTCAAATGGGGGGACGATTTCGGCTCGCCCCACGAGACTTATTTGACGGAACAATTCGACAAGCCGGTGTTCGTGCACCATTTCCCCTCGGAAGCGAAAGCGTTTTACATGGAGCCGGAGCCGGGCCGGCCGGAGGTATGCCGTTCCGCCGACTTGTTGGCGCCGGAAGGGTACGGCGAGATCATCGGCGGCAGCGAGCGCATGAGCGATCCGGAGAAATTGTTGGCCGCTATCCGCCAGCACAATCTGCCGGAGGAAGCTTACGATTGGTACCTGGACTTGCGCCGTTACGGTTCTGTGCCCCATGGCGGTTTTGGGTTGGGCGTAGAGCGCACCTTGGCCTGGATCTGCAAATTGCCCCACGTGCGCGAGACGATCCCTTACCCGCGTTTGCTGGATCGCTTCTACCCGTGATAAAGTAACGGCGATAATGCAAAGGGAGCCACGTTATGGATTACTTGGATAGGATTATCCAGGGAGATTGTGAGCAGGTGTTAAAGGAATTCCCCGACGATTCTATTCGAATATTTTCTACTTCCATCAACGCCGGATTGCCTCGCTGGAGCAGCTCTCCCTCAGTAGATTGCTTCGCAAGAATCCATATCTGTTCAAAGCAAAGCACATCACCACCGCCGGAACGTTGATCGAAGGTTTGTTAGAGGCGTTTCTTTCTTCGTCAGAAGAAAAGCACTTTGGAGATTTTCTCGAGGGCTTAGCGATTTTTGTTGCAGGGCAGACGTGTGGCGGCCATAAGTCGACGGCCCAAGGTGTCGATCTCGAATTCATAAATCAGAACACGCATTATGTTGTCTCAATTAAGTATGGGCCGAATTGGGGAAACAGTTCACAGCACAAGAAGCTCGCTCAAGATTTGCGGGATGCTGTTATTCGCGTCAGGCAATTACGACCTGGACAAATTCCTGTTTTAGCTACCCACTGGTAGATTCCATCCCCGCCTCGCTTCGCATTCACCAGTAAGGACAACGCATTTGCGGCCACCAGTAATGTTCCCGGATGATTTGCCGGGCACTGCTTCCCCATTTCTGGAACAGGTCGGCGTGAAACATGTGATCGCTGCCTTGAATGAGGTCGTCGAAATGCCCCGGCCGCACCAACCAGCCGCTCTGATTGTGCTCAATGAGAAGAGGAATGTCACCAACACTCTCTGATAGAACAGGCAAGCCGGCAGCCATCATTTCCAAGAGCCGCACCGGAAATTTGCTGGCGTTGATGATGTTATCATCGGCCAAATAGACGGCGAAATCGGCCAACAACATGAATTGCCAACGTAACGCGTCGGGCCAGCCGATGCGCCATACCCGTGGCCAGACTTCATTTTCCCGCAGCGCTGCCTGGAAAGCTATCTCCCTCTGGCGAGTAATGGGCTGGCCCAGCCAGAAAAGGGCGATGGTTGGATATTGTCGTAACAAGCGCCCCAGCCAATCTCCGGCCCGGGCCGGATCGATACCGGCTAAACGGCTGTAGAAAAGAAGATGCCTCGAGGCCCAGGTCCGCTGCACCGGGGGCGGGAAGTGCTCGACACCGTTGGGCAAGCGGCTGATGCTGGCCGGGGAGCGTCCCTCGCGCTGTAAGCGTTGTTCCAAGAGGCGACTGACCACGCTCACCCGATCGGCGCCGCGTAAAGCGTTCTTCTCCAAAAGCGAGATGGCTAACCGTTGCGCGGCCGGCATACTTTTTCCCCAGCCAGCGTTGCCTTCCCAGTCATCGCTATCCAGCCAGAGTTCGCCCTTCCAGCGACTGACTGACCGCAGCGTGCGCAGCGCGTTGATGGTCAGAGCCGGCGCACCCACCGCTTTGGCTGCCAAGACCACATCCGGCTGCAGCCGTAGTGCCCATTGCACCATGACACGGCTGTAATGGAATTGCCAGGTTAAACCCGAACGGTGCAACGGCGGCAGGATGTGGTAATCGAAACTGCGTAACAGCCACTTAGCCTGGTTGACCTGTGCCGGAGCGAGGTCCCAGCCGGGCAGCAACAATGTAATTTGCCAGCCCAATTGGCGCAAACGGCGCAACATGGGCAGCGTGCGGAAGCGAAGTGTGCCCCGGCGTTCCGAGGCGAACGGGGAGAGGCAGAGCAGGTGCGGCCGGGTTACAGCGTGTTCGCTCATGGCCGGGTCATGCCGGCCGGCGGATTGTCCGGCCTGTTTTGGGTCGTTTTCCCTGGCCAACCGGCGCGCCGGGCCACGTCCAAAAGCGCTGCGTCGATCTCTTTCATCGCCTTCGCGCTCTGTTGTAGCGCTTCTGTTGTGGCTGTGCTGAATGTCGGCGCCAGTGCGGCTTCCCAATCCGGCCAAGGCAGCGTGCGGCCGGATTGCAACAAGAGCGTGGCGAATTCCCACAGGGCGCGTCTGGCTTCGGCCAG
>WFQU01000180.1 GCA_015486845.1 Anaerolineae bacterium | reverse complement strand
TTTTTCAGAGAAGAGGGTAGCCGAGGGCAATGCCCTCGGCCACCCTCCAGAGAAGTTTATTTTCAGGAGAGTCAGCATAGGACTGCGGCGCACCACAGCGAATGAAAATCCCTTGACAAGATTGGGGATCGGAGGCTTGAGAAGTCATGCTACGGGGAGACCTCTCCCCCAAGCTGCGCTGCGCTTAGCTTTTTCCCCTCCCCGTATCGGGGAGGGGAAGGCTTGCTGCCCCTTTGGGCGGTAAGCCAGGGGAGAGGTCTTATACGAGTACGAGGAGTTATCATGAGCCTATGGCACACCACAGCGGATGAAAATTAAGATCAGCGTGCATCAGCGTTGATCAGCGTTCTATTTTCAGGGGAGGATATTTGTGAAACCTCGTCGTTTACAAATGGATAATTTCCTTTCATATCGAGCCGGTTCCCCGCCGCTGGATTTTCGCGGCATCCACGTGGCTTGCATTTCCGGCCCCAATGGCCACGGCAAATCGTCTATTTTCGATGCCATGACCTGGGCCATTTGGGGCAAAGCACGGGCTAAATCGGATGATGACCTCATCTACCACGGCGCCACCGAAATGAACGTGGATTTCGAGTTCGAGATTGCGCACAATATCTATCGCGTGATCCGCAAACGGGAGTTACATCGCAGCAAAGGCGGAAAAACCACAGGACGCAGCGATCTGCAATTTCACGTTTGGGATGATGATCGACAAGTTTTCCGGCCCCTTACTAAAGAAACCATGCGTCAAACAAGCTTACTTATCATCCAAACAGTGCACATGGATTATAGCACCTTCACGAATTCGGCCTTTTTGCGCCAAGGCCGGGCGGATGAATTTACCACTCGCTCACCGGCGGAGCGAAAAGAGGTTTTAGCTAATATTCTCGGCTTGTCGCAGTATGACCAGCTCACAGAGCGAGCCAAAGAAGAAGCCAAACAACGCCAGAACAAAATAGACGTACAACGGATAGCCATTCAGGAATTGGAAGCCGAGGTGGCCCGTCGCGCTGAATACGAAGCGGCTGTGGCTGATCTCGAACGACAGCAAGGAGAAGTGCAGGCCGAAATCGAGGATTTGCGCCAGCGAAGGGATAGCGTACGCACCCATGTACAGCTTTTACAAACCCAGAAAATGCAGCTTCAGGAAGCAGAAGGTAAATTGCAGCGTTGGCAGAATCGGATTAAAGCATTGCAGCGCGAGTTAGCGGACTTAGCGGCGCGGCAAGAAGAATTTCAGGCCATTTTGGCGAAAGAAACCACGATCCGAGCTGGGCTACAGGCACTAACCGAAGCAGAAGCACAATGGACGTTTTGGCAACAAAAACAGACATCTCATTTGCAGCTTTCTAACGAAATAGGAAAATGGCAACAAGAGATCGTCGCGGCCAAAGCGAAGTTTGAGACGGAAGCAGCCGAAATCCGGCGCCAACAGCAAGCCGAAGCAATGTTAATGACTACACGCGCCGTGGCTGCGGAGCGCTTGGCACAAGCACAAGACATTTTAGCCCAATTAGCTAAGAAAGCTGACGAAAAGGGCCGGCTCCAGGAACGGTTACAGGAAATCAGTGGACAGTTAGCTGCTTTACGCACGGAAGATAAACAATGGGACGAAAAGTTACGCAAATGGCACCGAGAGAAGTCATTATTAGGCGATGCGGGGCAGGTTTGCCCTGTCTGTCGCCGTCCCTTAACAGAAGAACACGCGGCCACGCTTTTGGCCGATTTGCAGCAGAATGTGGAAACAGCCCAGGCACGACGACAAGCCATTGCTGCTGAACAGCGCCAGCTCAATCAGGAAAAACGAGACTTACAGCGGCAGGCTAAAACTATCGACAAAGCACTGGCTAACCGTCCCGGTTGGGAGCACACTTTAGCCCAGGCTGAGGCCCAAATTCAACAAGGGGCAGAAGCCGCCCAGCGCGCCCAACAGTTGGCGGAACGGCTGGCGGAAATCGAGCAGACTTTACAGGCCGGGCAATATGCGCCGGCCGCAAGGGCACAATTACAAACATTGGCCACGCAAAGGACAGCGTTAGGCTACGATGAGCGAACACATGGCCAAGTTAGACAGCAAATGGAGAGGCTAAAACCATTCCGGGAGCAAGCTCAGGAACTGGATCACGCCCGGCAAGAATTGACGCATATCGAAGCGACCTGGCAAGACCGGCAGGCACGCCGGCAAGAAGCCGAGGAAGAGGCGACGCAAGCCCGGCAATCGACAGAGCGTTTACAACAGTTTTTGACCGGCCTCCCGGCTGTGGAAAAAGAATTGGCAGTGGTGGAACAGACGTTACAAGTGCGGGAAAGTGTGGCCAGACGGTTACAGATGCAATTAGGCGGCGCCCGGCAACAACTCCAAGCCGTGGAGGAACAGCGTAAAATCCTGGCACTGCGACAAAAACAATTGGCCCGGTTGGGGGAAGAAAAAACCATCTACGACACGCTGACTTACGCCTTTGGCCGCAAAGGGGTCCAGGCGTTGCTCATCGAATCCGCGTTGCCAGAGGTGGAAGAAGAAGCAAACCGGCTCTTACAGAAAATGACTAATGGCCGGCTTTCGGTACATCTGGAAGCCCAGCGCGAGAAAAAGTCGGGGGGCGTGCAAGAAACGTTGCAAATTATCATTGCCGACGAAGTGGGGCCGCGACAATACGAACTTTATTCCGGCGGCGAGGCATTCCGCGTGAACTTTGCGCTGCGTATCGCCCTCAGCCGGCTTTTAGCCCGCCGAGCCGGCGCCCAATTACGCTCCCTTTTCATTGACGAAGGCTTTGGCACGCAAGATAGCCAGGGCCGGCAGCGTTTAGTGGAAGCCATCAATAGCATTCGCCAGGAATTCGACCATATTTTGGTAATTACGCACATCGAAGAGCTGCGGGATGCTTTCCCGGCGCATATCGACGTGCGCAAAGGGACCAATGGCTCCGTGGCCATAGTGGGATGACGATAATGCAAGCCGCTCAGACTTTTCCCGCCGACAGGCGTTCCTGGGGGCCTGACGACCGGAACTGTTTGTAAAGGGGCAGGATGCGTCGTTCGCTTTTACCGCAAAACATCGTAAATGACCGGCAACGGCTCCACCGGTTGCGGGGAGATGGTACAGGCCGCGGCAATTAAAGGTCGGGCCTGGGCCAGTTTTCCTCGATCATTGGCGTGAATGGTGAGGAGCGGTTCCCCGGCCTGCACCGGATCGCCCACTTTGTGGTGCAGGACAATACCGACAGCCGGGTCGATGATGTCGTCCATTTCCTCGCGGCCGCCGCCCAAGATAGTGCTGGCGATGCCGATCTCTTTAGCAGCGATGCGCTTGATAAAGCCGGTTGCCGGCGCCGGGAACGGTTCCTGGATGGATGCCACCGGCAACTGCGCGGGCCGGTCGACGTAATCCAGATCACCGCCCTGGGCAGCGATGAACTGTCGGAATTTCGCCCAGCCCGAGCCATCGGCGATGGCTTGGCGCACTAAGCGCCGGCCTTCTTCGGCGGAAGTAGTTTGGCCGCTGACCAGTAACATGTGGGCCGCAATGATCTCGACATGCTCGCGGAAATCGGCCGGACCGCCGCCGTGCAGCGTAGCGATGGCTTCTTTGACTTCCAGCGCATTGCCGATAGCGAATCCCAGCGGTTGGTTCATGTCGGAGAGGATGGCGACCATATTGCGTCCCAATCGTTTGCCGATGGCAATCATCAAGCTGGAAAGCTCGCCCGCCATCGTCAAATTGGTCATGAAGGCCCCCTCCCCCACTTTCACGTCTAAGACAATTCCATCCGCGCCGGCCGCGATTTTCTTGCTCATGATGCTACTGGCAATGAGGGGAATAGCCGGCACGGTGCCGGTGACATCACGCAGTGCGTAGAGTTTACCGTCTGCCGGTGCCAGGTCGTGGGTCTGCCCGGCAACGACAACGCCAACCGTCGCCAATTGGTGCCTGAACTGGTCAATGTCCAGTTCTGAACTGAAGCCGGGAATTGATTCCAGCTTGTCCAATGTGCCGCCGGTAAAACTGAGACCGCGTCCGGACATCTTCCCCACCGGCTGGCCCAAAGCGGCCACCACCGGTGCTACGACCAGCGTCGTTTTATCGCCAACGCCCCCTGAGGAATGCTTATCCACCACGAAAGGTGCCACATCGTGCAAATCTAACGTCTCGCCGGAAAAAGCCATAGCGTGCGTTAAATCTGTTGTTTCCCGGTGCGTCATATTCTGAAAATATATGGCCATGCAAAGAGCGGCTGCTTGATAATCAGGAATGTCGCCGGCCACGTAACGATTAATGAAAAATTCGATTTCTTCTTTGCTTAAAGTCTCTCTGTCCCGTTTATGAATGATAATATCTATCATGCGCATGGATTGTTTGTTGCTCCTAAAAATCTATGTATGAAGTCAGCGTCGACCTGTGTTCTCTTGCTTTTTTGGCCATCGGTTTGACAGCAGTCGTCCAAACGTCTAAAATAGCTTTGTTATGCGCCCCCATAGCTCAGCGGATAGAGCCGCGGACTTCTAATCCGTGGGTCGCAGGTTCGAGTCCTGCTGGGGGCGCTCAGTCGTAACCGGGATTAAAAGGAATGACACGGCTGACCCCAGCCTTGCATAGCCCATCCTATTAGCGCTTATGGCCTTCAAGATGGACCATGATGTCAGGCGGAATGCGCCGCACAGCGCCGCTGTGATTGATGCAAACGTGCTCGGTGTAGCCGCTGACCAACAACTGGCCATCGGCGGCACGATGCACTTCATAATCGAAACGCATTCCCCGACTTTTTAGCTCGCCGACACGCGTCGACAAGTTAATTTCCTCATCATATTTTGCCGGCACTAAATAACGGGCGTGCACCTCGGTCACCGTGAAATAGTAGCCCGCTTTCTCCACCTCGGCATAAGGAAAGCCGATGGCCCGCATGTAACTGCTGCGCCCTTCCTCGAACCAAACGATATAGCTGCTGTGATGCACGATGCCCATGGCGTCCGTTTCCGCGTAGCGAACGTGAAAACGCGTTTCGTGCACGTAATCAAGGGCGATCATGAGATTTTATACCCAATTTGACGCAAGAAAGACTTACGCCAGGCAATACCTTCTTCCGCCTCGATCCCTAACGGCGTGCCGCCGTCAATGACGCCGAGAACGCCACGGCCCAGTTCTGTTTCGGCCACGATAACCTGAGCAGGGTTAGCCGTCGCAGCGAAAACAGTGACTACTTCCGGTACATTCTGCACCTGTTTAAGCACATTGATGGGAAAGGCGTTCTTCAGGAAAATGATGAATGTATGCCCGGCACCGATGGCCGTCGCGTTTTTCTGGGCTAAAGCCACCATTTCGTCGTCCGTGCCGGCCCAACGAATCAGCCGAGCGCCGGAAGATTCGCAAAAAGCGAGGCCAAACTGAATACCGGGCACAGCGCCGACTAGCGCTTCGTGAATATCTTCCACTGTTTTGATGAAATGGGTTTGTCCGAAAATGAAATTGACCGCTTCCGGTTTCTCAATCTGTACGACTTTTAATTCCACGATATAACCTCCTTTTCGATTCCCTGCCAGCGCATTGTGGCTACAGAACCTATTTCCCGCTATAATGATCGCCCTGAGCCGCCATCTGTTGGAAGCGCGGCCACACCTTGGCAATAGCAGACAGCCGCGGTATGGCCATATCGGCTACGCCATCCGGTGCGATGGTTTGCCCGACCAACAAGGTGTACATGCCAAGTTGCTTGGCCGGGACCAGGTTACGGACAGAATCTTCTGCAAATAAACATTGCTTAGCCGGCACACCAACATAATGCAAGGCAACTTCATAAGCGATGGGCGCAGGCTTGCTCACGTAGTCGAACATGGCGATATCGATGACGTCGTCAAAACAGCCGGTCAATCCCAGCCGTTCGATAACCCGCTCTGCGTGCGTACGTGATGAATTGGTGAAAATGAACCGCTTAGCATCCACTGCCAAAAGCGCTTGCCGCAACACTGGATCCGACTTTAGCCCTTCCAGCACCCATGGATTGTGCACGAAATGCAAGAACTCGGCCGGATCGATGCCATAGTTGAGCTGTAAGCCACGAAAAGTCGTGCCATAACGATCCAAATAAGCGAGCCGCAACGTTTCCGCTTCTTCCTCCGACAAGTTTAGGTTCTCAGCCATCCAGCGATGAATCAGCAGCTTGATGCGCCCCATGACGCCGCTTTCCGGCGTGTACAAGGTATTATCTAAATCAAACAGCACATCGGTTATCACACCCACAAATTCCTCTTTCTTGGCAACTACTCAGCCCAGCAACTCTAAGTCACGCCAACATCTGCCAAATCGTCCTACGGCGCTTAGCATGCAACCTGCGCAGGCAGGTTTTGCAACTGTGGCAGCGATTTTCAATCGCCAGACGAGATAGGCTGAGCAGTTACCTTTCTTGGACAAAAATGCGCCGGCACCAAGTAAACAGAAAGGGCACCAGCACTCTTCCTCTTTTATTTGAGCCGGTACACTTCGCCATATTTTGTTCTGACATAGTCTAAGAAGTACTGCGGATCGGGACCTTCACCGGTCACACGTTGCAACAATTCTTTGGGATCGTAAATCCGGCCGAAGCGGTGAATTTTATCGCGCAGCCATTCACGCAACGGCAGCAGTTCGCCGCGGCTAATCTTGCCGGGCAGATCGTCGATCTCCCGCAGCGCGGTGCGGTAAATCTGGGCATCATACAAATTACCCAACATATAAGACGGGAAATAACCGATGAGCCCGGCCGACCAGTGGACATCCTGCATCACACCTTGTGCGTCGTCCGGCGGCACCACGCCCAAATACCGTTTCATGGCATCCCGCCACAGATCCGGCAGTTCTCGCACCTCGATGCGTTGGTTCAACAACGCTTCTTCCAGCTCGAAACGTAACATGATATGCAAATTATAAGTCACTTCGTCCGCTTCCACGCGGATGAGAGACGGTTCGACCCTGTTAGCAGCGCGATAAAAGCTATCCAGCGGTATCCCTTCGAATTGTGGGAAGACATCGATCAGCGTGGGATAGAAGAAATGCCAGAACTCCCGGCTGCGCCCGACCATGTTTTCCCAAAGACGGGATTGGCTTTCGTGAATACCCATAGAAGCACCGTCATCCAGCCCGCTCCAGGTCAGTTCATCGGGAATGCCCTGGTCGTACAACGCATGTCCGCCTTCGTGCACGCTGCTGAAGAAAGAAGAGAGCAAGTTATCTTCCAGATAGCGAGTAGTAATACGAGTGTCGTGGGGCCCAATGCGGGTAGTGAACGGATGCGCGGTAACATCCAGCCGGCCGGCACCGAAATCGTAGTGCATCGCTTCCAGCGCCTTCAGCGAAACCTGTTTCTGCTTATCCGCCGGAAAAGTACCTTGCAAAAAGCTGTCATCCGGTGGCGTGCCCTCCTCCATCAACCGTTGCACGAACGGCACCAGTTCCGCTCGCAGTGGCTCGATGATCGTCTTGAGCTCGGCGGCAGTCATGCCCGGCTCATAATCCTCGATGAGCGCGTCGTACGGGTTCTCTTCGTAGCCGAAAAGCTCGGCAAACTGCCGGGCGTAGTCCACCATTTTTGTGAGATACGGCTCGAAAGCGGTAAAATCATTATCCGCCCGTGCTTTCTCCCAGGCGAACTCGCTCTGGGAGCGATCGATGGTGTACTGTTCGTAAAGCGCCGGTGGAATAGCGCGGAATCGCTTGTAGTCCTTGCTAACCCGCTTCACGCTGGCTTTGTCTAAATCGCTCAGCGTGTCCATAGCACTTAGTTTTTCCAAATAGCTGCCCATCTCGTCCGACGTGAACTGCTCGAACGACATTTTAGCGAGTTTACCAACCACTTTAGCCCGTGCTTCGTGGGCTTTGGGGGGAATGTAGGTCCGCTCGTCCCAGGACAACAGCGACGTTGCTGAATCCAGCTTGCCAATCTCGGCCAGCAAAGCCTTGTAAGAATCCAATATTTCCATGTTATGTCTCCTCTTCGTTGATATGAACAACGATTCCTTCGTTCCAGCGGCCCTATTATAACATAATCATCACGAATCGCAGCAGGCCAGCGAAACGATTTCAACCGGTGCTTAGCTGAGGTAATCTCTGCCGGAACACATCACCTCCAGCGAGCTGCGGCCGGAAACATGCCTTTCGGCACTGTTCTGCGTGACCCTCGACGGCTATACTGACCATTGCTGAAGCCACGCCGAGTAGGTCGGCACACTGTTGTGTCTGGGTGAGATCAGCGCGCATCAGCGTGATCTGCGTTCTATTTTCAGGGGAGCAACACACCCCCAGAATTGGGGGCCGGGGGGGCTATTTAGCCCAACGACTAAAAGTCACGGCAACATCTGCCAAATCGCCCTACGGTGCTTAGCATGCAACCTGCACAGGCAGGTTTTGCAGTTGTAGCAGCGATTTCTAATCGCCAGACAAAGCAGCCTGCGTTGATCAGCGTTCTGTTTCCAGGAGGAGAGGGTAGCCGAAGGCATTGCCTTCAGCTACCCTCCAGAGAAATTTATTTTCAGAGTTTATTTTCAGGGGAGAGGTCTTACTTTCAGAGTTCGTACTGATTCAGAAGATTGTAGATAATTTGTGCGCCCATGCGCAGATTAGTGAGCGAAATGCGTTCGTTGGCGCCGTGAATACTTTGTATGTCCCTCTGTTCGACGATGATAGGATGAATGCCATAAACATCCATCTGGCTGGCACGGAAGAAACGTGAATCGCTCACGCCGGACAAAAGCGCTGGGACAATCAGCGCATCCGGTACCACATCTAACAAGATTTCCCGCAAACTTTTGTAAAACGGTGTATCCCAAGGCGTCACGCTGGAGGGCGACGGCGTTTCGATGACCTCCATTTCTATGCGTTTGTCGTTAATCAGGTTGCTAAGTTCTAACATGAACTGGGCACTGTCGGTGCAAGGCAACAAACGGCAATCTAACACAGCTTCCGCACGCCGCGGGATCACATTGACAGTCGCTCCGCCCCGGATGACATTGATGCTGATGGTATCGTATAGCACGCTGCGCAGCAACGGGTCACGCAACCAGTACTGTAACACTTTACCACCGCCCGGCACATGGTTTATTTTCTGCCAAAAGCGTTGCCACGGTTGCGGTAAATTGTTAGCGATGGCTTCTAACATTGCTTTAGCCACCGGCGTGAGCTTCGGCGAGCGCTTCCAGAGGGCAATGCGATGCAATGCTTCCAATAAAATCAGATTCGCATTTTGCCGGTGTGGGACTGAGCCGTGCCCTCCCCGGCCATGAGCGATGAGTTTCAGCCAGAGTAATTGTTTCTCGCTAACGGCGACAGTGAACAGCGTGTGCCCCAAGGTGTTGTCGATAATGCCCAAGCCGCCTTCATTCCACACGGTTGCGTTGTGCCACAGGGATCGATAGTAGATATCTCCTAATAGCGTTTTGATACCCTGGCTCGCAACCTCTTCATCAGCTAAAGCTACAAAATAGATATCGCGATTGAACTTGCTGCCGTGTAGCCAATGCGTCTTTAAGGCCAGCCAATGGATCACGCCCAATGATTTGATATCCAAAGCGCCGCGGCCATAAATAAACCCATCGGCCACGACGCCGCGGAAAGGCGGGTACTGCCACGCTGTTTCGTCGGCTGGCACAACATCCATGTGATGCGTGAGCAACAACGGCGGGTGTGCTTTTTTGGAGCCAGCCGGAAAATGGGCGATGAAGTTAGCACGACTTTCGGTTATTGGCTGAATAATGGTCTCGATATCCAGCCCGGCAGCCTGTTCAGCCCACCAATGGGCGGTCGTTAACTCGTTTCCCGGCGGATTGCTGGTGTTAATCCGTAAATATTGCTGTAGTAGCGTGGCCGCTTCGTTTTCCAAAGCAGACCAATTGACGCGATGCATGATGTGCTCATTCTGGCCTGGTTAGCCGTCGGCCAACGCAGCCACGAGGAATTTGCAAAAAGATGGGATATCTTTGACAACGCGGCCGAAAACGAAGTGCCCGTCCCGCAGCGCCGGCACGTCTTGCCAAATGGCACCGGCGTGGACCATATCGTCTTTGATGCCACGAGAGCCGGTGACACGCCGGCCTTCGATCACCTCCGCCGAAGCCAACACCCATCCCCCGTGGCAAATAGCAGCGATGATCTTGTCTTCGTGATGTAAAGCGCGCACGATATTCAGAACCGCTTCGTCCCGACGCAATTTGTCCGGGGCCCAGCCGCCCGGTACGACAATCGCGTCCAAAGTGGCCGGATCCACGGCAGCGGCGTTGATATTCGGTGTTACGGTGAGGCAATGTTTGCCGGTAAAGGATGTTTGTCGGCCGGTACCGATGATCACAACGATCGCGCCTTCTTCACGAAGACGCATGACCGGCACCCAGAATTCCAAATCCTCAAATCCTTCTTCCACGAAGACACCAATGCGTTTGTTCGATAGCGCCATGCGTAACCTCCTTGTTCGCAAAATGACTTTTTAGCTTGGCTTTTACTGCGTGTCCGTTTGATCTGTTTGTTCATTATAGCACTTTCCAGGCGATCTTGCTAATCACTCGCAGCAAGCGCTTGTCACGAGAAGTGAAGTCGACTACAATGGGATACATCAGTCATAGCTTCTCTAATTCGTTTGTTTGTTGATTTAATCTCGCTTCACGGAGGTACGATCATGAAAAAAGAGGTCGGCTGTTTGGTATTACACGGCTATTCGTCCCACATCAGCAGCGTGGACGGCCTTGTTCCTTATTTGGAAAAAGTGGGCATACCTTACCGTATGCCTTATCTGCGCGGCCACGGCGGCCAGCCGACCGATTTAGAGGGGGTACAGTGGCCGGACTGGCTGGAAGATGCCGAATTGGCCATGGCTGATTTACAGCACGACACGCCCAAAGTAGCCGTCGTGGGATTGTCCATGGGGGGCCTGCTAACGCTGCACTTGGCGGCCCGCCATCCGGATGACATCGCCGGCATTGTACCTGTTGCTGCCGCGCTGCGGTTGCAAAATCCGCTGGCGCCGGGCAGCCCGTTTGCATTCTTAGCGCCCCTCGTCATGAAGATCGTCCATTACTGGCCTAATAAAACACCTTACACCGACCCGGCAGCGGCAGCCAGCGACAAAAGCTACCACCGCCTCCCGGCAGATAGTGTTGTTACTTTCCTTGCATACACGAAAGTAGTTGAAAACATTCTGCCGCAAATTACCACGCCGGCTCGCATTTTGCAGTCCCACGCCGATGGCGTGGTCAAACCGGAGAGTGCCCAGGTCATTTACGACCGCATTGCTTCAACGGACAAGAAGATCATCTGGTTCGAGAAGAGCAACCACGAAATGATGCGGGACGTGGAGAAAGAAGCCGTTTTCGCGACGATTATGCAGAGTTTGCACGAATTTGGGGCATGATACGACGGGTAGCGAGCCTGTTGTGGCTCACTTTGTTGATCTTGTTGCTCATGGCGGCCGCGCCGGCCCGGGCCGACGATCTCACGCCAGAGATTCAGGAGATGGCACGGCTGATCAACGCCGAGCGGGCTCAAGCAGGGTTACCGCCTTATAAGGCTTGTCCCGTTGCTGTCCCAGGCTGCCTTTTGCGCCGGTGGAACCTTTTCCCTAAAAATAGAACGCTGATTAACGCTGATACACGCTGATCTTAATTTTCATCCGCTGTGGTATGCCTGCCTGTGCAGACAGGCCGGAGGCTCATGATGGCTCCCCTACAAATAAAATAGGACGCAGATAAACACAGGCTGCGCACGCAGATAAAAAACAATGTTCCAAAAATGATCCCGAAGATGTCGTCGCTAAAATAGTGCGGCACCTCCTCTATCACTGGAGTCGAGGCTTGAGCCGGTATCGACGCTTCCAGGCTGCCTAAAGGTTAGACTCCAACTGATAGCAGCCAAAACTGCACTACGCACAGGCGAACTGCTTTGCCGGTTCCCTGTGCCGCGGTTGAAACCGCACCGAGGGGGCGACCTGCATTGGCCTAATCGACGTGGCTTCAGCGCCCCATGATTAGCGCTCCATCAACGTCCGCTTATATTTTTGCTAACGGCGAACGGCTACCGGCTATCGGCCGACTTTCATCCGCTGTGGTATGCCTGCCTGTGCAGACAGGCCGTGGTCTCATGACAATTACCAAGAAACACACCTGTTTCTTCCTAAACGAATAATTTTGTATTCGAAAATTACGGGATAGCTTCCCTAAACCTCGCGCTTTTTCGCCTCTCCGCGGCAGAGAAGCGAACTGGCTATCGTGCAGCCGCAGCCCACCGAGGGGGGCTTTCCAGGACGCAGGTCGGAGCTTTGAGCTCCACCGAAAGAACGGCTGCAGGCCCTGTCTGCGGCCTTTCACGGCGCACCGCTATCTCCTGGCATTTTCCCGGAAATGCGATCCAATCTATAATGGTCCTTGTAGCCCGGCTAACCCAACCGGACCAGATAGCAACACTATGGAGACAAATGGCTATAACCGATAACGTCCACTCGGAAAAAAATGAATATCGACGCTGGGCGATTGCCGTTATTGTCCTGTATTTACTGTTGGGCATAATTTATAGTGCTGTCACGCCGGCCTGGGAAGCCCATGACGAGTGGGCACACTACAAATACGTGGAATACATCGCAGTACAACATCGTTTGCCACCACAAAACAAGCGACTTACCACGCTGTTCACGTCTGACGAAGTTACGCAACCGCCACTTTACTATCTGTTGGCCGCGCTGCCGGTCTCTTTGGTTCACCCGGATACGGCTTACCGACCAACCATTAATCCCTACGCGGCGGACGGCGACGCCGGCCAGAATTTGACTATTCATACTCCGGCTGAACGGTTCCCCTGGCGAGGTACATTCTTAGCACTGCATTTAGCTCGACTCGTCTCGCTGTTCATCGGCGCGCTGGGACTCCTTGCGACCTACCGGCTGGCCAGATTGCTTTGGCCCCGTTTTCCCACCGTGGCTCTCTTAGCGCTCTCACTACAAGCTTTTTCTCCTCAATACTTGTTCATTACTTCCGCCGTCACCAACGATGCATTGCTGGCGGCTTTAGGCGGCTTCGTCGTTTATTACGCATTCAGCGCTCTGCTGGGGGTGCGGCCTTTCCGGGCGTTGTTGCAACTTTTCATCGCCACCAGCCTTCTGCTGTTGACAAAATCCTTGGCCATGGCGCTTCTGCCGCTCGTCGTAGCCGTGACCGGTGTCGTTCTCTGTCGACGCCGTCCGTGGCGCACCGGATGGCCAACAGCCAAACTATTGGGAGGCCTGTTGCTCACCAGCGCCATCCTGGCCGCGGTTGGCATTTGGCAATGGCACACCTGGCAACAGACCGGCACGCTTTTCCCGCGTGACCCCTACGCTGTTTCCATTTTTCAGAGTAGCGATTTAGGATCCGTTTTGCGGGCAATGCCGTGGCAAAATACGCCGGCATTACTCGTTTACGGCTTCCGTACTTATTGGGCCTCTTTCGGGTGGGGGAATGTAGATCCCGGTTGGGGGGTGACTATTCTCTTTCTGATCCTACTGTTGGCCGGCGCAGCAGGATGGGGTAACGACTGCGATGATTGTCCGCGGCGGCGGCCCAAAGCATTCGGCTGGGCGACCTTAGCCGGCGCTGGCATCTTGCTGCTCCCTTTGCTGCGCGAAATGGCCCATGGCACCACCACGCTGCGCGGCCGCTACATGTTGGATAGCCTGCCGCTGGTGGCCGTCTGGAGCGCGGCCGGCTGGAGACGCCTGTGGCATCCCCGGCGGATTGGGCTACTGGCCGTGCTCGCGACCGGCACCGCACTGAACATCTACCTGGCATTGGGCGTCATCCGCCCTGCTTATCGCCCGCCGACCATTTCTCTGCAACAAGCACAGAGCTACTTGCAAAGATCGGACTGGCACAGGATCAACGCCCAGTTCGGCGATGCGGCCACGTTAGTGGCTTATCATTTATCTGGAACCTGTTTTCAGCCTGGCGACAGCGTGCCGGTTACGCTACTCTGGCATATCAATCACCGCTTGCCGCACAACGAAACTCTCAGCGTTAAACTGTTAGGCCGGGGCGGACGTCTCTTGGGTGAGCGCCATCGCTATCCCGGCCGAGGCAACGCCGCCACGACAATCTGGCCGACAAACCACTGGCTTTTGGAACAACTCTCAGTGCCGGTTAGCCGAGCGTTTGCGTTGCCTACCGCCGCCCGGCTAAGCGTCGTCCTGTTCCATCACGCACAGGATCAGAACCCGGCGTTGCCAGTGATGGACAGCCATGGCAACGCTTTGGGCGGGCAAGTCATTTTCGGCCGGGTGCGCTTAGAAGCAAATGCCGGTGAGCATGTGCCGGGCTGGCCATCCATGCAGCCGCTGGGCGACGATTTTGGCAGCGGGCAATTAACGTTGACCGGTATGACGCTTACCCCCCGGCAAACTGTGGATAACACGCCCATCGATCTGACTTTCCGCTGGCAAGTGAACAAGCCTTTGGCCGCAGATTATACCGTTTTTTTGCATCTGACAGATGCTTATGGCAAACTTATCCACACCGCCGACGCGCCGCCCCTGCACGGTGATTTGCCCACAACACTTTGGCGACCTGGCGACGAACTACTGGACAATCACCAGTTCAATTTGCCGCCCGAGTTGCAGCCGGGTAACTATCAGCTTTGGGTGGGCTTATATGAACCGGGCTCCGGCCAGCGTTTGACCGCCCAGCGAGTAAACGGCAAACCATGGGTCAATAACGCCGTCCTTTTGGGTCGCTGGCAAATGAACCAAGACGGTACACGCCTATTCCGACCGCGTGCCGAGCTTTCCACAAAAGGAGTACATCAATCACCATGATCAAAAAAACATGGCTGCGTTTTGTAATCATTGCCATCATCGTAGGGCTCATCGCAGGCGGGCTGGCCGCCGTGTTGCCTCGCTTCACCGGCAACGCGCCGAAGCTCTACAGCGCGGAGCTAATGCTTCTCGTGCCGCCACCCAATCGTGATAAATGGAATTTCACCACGGGCTTGCAAACTAACCCAGATACCCGTAACGACATCCGCTACCAGGTTGCTATGTTAGCCCAAAGTAAAGGTGTCTTGAATAAGGTCATTGTCGCCATGGGTAACCGCCTTCCTAAAGAGCAGCGCACCCCCCTCACGCTGCGGCAATGGATTCAATCTGCTTCTTCCCAGGCTGTTTTTGTGAAACTTACCGCCAAAGCGGACACGCCGGCGCTCACGACCGACTTGCTACAAACATGGGCTGCCATCGTCTGCCGGGAAGCCAACGAGCTTTATTATTATCCCAACAGCGATTTGCCGGGCATCCAAAAAGCGGCCCAACAAGCTTACCAACAATTGCAGGAAAAAGACCGGGCATTGCAGGATTACAAAGCCAAGACCGGCTTAGGGTTGGTCTCCGAGGGCAGGCTGGCAGTGGAAGTGAACGAGCGCACCGGGCTCAAAACTGGCTACGGCGGTTTCGTGGAGCCTTCTATTCAATTAGGCATCGTGAACCAGCAGTTAGCCGACTTACGCCACACACAAGCCACTTTGTCCGCACTGCAATCACGGATCACCGCCGCCCGCAAAGCAGGGACTCCGGTTCAACAGCTGCCGTTAGCCATGGTGGACACATTAGCCATCCCGGCAGAAGACCAATTCAGCAGCCAGCAATTGTCCGCGCTACCTGACCTGAGCGCCGTGGGACAAGCTGTCACAACGGAACAAGAACGCATCAGCCAGCGCGTTGCTATTTTAGAGCCGGAAGCTAACGCTTTGCAGAAGCAGTTGGCCGACGAAACATTTACGCTGAAACAGTTGATCCGAGAAAAAGACAACGCCGAGAACAGCTATAACATTTTGCAGCGCAAGATCAGCGAAATTCGGGCAGAACAAATCGCCCAGTTGCGTACGGTGCACATCGACAGCGGCCCTGAGAAACCGGAACCGGCAGCGCCGCAGCGGTCGCCTGAAGCATTAGCGTTGGCTGCTTTCCTGGTGGGATTCTTCATCGCGCTGCTGGGACAATGGGCCTGGCGAGAACGGCTCCTGCCGTGAGATGAAGCGCCATTGGCCGAACCAGATTCGCTCTCCCTATACTTTTTTCTGGGCGACTTTGCTTCTCGGGTTGCTTTACATCGCCGTTGTGCCGCCCTGGCAAGCGCCGGATGAGCCGGGCCATTACGAATATGCCCGGCTGTGGGCACAAAACGGTTATCTCCCCCAACGGCCTGATTTCTCATTACAACGACGCATCATTCAGGCATTGGATCGGCACCATTTCTGGCGCTGGACGGGACAAAACCGGCCTGTTCCGTTACCCAGCCGTTTTGCTCAAAACCCGTTCTTGCGTCGTTCCGCCGAGCAAGTCGGCGACGAAAAGCCGCTCTACTATTTTCCTTTGGCACTCGCCTACCGTATTCTGCCGGCGCACACGCCGCCGACCGCCGAACTCTATGCCGGCCGGGTCTATTCTCTGCTTCTTTATGCTTTGTTGCTGCTCACAGTTGCCATGATTGGCCGGGAACTCTGGCCGGGCAAGCCGTTGCTGCGTTACGGATTGCCCCTCGCATTGTGGCTCAGTCCCATGCCGTTGTTTATCGGCAGTAGCCTGAATAGCGACAACTTGGCCAATTTGGCGGGTGCGTTGTTTTTCGCTGTCGCATTCCTCTCGCTGCGCCGGCTGCGCCGCTGGCATTTGTTGGTCCTGCCACTACTCCTTTTGTTGGCCTGGCAAAGCAAACGCACGACATTATTTCTCGGGTCAACGGCGTTTCTGCTTCCCTTTTTCTGGCTGAAAGCAAGAGAACGTCGCTACGCGTTGCTATACACTATCGTCTTGGGAGGGAGTTTGCTCTTGGCCACAACATGGCTCTTCTTGCCACAGGGAAAATGGGCGACCAGTTGGTGGCAGGATAGCCGGGCGCAGCCGGCGCAGCGCCTGGCCGGTGCCGGACTGCGAGGCAGTCATGGGTTCCAGTTAACTGATGCCGACACATCGCGCCGTCATCATATCGCCCAACCGTTGTCAGCACCGCGGGTGCACCAATTGCAGGGCAAAACGGTAGTGTTCAGCGGCTGGGTTCGCGCTGCCGCGGGAAGCGGCACTGTCTGTTTATCGGTCACCGACAACGTGAGCCGCAGCGACTACTGTTTCCGGCCTAACCCGGATTGGCAAGAAATTAACGTGCGACACACCATCGCTCCAAACGCCACCACGGTGCGGGTGGCCATCGGCGTTGGTGCCCACGGTCAGCCGGCCGTCGTTGGTAAGCTCTGGGCGGACAACCTGCGGCTAACGATCGCCGGGAAAAGAATAAATATCCTGACTAACGGCGATTGCGAACAGCCGGCCCGGCGCGGCACCCGCTTTCTGCCCGCTTTGTCTGTTTGGCTCAAAGTCCCCTTGTCTTATCCGGACCAACTATTTAAGCCGGCCAATTACCGTTGGCCGGCTTTGCACCGCTACGCGCTGTATACACTTCTGACTTTCGCCGGCTTTTGGGGCAATTTCGGTTGGCTGCAGCGGCCACTGCCGACCATCTGGTACCCACTCTTGCTGGCGGCGAACCTGATCGCGCTGTGGGGTGCCTGGCGGCGTTGGTGCCGTTTACCCGCCGGGTGGGAACGAAATCTGCTCGTTTTTGCTACTTTAGCTGTCCTCATGGCCACGCTACAGAGTTTGCTGCCCATGATCGGCCAACCGTGGCAGCCCCAAGGACGCTATCTCTTCCCAGCCTTGTTGCCAATTTACACATTGTTAGTGAGTGGCATAGCCGAACTCAGCGAGGAAAAAGGGGCGATTGTTTGGCGGGTTGCCCTGGGGCTGCTCGTAATTTTAGCTGGCAACGCGCTCGTTCTGCTCTATACAACTTATCACGTTTAGGCACTTAGCGGTAAGATTCTTGTGCACTGAGCAGAGATTTGACGTAGAGACGCAAGAGACGCAGAGGCAAAAAACAGTTAACGCCAAGCCGCAAAGTGGGGTAAGAACGCAAAGGGGAACTTTTATAGGAGTTACACAGTTCAGCCAGGCAAATGTCATTGCGAGCCCCCGTAGGGGGGCGAAGCAATCTCCAAAGCGGTGTGGGGGTTCGCTTCGGCACGCTTCGACCGCCTCGCGATGACATTTTGTGGGATTTGCCTTGACTTTAATCTCTGTACCTCAGCGGCTCTGCGTCGGGTTTTTGGTTCTGGATCGAGAAGGTTAGGCGTCACCTGCAGCCAACAGTTCCTGCAAAGCGGAAAGCGTGACGCGGGAAGTCAAATCGATGCTTAACGGCGTGACGGTCACGACCCGATCGGCGACAAAACCGTAAATGTCCGAATCGTGCTCTAACGTGTGCCAATCGATGGATATTTGGTAATCCAGAATGCCGCCCTCGATGGGCGTTTTGCGCCCCGTGGGCTGAGAGCGATAATAAGATTGCCGGGATTGTCTCGTGATCCGCCAAGGGGTTTCTGCACTGGCTACATTGGGCACGTTGACACTGAGCACGTCCACGTCAAACGGCATGCGTTTCTGTAGCATCTGTTGGACGAAATAGCGGACGAAATGTTGGGCCACATGCCAATCTACTTCGCCATATTTGTAATGAAAAGCGCGGTCTGTTTCTAAAGAGACAGCCAATGCCGGGATACCCATATCCGCCGCTTGCAAGGCAGCGCCCACCGTGCCGGAAATGGTGGAGCCGGTACCCATATTTTCGCCGTAATTGATGCCGCTGATGACTAAATCGGGGCGCGGATAATCCAATTCCAGAATGCCGTACATCACTGATTGCGCCGGGGAACCGGGCAGACCGTAACCGGTCAGCACCCCTCCGCCCACATCGATCATTGCTAATTGAAAGACGCCGTCTTTCAAACGGGGCAGACTGCGCCCCATGCTGCTTTGTTGGTGCATAGGCGCAACCAACAACAAGTCGGCTATATCATGCACCGCTTCTGCCGCGGCACGTAGTCCCGGTGACAGAATACCATCGTCATTCGTGACCAGAACCAATGGTTTCTTGCTCAATTTGTTCCCTCCCACAACCAAAGTGAAATTATTAGAAGCAAAGAAAAAGCCCCGCCTTTATCGGACGGGGCATTTTGCTAACCTATTAGCCCATTTATCCTAACAACGCCGCGGCTTGCTGGGCCATTTGCATCCAAATGCCGGGCCACAAGCCAATGCCGATAACGAAGACCAGCGCGACCAGCAGAGCAAAAGCTAATACCGGGCGGTTGTTTGTAGCAACATCTGTCGTATTCTCGTCCGGCTCAACCATATACATTAACACAGAAACACGCAAATAGTAGTAGGCGGATATCGCGCTGTTGATGATGCCGACGATGGCTAACCAGGTCATGTTCGCTTTGACGGCCGCGCCGAAGACATAAAATTTACCGAAGAAACCGGCCAAAGGCGGCACGCCGGCCAGGCTGAACATGAAAACAGCCATGGTTGCCGCTAGCAAAGGATGTTCCCGAGCTGTGCCGCGCAGGGCAGACATAGATAGATCGCCGCTGCCTTTTTTCTCCAACATGATGATCACGCCAAAAGCGCCTAAATTCATGAAAGCATAAGCCAGCAAATAGAAGAGTAGCCCGCTCATGCCTAATGCGTTGCCGGCTGCCAGCCCCACCAGCGCGTAGCCAGCATGGGCGATGCTGGAATAAGCCAACATCCGCTTCACGCTTTCCTGGTTCAACGCTGCTAAGTTGCCCCACGTCATGGTGAGCACCGCCAAAGCGGCTAACGCCGGTCCCCAGGTCGCATAACTTCCAGCCAACGCCACGTGGAAGAAACGCAGAAAAGCAGCAAATCCGGCTGCTTTCGCGCCCACGGACATGAATGCCGTCACTGAAGTGGGGGCGCCCTGGTATACATCCGGTGTCCACATGTGGAAAGGCGCCAGTGCAACCTTGAAAGAGAAGCCGACTAACAAAAGCGCCACGCCGGCAGCCGCCATCAAACCTGTGCCGGCCATGTTCTTCCCGATGCCAACTAAATCGAAATGGCCGGTTGCACCGTAAAGCAATGCGACGCCGTAGAGGAAGAATGCTGAAGCAAAAGCGCCCAGTAAGAAGTATTTTAGCGCTGCCTCACCCGACGTCAACCGTTCACGGGCAAAGCCGGTCAACACGTATAATGACAACGACAGAATCTCCAGCGCCACGAAAATCGTTATCACGTTGGTGGCTGCCCCCATGGTCATCATGCCGACGGCAGAGAAGAGCAACAAGGCTACATATTCTCCTTGCTGGTGGGCGTGGCTGTTGAGCCAGTCATACGCCAGCAAGAGCGAAATGGCTGTAATGATCAGAACCACCATGTCAATGAAAAGCGCGTATGGATCAGCCGCAAGCATATCCTGCAGGTATAATGTAGGTCCTAGGGATAACGACCAGGTGGTCACACCGGCCACGATCGTTCCTAATAAAGCTAACCAGACCAGCCAGCGTTTCTCGCCCGCAAAAGTATCGATAACCAGGACCAGTAACGCCGTGATCAGCAAGACAATCTCCGGCAAATAAGGCAATAAACTTATAGAAGGCAGTGTTATCGTCATCCGTTCTACTCGTCCTCCCAGGACTTAACAAATCAGATAGCGTTCCTCAGGCTGCGAAATGGCCTGTCATAATGCGATTCGCCATCTACTAACCATCATTGCGTTGGCAAGGGCGTAATGAGCACCGGCGCCGCATGAATCTTCACGAAATGTACCAGTTCCAGCACCGACGGGTTAATTTTGGCAAAGAAAATATTCGGGAACAAGCCGATGAGCAAGATCACCGCGACCAAAGAAGCCAAAATGATAATCTCGCGGGCGTTCAAATCGGGCAAAAGCTTGTTCTCTGGTTTATCCAAAGGGCCTTCCATAACCTGACGAAACGCGTACAATAGATACCAGGCCGCGAAAATGATACCGATGGTAGCAATAAAGGCCGCTATTTTACTGGCTTTGAATGCGCCGATCAAAATGTTGAATTCGCCGACAAAACCGTTCAAGCCGGGCAATCCAATCGAGCTGAGCATGATCACTAAGAAAAAGGCGCCGAAAACAGGCAGTTGTTTCCAGAGCCCGCCGAAGTCAGCTACCATGCGGCGATGTGCCCGGTGGTAGAGCATCCCCACCAAAAAGAACAGCCCGCCCGTGCTCACGCCGTGGTTGACCATCTGCAGCACTGCACCGCTGATACCGGAGGGATTCAGTGCGAAAATGCCCAATACCACGAAACCCAAGTGGGCAATGGAAGAATAGGCGACCAGCCCTTTCAGATCTTTTTGCCGCAAAGCCACCAAAGCGGCGTAAAGAATGCCGATAATAGCCAAAGTCATCATGACCGGCACCATTTGTTTCGTTGCCGCTGGAAAGAGCGGCAAGCAGAAGCGCACCAAGCCGTAGGTGCCCATTTTCAGCAAGACGCCGGCCAGGACGACTGATCCCGCCGTGGGGGCTTGCACATGAGCGTCCGGCAACCAGGTGTGGAAGGGGAACAACGGTACTTTGATGGCAAAAGCCAGCGCAAAAGCGCCGAAAAATGCCAACTGTGCCGTGGCCGGCAAACCCTTACCGTGCAACAAATCCACGAAATCGAAGCTGCCGTAGAAATAGCGCAGCGCCAAGATAGCGATGATCATCAGCGTGCTGCCCAGCATCGTGTAAATGAAGAACTTGACCGCCGCGTAAACCCGTCTCGGCCCGCCCCACAAGCCGATGAGGAAATACATGGGGATGAGTGTTAACTCCCAGAACAGGTAGAACAAAACCATATCTAAGGAAATGAATACGCCAATGACCCCGGCTTCCTGCAAGAGCATCAAGAACAAATAGGTCTTCAACCGGTCTTTGATATCCCAGGAAAAGAGAATGGTCAACGGCCCTAAGAAAGTCGTCAACAACACCAAAAAGAGGCTGATGCCATCCACGCCGAGATGATAATCGATCCCTAATTGGGGAATCCAGGCGTAACGCTCCACGAACTGGAAGCCGGCTTCCCCATTTTTCCAGTAAAAGAAGAGCGCCAAAGAGAGCAAAAAAGTTAGTGTCGTCACCAAAAGTGACCACCATTTTTGGTTCTCTTCTCCGGGCAAAATGAGAACGACTAAAGCCCCCAGCAAGGGCAAAAACATAATTATGGAAAGTAATGGTATAGCGTTCAGGCTCATTCCTAAATCCGCTCCAGCCTAATCTGAGAATTACCAGATTAACATGAAATAACCGAGCAACAGTACGGCGCCTAAGAACAATGAAAACGCGTACCAGCCCACTAAACCTGTCTGCAACTTGCGCACGCCGCCGCCGATTTCACCGGTAACCCAAGCCAGACCGTTGACAGCACCGTCGATCACTTTGCGGTCGAATACATCGGCAAACCAACCGCCCAAATCCCAAAGAGGATGCACGATCACGGCCATGTACAATTCGTCCACGTACCATTTGTGCTGAACGAGATTGTCAATGAATCCTAACGAGCGCCGGAATTGTTGTGGGAAGGCCGTATTGACCATGTAGGCGTAATAAGCCGTGCCGATGCCGGCCAACACCACTAAGGTGGAAAGTCCCATGAAAATCCACTCCAAGCTGCCGCCGGCCGCCTCGCCGCCCATATGCAAGGAAGCAAACACCGGCGCCAGCCAATGGCCGATGAGGGAAATATGCGGCAATCCCAGCAGCCCGCTAAACGCCGCGCCAATTGCCAGCAACCAGAGCGGCACGGTCATCACCGCTGATACTTCATGGGCATGTTCGTAGAGATGCTTGTCGCGCGGTTTGCCCATGAATGGCACCACGACGGCCCGCGTCGAGTAGTACGCGGTCATGAATGCCGTCAGCAAGCCCAAAGCCCACATCCAGGGGGAGTGTAGCCAGACGCTCCAGAGAATTTCATCCTTGGAGAAGAAGCCGGCAAAAGGCGGCAGCCCGGCCAACGCGGCCGCGGCAATAGCAAAGGTCCAGAAAGTTTGCGGCATTTTGTGTCGCAAACCGCCCATCTTGCGGATATCCAATTCACCGTGAAAAGCGTGCATCACCGCGCCAGCGCCAAGGAAGAGCAACGCCTTGAAAAAGGCGTGGGTCACTAAATGGAAAATCCCGGCGCTAAACGCGCCCACGCCCACGCCCAGTATCATATAGCCGATCTGTGAGATGGTGGAATAAGCCAGGATGCGCTTCAAATCCACTTGTGCCATGGCCATGGTCGCCGCGAAAAAGGCAGTAACCACGCCAATAGTTGCTACCAGCGTCATGGTAAAAGGCGATAGCAGGAAAATCGCCGCCGTCCGGGCGATCAAATAGACGCCAGCCGTCACCATCGTCGCGGCATGGATTAAGGCTGAAACCGGCGTGGGGCCCTCCATAGCGTCCGGAAGCCAGATGTAAAGCGGGATTTGCGCCGACTTGCCAGTCACAGCTAACAAGAGCAACAACGTGATGGCGGTGGCCTCCGGCGCCAACGCCTGGACATTCTTGGCAATGTCAAGAAATTCGACCCGGCCGCTGAGCTTGAAGATCCACATGATGGCTAATGCCATGCCGAAATCACCTACTCGGTTGACCAAGAACGCTTTTTTGCCTGCTTCCGCGGCACTGGGTTTTTCGAACCAAAAGCCGATTAACAGGTAAGACGCCAAACCGACCCCTTCCCAGCCAACGTACAGAAGGATGAAATTGTTGGCGAAAACCAACGTCAGCATGGCTAAAATAAAAAAGTTCATGAAAACGAAAAAGCGCTGAACCCGTTGATCACCTTTCATGTAGCCGATGGCGTAAACATGGATCAGAAAGCCGATACCAGTCACGACTAAGCCCATGACGACCGAGAGCGGATCAATAAGCAGCTTCACATCGGCGCGGAAAAGATCAACGCGCATCCAATGCCAGAGCAGCAATTGGTACTGGCGTCCGTCAGCCGGCAAACTCCGCAGCGCAAAGAACAATCCCACCGCTACTAAGAACGAGAGGAAAACCGCCGTGGAAGCGATCCAGCCGATCAGTTCATCGTGCAACCACCGGCCCAAAATTAAGTTCGTTAACAGCCCCAAAAGGGGGAAAAGCAAAATCAGCCAGGCATAATTGAGCATAGAATCTCACCTTAACGTTACAAAATTTACTGAATCGACCTGTCAAACAAACCTTGTGCGCTCACCATTTGAGCAGGTTTAACTCGTCCACGTTGGTCGTATCCCGATGCCGGACAATCTCCATTACGATGGCCAACCCGATGGCTACCTCGGCGGCCGCCACCGCCATGATTAGGAAAACGAAGACCTGGCCGGCCAATGACCCTTTCTGCCGGGCCAGCGCGACCAGTGTCAGGTTTACCGCGTTCATCATCATTTCCACGGACATGAAAATGACCAGCGCATTACGGCGCACTAAGACGCCGATGACGCCCAAGGTGAAAATAATAGCAGCCAAAATCAGGTAATATGATGTTGGAACCATGTGACCTCCCTACTCTCGCGGCCTGCGGCTTGGCGCTGGCCAAACGCCATGCGCCAGCACAATGGCGCCGATCATGGCCACTAACAGCAAAATAGAGACTAATTCGAAAGGCACCAAAAATTGCGTGAAGAGCACTTTCCCCGCCGCTTCAGTGGTGCCAAAATCGGGCGCCCCGGCAGCCGGCGGAAAGGCACGTGCCCCCACAGCATAACCGACGCCGGCCAGGAAAAGTACACCCAAAATAATGCTCAAATAGCGGGAAAGCGTGCGCCCTTTGGCGACGAAATCCCCTACCGTATCGCTGCCGATGAGCATGATGACGAACAAGAAAAGGACAACAATCGCACCGGCGTAGACAATTAGCTGCGAAGCAGCCAGGAATTGCGCCCCCAGGACTAAGTACAAGAAGCCCAGCATCACAAAATTCAGCAGCAAGAAAAGGGCACTGTGCACAGGCTTTTGGCTGATGAGCACACCAAAAGCCCCTATCAAAGCTAATAAACCAAAGACGATGAAAAGTACCAATTCCATGGACGCTACTCCTTCACCCTGATGATCACGTTGGGCTCGGGCGGATTCAGTAAATCCTCTTTGGTGAGGATGAAATCCTGACGGTGGTAATTGGCCAAAGCGTAATTACGGCCCAAAATAATCGCTTCTGTCGGGCACGCTCGTACACAATCACGGCAAAGGATGCAGCGCAACAAGTTCACCTCGTAAACTTTCGCGTAGCGCTCGCCCGGCGAATGCCGTTCCTCTTCTGTATTTTCCGCTGCTTCCACGTGGATAGCGCCAGTCGGGCAAGCCGCCTCGCACAGCGCACAGCCGATGCAGCGCTCCATCCCGTTCTCGTAGCGCCGCAATTCGTGGCGGCCGCGAAAGCGCGGGTAAACCGCAATGGGCTCCACCGGTGATTCCACCGTCAACGGCGGCTCAATGGCGGCCTTTAACGTGATTTTCATCGCTTGAGCAAGCTGCTGCGTGCTCTCTACAAGCTCTTTCAAACCAGACATCTGCTATCTCCCTCTCAAACCAGCACAACCAGGCAGGCCGTGATGGCCAAGTAGATCAGTGAAACAGGCAACATCAGTTTCCAGGCAAACGACATGAGTTGATCGTAACGCAGCCGGGGAAAACTGGCCCGCACCCACAGGAACAGTAGGAGCAGGATAAAAGTCTTAATCGTAAAATAGACAACGCCTAACAACGGCCATTGCGCCACAAATGGGCCTCGCCAACCGCCGAAGAAAACAGTGGTCATCACAGCACTGGCCGTGATCATGTTAATGTACTCGGCCATGAAGAAGAGCGCAAATTTGATGCCGCCGTATTCCGTCTGGAAGCCGGAAATCAATTCGTTCTCAGTCTCCGGGAGATCAAATGGAGATCGGTTCGTCTCGGCCAACATGACCGTGAAGTAAAACGGGAAAGAGAGCCATAGCCAAATCCACATGTACCAGGGACGAGCCGCTTCGACAAAGCCGCTCAACCGCAATGTGCCGGCGCCCAGCACCACGCTGGCCACGAAAATGCCCATGGGCAACTCGTAGCTGATGATCTGGGCCGTGGTCCGAAATGCGCCTAACAGCGAGAAATTGCTGCCGCTGGACCATCCGCCTAGGATCAAGCCGTAAGTGCCCAAGCCCCCCATAGCCAGAATGTAGAGCAAGCCAATGTTCACATCGGCAATCTGCAGCGGAATCGTCCGGCCGAACAGATGAATATCCGGGCCGAAAGGAATCACGGCAAAAGCGGCTAACGCGAAACCCACCGAAATAGCCGGCGCCAGCATGTAAACCACTTTGTTAGCGTGGGTTACGATAATCTCTTCTTTGAACACCGCTTTGATGGCGTCCGCAATGGGCTGCAAAAGAGCATACGGCCCAGCCTGGTTCGGCCCGATGCGCAACTGGAAACGGCCGATCACCTTGCGTTCCACCAGCGTCATGTACGCAAACCCGCCCAGCAGGCCCACGACAACCACAATAACTTTTACCGTAACAATCAGCAAATATGTCCAGTCCATGGGCAACCTATCCGTTTATTTTGATAAAGTCAATAAGCATCAATTGCACAACCTTCACGCCACTGCTTCGATGCGTGCCGGTACTGGCCCGTACTGGCCGTCTAACAATTGTTCCGCCGGCGCACCCGCTAACCCCAAAGGAACGAAAAGGGTGCCGGGGGAGACATTTTCGTCGACCAGCAGCGGCAAGCGCACACTACCGTGCGGAGAAGTCACCTGTATTTCCTGCCCAACAGCCAACGAAGCCGTAGCCAAATCGTGCGAATTGATATGCACGGCTGGTGCCATAATTAGATTATGGCCCTGTTCCGTTGTGGCAAAAAGCTGTCCGGCGTCGTACAGAACCCGCTCCGCGATGAGCCAATGCGTGAATGAGCGCCGCGAGAGCGTGGGCAACGTGACCGATTGTAAACGAGGCCGTAACGGCAGTGCTTCAGCCGGCCATTGCTGGCCGGCATCACCCAGCGCATCCCACGTCAAGCCAGCGTACATTGGCACCACCCGGGCAATCTCCTGAAGCACATCCTGCGGCGAGGCGTATGACCAAATATTCGGCGTCCTGCCGTGTCCTCTCTTTTTCCGCTTTGGGTCTTTGATCTCTTCCACGACTGGCCAACGTTGCGCTAAATGGGTCAGAATCAGCCAATCCGGCGCCGCCCGCCCTGGCGCACGTACCGCTTTCGGCGCTCGCTGCACTCGGCGCTCTAAGTTCGTGAAAGTACCATCGCTTTCTACATAGTCAGCCGCTGGCAGCACCACATCGGCTAATTTCGCTGTTTCCGTCAGGAACAGGTCGGACACGACTAAGAAACCGACTTTTTGCAGTGCCTCGGACATCCCTTCCGCGGCGGGATCGGAACCCATCACGTAAAGGAAGTCCAGCTCACCTTGTGCGGCTGCTTGCAACATGCCGAGATAAGTCAGCCCCGGCTCGGCGGGGACCGTTCCGCCCCACTGCCGCTGCAGCCGGCTCACTGCCGACGCATCGGAGAGCACGATCTGTCCCGGCAGGCGATCCGGCAATACGCCCATATCCCGAGCGCCCTGGGCGTTGGCGTCGTAAGGCAGATAGCCGACCCGGTCCACCGCGCCCAACAGCAGCGCCAAATTGGTCAGCGCCGTCACATTCGCCGCGCCGGACTTGCCGCCAGCCACCGCTTCGCCGTACAGGAAGAGCGGTCGCTGCGCTCGGCGCAGCATCGCCACCGCCCCGCCAAAGTCCGATTCGGACAAATTCAGTTTCGCGGTCGGTTCCGAGACCATATCGGCCAGCCACGCTTTGTAACCGCTCAACCGCCCGGCCCGTTTGGCAATAGCCTCGTCCTTCAACAATGCTGCGGACAACCCATTCAACAGCAATACTTCCTCGCCCGGCGCCGGCTGTAACAGCGTGCCGTAGCGGCTGTCCTCCACACGCCGGCTGTTGATCAGCAAAACCTTGGCGTGGCGGCGGTTCACTGCCCGTTTCAGGAAGAGATCCAGCACCGGGATATTCTCCGCCATGTCCACGCCGAAAAGGACGAACAGATCCGCTTTCTCGAACTCGGCGATGGATGGAATGCCCCGGCCTGCTGTGGCAATATCACTGCCGTGGCGGAAATCGATGTTATTGCTGTGCACGTACTGACGGAAGAATTTCTGTAGCAAGTAGTTCGCTTCGTTGCTCACTTTGGCGGAACCGATAGCCGCGACTCGCTGCGGCTGCTTGCTTGCTTCTACTAACTTAGCCGTTACCGCGTCTAACGCTTCTTCCCAGGAAGCGGGCTGCAGCGTGCCATTTTTGCGCAACAAAGGTTGCGTCAGCCGGGATTCATGCTGCATATAACCGAAAGCGAAACGCCCTTTGTCACACAACCACTGGTCGTTCACCGCCGGATTCTCCCGGGCCAGCAAACGTTTCACCTGGTTGAGACGCGTGTCCACCCGTACATTGCAGCCCAGCGCACAGTGCGTACAAAGGCTGTCCGTGTGCGAAAGTTCCCAAGGCCGGTAGCTGAAACGGCTCACCCGGCTGGTCAACGCGCCCACCGGACACATTTCGACGATGTTGCCGCTGGTCTTAGCATCCAAGGGGTGCCCCGGTGCGATATCGATGACCGTTTCGCCGCCGCGATGGTAGAGTCCCAATTGCGGTTTGTCTTCCCATTCATCCAAATAGCGAATGCAACGCCAGCAGACCACGCACCGCTCTTGATCCAACATGATCCAGTCACTGATGGGGTAGCGCTTGTTTTTGTGGTGTTTTTCTTCCACAAAATGGCTCTCGCCGTTGCCGTGTTCCATTGCTTGATCCTGCAATGGACATTCGCCCCCTTTGTCGCAAATGGGGCAATCCAGCGGATGGTTGATTAGCAGCAATTCCAGTGTGCCGGCGCGTGCGGCACGTGCCCTTTCGCTGTCGTAATACACCACCAACCCTTCGGAAACCGGCGTGGTGCACGAAGTCACCAACTGACGGCCGCGGCGGCCTTCCACTTCCACTAAGCACATGCGACAAGCACCCAATGGATCTAATTTCGGATGGGAACAGAAAACAGGGATATTGATGCCAATGCGTTTGGCCGCATCGACCAGCAACTCGCCGGCCGGCGCCTCCACTTCTTTCCCATCGATGGTAAATTTGACCATATCAGCCATGCAATCACCTACCTGCTATGCGTTGCCAAATTACACAACGCTGTATGGACTTATCAGTCACAATCTAAAGCATTTAACGTCTGTCACGGTTTCTTCTTCAGGCTAACAAGAACAGCTATTTCCTTCCCCGCTAAGTCAATCCCGGGGATGCGCCGGTTTTCCCACGTCCGGCCGGAAAATCGGGCGCACCGGCACCTGCGGCGCTTTGCCCTCCGGATTCGTTTTCTTGATATAAGCTAAAAATTCATCACGATAGAGACGAATAGCGCTTTGTAAGCCCCAAACGGACGCCGGGCCAAAGGGACAAAATGTTTGTTCCTCAATGAATTTGCTAATGCGCATCATCTCGTCTAAGTCTTCAGGCCGCCCGCCGCCCGCTTCGATACGCTCCAGTATTTTCTCTAACCAGCCTCCGCCTTCCCGGCAAGGAGAACATTTTCCACAGGATTCGTCACGGTAGAATGCGACGGTTCTCTTGGCCAAGCTCACGATGGGCATATCCTCGGTGAAAACGATCACTCCAGCCGAGCCTAACATGGAACCGGCTGCTTGCACTGACTCGAAATCCAGCGGCGTGTCCAGCTTATCTGCCGGTAGAATCGGCATAGAGAGACCGCCGGGCACAATCCCTTTGATCGGTTTGTCGTCCACCGTGCCGCCGCCGTATTCATAAATTAGTGTGCGTAAAGTGGTGCCGTGGGGCAATTCGTAGACGCCCGGCTTCTTGACCTGGCCACTGAGGGAGAAAAGACGGAAACCGGTGCTCTTTTCCGTCCCGAAAGTCTTGTACCAGTCAGCACCCCGCGCAATGATGTGCGGTACATTGCTGAGGGTTTCTACGTTATTGATAACGGTCGGCTTGCTGTACAGGCCTTCCACTGCGGGGAACGGCGGCTTCAGCCGAGGATGTCCCCGCTTGCCCTCCAACGATGTCAACAGCGCCGTTTCTTCGCCGCAAATGTAAGCGCCGGCGCCACGGTGCACGGTCAATTCCAGATCATAACCGCTGCCCAGGATATTTTTGCCCAGAAAGCCATGCTGGTAAGCCTCGTCGACGGCCTGCACCAAGCGTTGGTAAGCAAAACCGTATTCGCCGCGGATGTAAATGAAAGCGTGCTTCACTTCGCAGGCAAAAGAAGCAATAATTACGCCTTCGATGACTTGGTGTGGGTCGTATTCCATCAAAAGGCGGTCTTTGAATGTGCCCGGCTCACTTTCATCCGCGTTGCAAACTAAATAGCGCGGATATACCCCTTTAGGGAGGAAGCTCCATTTCACGCCGGCTGGGAATCCAGCACCGCCACGACCGCGTATCCCGGAAGCCTTCACCTCTTGCAGGACGGCGTCCGCCCCCATGCCGACCGCCTTGCGCAAAGCAGCATAGCCGCCATCGGCCAAGTACGTGTCGATTTTGTGCGAGTCCGGCTTGTCCACCCGCGCCAACAAGACCGGCTCCGCCATGCCACCGTGCGGCGGCGGCCCGGCCGGATCCCTTTCCAGCGATGCGGGAAAGCCATCGTCGCGCAATGTTTCGATGATTTGGTCTACCCGTTCCGGCGTTAAATTCTCGTAATATTTGCCCAACTCGTGGTGCACCGGACGCACGCTCATCACCGGCCCGGTGGAACAAGCTCCCATGCACTCGGCATGATCCAGCGTGAACATCCCGTCCGTCGTAGTCTCACCAAAATCGATGCCCAGCTTGAATTTCAGGTGATCGACGATCTTGTCGGAACCGCGTAATTTACAGCCAACGTTGGTGCATACTTCCAGATGGTATTTGCCATGGGGGTCTTTGTACAACATGTTGTAAAAACCGGCCACGGCGTGCACTTCCGCTGGTTCTATCTCGAAAAGTGCCGCCACTTCATCCTGCACTTCCGGAGGAAGCCACCCGACCTCACGCTGGGCGATGTAAAGTGCCGGCACCAAAGCTGAGCGCGAGTCAGGATATTTTTTCATAACCTGTTGAATCTCTTTTTTCACTTCAGGTGATAACATGCATTACTCCTGTTACCTATTGCCTGTTGACGTTTGCGATGAGGGCGGATTTAGCGATCCACTTCACCCAAAACAATATCCACAGAACCCAACGACGCAATCAAATCCGCCACATATTGTCCTTGCGCCATTTCGTTCAGCGCTTGCAAATTCACGAAAGAAGGTCCGCGCACGCGCAGCCGATAGGGGTGCGCCGAGCCATCACTCACTAGGAAGAAACCTAAAATACCTTTCGGGTTTTCCGTGGCGCTGTAAACCGATCCGGCCGGGACTTTCATTCCTTCCGTCCACAACTTGAAATGGTGAATCAGCGCTTCCATGTCTTGGTCCAGTAGCTCGCGCCGGGGCGGAACGATTTTCGGATTGTCCACGTTTACCGGCCCCTCCGGCAAGCTGTCCAATGCCTGCTGGATAATGCGCAGCGATTGGCGCATTTCGTTGACTCGTACTAAATAGCGGGCATACACGTCGGCGCCTGTCTCGGTAACTACGTCGAAATCGTACTGGTCGTAGCCGCAATACGGCCGTAATTTGCGCAGATCGTAAGGCACACCGGCTGCCCGCAACATGGGGCCAGTCACGCCTAATGCGATGGCGTCCGCCGCCGGCAACACGCCAATTCCCACAGAGCGCCCGCGGAAAATAGCGCTGCGGGTCAACATCCGGTCGTATTCATCGATGCGGGAAGGCATTACTTCCAAAACTTGCCGCACTTTGTAATCAAAAGCCGGGGGCACGTCATCGGCCAGGCCGCCGATGCGCATATAAGAGAGGGTTAGCCGGCCACCGCTGACCATTTCGAAAATGTCGGTGATCAGCTCACGTTCCCTGAATGCGTACATCAAGAAAGCCATGCTGGTACCAGAAAGATCCAGCACCGCCGTGCCCAGCGCAACCAAATGCGAAGCGATACGTTGCAGTTCCGCCATAATGACGCGCAACGCTTGCGCCCGGGGCGGCACTTCGATGTTTAGTAACCGCTCCACCGCCAGAACGTAACCCAAATTGTTGGACATGGAAGAAAGATAATCCATCCGGTCGGTGTAATAAGCGAAATCTTTCCAACGGACGTTTTCGCCTTGCTTCTCGAACCCGGAATGCAGATAGCCGAGATCTGGATCGACCCGCACCACTTTTTCGCCTTCCAATTCGGTGATTAGTCGCAAGACGCCGTGCGTGCTGGGATGTTGCGGCCCAATGTTGATCACTAAATGGCGATGATCCATACCGTCCGGGATCTCCATCGCCGGGACGATGGGCTCCAAGATTTGCTGGCCCATGTTCTCGAATTCTGGATCGCCCCAATTCACCGTGAAAGGCACTTGTTCCCGGTTAATGTCGTAATCTTTGCGCAGTGGGTGGCCGACCCAATCATCGGGCATCAAGATTCGCTTTAGGTCAGGATGGCCTTTGTAACGAATGCCCATCAGATCGTACGCTTCACGCTCGTGCCAATTGGCGGTAGGCCATATTTTTGTTACCGAAGGTAATTGAGGCTTTTTGTCGTCGGGCACCGGCACGCACAGGCGCAAATGCCGGTTGTGTTGGACGGAATGCAGTTCATACACGCCCACAAAGCGAGGCTCCTCGCCCAATTGTAGTCGGTCGTAAGAGGTTACATCCATCAGTAAGTCGTATTTCAGCGCATCACGCGCAAACCGGGCCACGTCCAACAGCCGCTCAGCTTTCACCGTGACCGCTTGCTGCCCCCGGAAATTATCCGTTGCTAAAATCGCGCCGGGGAATTGTTGCTGCAGCCGTTGTACCGATTCGGTTTCTCCGGCTGTGTCCGGTTGACTCGAAATTTCCATAAGCGTCGCCAATGCTATCTCTCCATCAGGACAAAGTTAAAAAAAGACACGCTGCTATTTCTCAACCGATTGTGCTTCTGCCTGCGTTAGCCGGCGATAATCACGATCGGAGAAATGTTCATGCATGATTTTTTCTTGCAACATGGTCAATCCGTAAAATAAAGCTTCCGGGCGCGGCGGACAGCCGGGCACGTAGACGTCCACGGGGATGATTTTATCCACGCCTTGCACGACGGCGTAGTTATTGAACGGGCCACCGGCCGAGGCGCAAATACCCATGGCGATGACCCATTTCGGCTCCGGCATCTGGTCGTACAGTTTTTTGATCACCGGGGCCATTTTGTTGGAAACTCGGCCGGCCACGATCATGAGATCGGCTTGCCGCGGCGAACCGCGAAAGACCTCGGCGCCAAAGCGGGAGATATCGTGGCGGCTGGTGCCAGCAGTGATCATCTCGATGGCACAACAGGCCAGGCCAAACAAAAGCGGCCAAACGGAATATTTGCGACTCCAGTTAACCGCCTGCTCCAAAGATGTTGTGATGTAGCCTTCATTACTCAGGTAGTTTTCCAATCCCATGCAAACGAACTCCTTCACACGCTTCGCATTGTGAGGGGCTAAACCAGATTATGCGAGAGGCCTATTTCGGCAAGCTTGTTAGCTAATCCGGCAACGGTTGCCTCAACGCTCCCAGGTAAAAGCCCCTTTACGCCAAGCGTAAAAATAACCAAGAATTAGAATTAAAAAGAACAACCCCATTTCCGCCAGGCCGAAAACTTTCAATTTGCGCGCTAAAACAGCCCAGGGAAAGAGGAATATCACTTCGATGTCGAAAATCATGAAAAGCACCGCCGTCATGTAATAATGGATGGGGAAACGGCGGCGAGAGGAAACGAAAGGCGTCAAGCCGGATTCATAGGGCTCCCCTTTGATCTTAGACGGGTGATGGGGCCCCATGACAGTGGGGAAACCAATAGCCACAACAACAAAAAGAGGTATAACAATGAACAGAATCAGTAACGGTAAATAGCTTGCAGGCATATACACATCCTCGTGAATGATACATTCAGAATGTTATACTGCTCTTTCCGGGGAAATAACGTACTAAAAGAACAGATAGATCCATTTATAACTGCACCATAAAGATGCACCGATCGTAATCATTGCCAGACATTGCGCATGCTATCACAATGTTCCCCGGCTGTCAATTTAACTGTCAATCTTTGGTAGTTTGCTTCCATGATGGAAGACATAACTTTGTTTATCTTACCGTCGAAGGCGTGCTGGCTCCATGACCATCGTCATAAGTGGCGATAGTGCCGGGTGACTAAAGCGGGTGGACGAAGGCATTGTCTCCATCTATCCGCTGCACGTTCCCTCTCCTCACTGGCAAAAAAGGCGGTGCATCGGGTACAATGATAGGTGAGAATACATAACACAGTTACAAATTGTTTTCGAGAGGCTATGAGAAGAAATGCCTACATCATTCCAGCCGCTTATTTCGCTGACAACAGATTTTGGAACGGCAGATGGCTATGTCGCGGCCATGAAAGGCGTTATCCTGAACATTTTGCCTTCTGCTCAAATTGTTGATATTAGTCACGAAGTCACACCGTTTGATATCCGGGAAGGCGCTTATATTCTCAATTCGGTCATCTCGTATTTTCCTGCCGATGCTGTGCATATTGTCGTCATTGATCCAGGCGTTGGTTCGACGCGCCATCCCATCGCCGTGAGTAGCGATCATGGTTTCTTCGTCGCGCCGGATAATGGTGTCTTAGCACCGATTTTGGCCCAACTGAACGTGGAAAAGGTCATTCATTTGAATAAACCTGCTTATTGGCTCTCTTCCCTCAGCCACACCTTCCACGGGCGGGACATTTTTGCCCCGGTTGGCGCCTATTTAGCGCGTGGGGTTCCTTTGTCCTCTTTAGGAAGCGAACAACCGACGTGGACTACACTGCCAGGCTGGAAACCGGAACGCGAAGAAAATAAAATCAACGGCACGATTTTGCACACGGATCGTTTCGGCAACCTGATCACCAACATTCCCGCAGCCGATATAGAAAATGTCCAGTCGGGAATCGTTATCCGTGTTGCCGGGCACACTTTACATGGCGTTCAATCACATTACGCGGCCGTTGGCCGAGGCCAGCCGTTGGCGCTTATCGGCAGCCAAAACTTCTTGGAGATTTCCCTTCGCGAAGGGAACGCTGCCACGACCTGGAACGTTTCTGTAAGTGCGAAGGTCGAAGTGATCTTTCCCGCAGAGGCGACGTGAGCCTGTGGCCTACCTGTGCGGGCACGCAGACAGGTGCACCACAGCGGCTGAAAATGCCCCCTATCCCCCAACCTTGGGGGGGAGAGCAACACACCCCCAGAATTGGGGGACCGGGGGTAACGACTCGGTCCAGCGACTAAAAGTCGCGGCAACGTCTGCAAAATTGCCCTACGGCGATTAGCATGTAACCTGCGCAGGCAGGTTTTGCAGTTGTAGCAGCGATTTCTAATCGCCGGACAGGGCAGCCTGCGTTTATCTGCGTTCTATTTTCAGAGGAGTAATCTAACCAACAAAGGAGCATCCCATGGCCTATTTTCTTGTCGAAGGCGGACACCCCCTCAACGGAGATGTGACTATCAGCGGCAATAAGAATGCTGCGTTGCCGGTCATTGCTGCGGCAATGCTCACCAGCGAGCCAGTGATCATCAAAAATGTGCCGCACATTGGCGACATCGAGACTTTGTTGCAGATTAGCACCGATTTAGGTGCGACTTACCGTTGGCTGGGCCACAACACTTTGCGCATCCAGGCGCAACATATTCAGAAGACTACATTGGATCCTGAGTTGTGCCAGCGCATTCGGGCTTCCATTCTCTTGGCTGGGCCGCTGTTGGCGCGCTATGGCGAAACGCAATTCTACCCGCCGGGCGGCGATGTCATCGGCCGGCGCCGGTTGGATACGCATTTTCTTGCTTTCGAGGCGTTAGGTGCCCAGGTTACGTATAACCGCTATTTCCATTTGCGTAGCAACGGATTACACGGCAGTGACATCTTATTAGATGAAGCCAGCGTGACCGCCACTGAAAACACTATTATGGCCGCAGTGCTGGCAAAAGGTCGCACGGTTATTCGCAACGCGGCCTCTGAGCCGCACGTGCAAGACCTTTGTCGTCTTCTGAATAACATGGGCGCCCAGGTTAGCGGTATTGGTAGCAACCAGATCAGTATTGAAGGCGTAGACGCTTTGCATGGTGGCGAAATTAGCATTGGACCGGACCTGTTAGAAGTAGGCAGTTTCGTCGGACTGGGAGCGGTGACGCCAGGCGAAATACGTATTCATGGCGCGCGCAAAACAGAATTAGAAATGGCGGGTTTCGTCTTCCAAAAACGATTGGGCGTGAAAATGCGCTGGGAAAAGGATGTTTTAGTTGTTTCCGATAACCAACAGTTAGAGATTATGTCCGACATCGGCGGCGCTGTGCCCAAAATCGACGATGCTCCCTGGCCTATGTTCCCGGCCGATTTGATGAGCATCGCACTCGTGATCGCCACGCAAGCAGACGGAATGATTCTGGCCCATGAAAAAATGTTCGAGAGCAGGCTTTATTTCGTGGATAAGCTCATCAGCATGGGTGCTCATATCATTCTGTGCGATCCACACCGCGCTGTGGTCAGCGGTCCAACGCCATTGCACGGTCAACATCTTACCAGCCCCGATATTCGAGCCGGCATGGCTATCCTCATCGCCGCAATGACGGCACAAGGAGAGAGCCGCATCGATAATATCCAGCAGATTGACCGCGGTTACCAGGACATTGATGGCAAATTGCGCCGGCTGGGCGCCAGAATCCAGCGCGTCGTGCCATATCAGTGAAGTTTCTGTCCACTGAAAAAAGTTAACATCAAGATGCTGTGCTTAGAAGTTGAACCTGTCACGGGAGCCGATATGGGCCTGCCGATGTGAGATGAGTGCGTCGCCGTGCCGAAATCGGCCTGCTCGGTCAACGGCAGGCTGGATGCATTGCTGGAGAAACCATAGAACGTACCCTGCTTCGTTTCTTGTTCCTACGGTAAAGCTCCTTTGCCACTGCCGATATTAACTAGAATGGATTTGGCTGCAAAAGCAGCAATGGCCGCAGCGTCAGCATTCCTGTCCTGCTGTAATATTTTTGCCGCTATGCTTTGCCGATTTTCGGTAGCAATATATCCTTGTACGATGGTTCGTTTATATTCAAATTATTCCGTTAGCGAGGAGCAAATTTGACGATCTCCTGTGACACAGCTATAATGTGTTGAATTCTATGGTTATTGCTGGATGTTAAGCGAGAACAATGTACCGTGTTCGCACAATATATTCCTGAAGTGTCATATCCTTTACACATTGCGCAAATAGAAAGTAACAGCATACAAAATTGGACACCGACAGAAATTGTTCTTACTCTGTGTGAAAAGCTCTTTCAGTTGTAAAATACACATATAAATCATACGGAAACGATCTTCGGAAGATAGCTCCATCTGCCAATAAGCTTCATTTTACCAAGCAAAGAAGTACCAGCGTTGTTGATGTGGCTTATTTTTAGACCAGTGATCACGATTGGCACTAATTATCATTGTTAAGTTTGTGTAGGCAGTATGGAAACCAAGAGGCCAACCGCCGGGGGCGTTGGTTTTGTAGTTACTACCCGAAATAAATATTTGTGTCTTCGTCTCAATTTATGATCTCTTGCAGCAGTGATTAAAATATCCTTGCAATTTCTCGGCTTTTTAATAAAAGGAGGCAGAGGTGGCACCTATTGTACAGTTTGAACATGTCAACAAGTGGTTTGGCAGCAACCATGTACTTCAGGATATCACAGTATCCGTTGACCTAAAGGAAGTCGTTGTTGTGGCTGGACCGTCAGGTTCCGGAAAAAGCACCATGATTCGCTGCATCAACCAACTGGAAGAGATTAATGACGGGAAACTTTCCGTCCTCGGACGGGATATAAGTGACGGGCGCATCCGTTACGACTTGTTACAGAATATCGGCATGGTTTTCCAGCATTTCAATCTCTTTCCCCATAAAAGTGTTATTGAGAACATCACTTTAGCGCCCATCAAAGTTAAAGGCTTGAAGAAAGCGGAAGCCGAAGAGATTGCCATGAGCTTGTTAGAACGGGTTGGCATCAAAGAGAAAGCATATGCCTACCCCGGGCATCTTTCCGGTGGGCAGCAACAACGGGTGGCCATTGCTCGGGCGCTGGCTATGGAGCCGAAATTGATGTTATTTGATGAGCCGACTTCTGCTTTAGACCCTGAAATGATTAAGGAAGTGCTGGATGTTATGCGAGATTTAGCTCGTGGCGGTATGACGATGATCGTGGTTACCCATGAAATGGGCTTTGCCCGGGAAGTCGGCGACCGGATCGTGTTCATTGATGCGGGCCAGATCGTAGAAATAGCGTCCCCAGACGATTTCTTCTACCATCCTAAGACCGATCGGGCCAAACTTTTCCTAAGCCAGATATTACACCATTAGAATGCCTGTCCAAGTTACTGCGAGGCGCGTAGGGAAACCCGCTCCCAAGTCAGGCGTCAGGACTTAGGTACGTAATCAATGCTTCGTTTAATCAGTAAATCTGAAAGGAGGTGAGCGTTTCGATAGACAAAAGCCAAAGTCCGTTTCAGGATAGTTTGCCGGTTAATTGTTTATGGGATAAGTTCACTACGGTGAACCATTCTACATTTTGAGGAGAAGAAACATGAAAAAGCATTCTAAGTTTTTTATTGTAATGACGCTGTTGCTCATTGGAACTATGTTGCTCAGTGCTTGCGGCAACAAGGCCGCGCCGACCAAGGCGCCGGCTGCTGCAACTAAAGCGCCGGCTGCTGCAACTAAGGCTCCGGCTCCTACAAAAGCTGTCGCGCCCAAAGGGCAAATTTCTACTGTAGCAAAGATCAAAGCACGCGGCAAGATCATTGCCGGTGTCAAATATGATTTCAAACCGTTCGGCTTCGTGGATGCGCAAGGGAAGAACGTTGGTTTTGATATTGACTTGATCCACGAATTCGCCAAGCGCTGGCTGGGCGACCCCAACGCCGTGGATTTGGTCCAGG
>WFQU01000179.1 GCA_015486845.1 Anaerolineae bacterium | reverse complement strand
TCGCTCGGCTACAAGCTCCTCTGTGGCGGCGTACTTGCTGACAGCTACTGGCTGTCGGCTACCGGCTTATTTTCATCCGCTGTGGTGCGCCATAGGCTCATGATGACTCCTCCGAAAATAAGACCTCTCTCCTGGCTTACCGCCCAAAAGGGCAGCAAGCCTTCCCTTCCCCGGTACGGGGAGGGGAAAAAGCTAAGCGCAGATTAGCGGAGAGGTCACCCCTAAATACAGCTGACGCAATGCCTTCAAATTAGTCATGTCATTGCGAGCGAAGCGACAGTGTGACCCTCTTTTTGGTCAAGCAATCTCCAACGCCAGTGAGGAAGATTGCCACGGCCCTGCCGGGCCTCGCAATGACAAACTTCTCTGAAAATAAGCTTCTCTGGAGGGTGGCCGAGGGCAATGCCCTCGGCTACCCTCTCCTCCGGAAAATAGAACGCCGATCAACACTGATGTGCCTCATCCGGCAATTAGAAATCGTTGCCACAACTGCGAAACCTGCCTGCGCAGGTTGCAAGCTAATCGCCGTAGGGCGATTTTGCAGACGTTGCCGTGACTTTTAGTCGCTGGGCGCCAAGTAGGTACAGGCACAGAGCCTAACCCTATCGGCCCACTCCTCCAATACACGACATAAAATTGACAAAAAGACATAGTTCTGTAAAATAAAGAGCATGAAAATGTCTATCGCTATATCATTGTACCAATCGACTTATTTCTGTTGCTCCTGTAGTAAGCGGGCATAGCCGCAACGCTGTGCTCGCCCTCTGCATGCGGCTCTGTTGTGACGGCCGGGTATAACCCGGAAGGATCGTCACACACCGTCACAATAATAGCCCAAGATTAACCTATTTTTTCCATCCCAAGATTGCCAGTTTATGACGTTGCTACCCGGCCCAAGTAAATTACCGGCCACACGCGGCGTCTAAAGAACAGAGTTGCTTTGCCCATCGTAATAACGACCATGGCCAAGCACAATAGAAAGGGAAGTAGAAAAATGTTCACACAGCTAAAGAATGCACGAAAACCGATAGATCCGCTTTGGCATGAACAGCCGTCGACACCGACACCGCAACACATTTTATCTTACATCGGTAATACGCCCATGATAGAACCCTGCCATATTTGGCAGCCGGGCAGGCCAGTACGCATCTTAGCCAAAGCGGAATGGACGAACCCATCCGGCTCGGTGAAAGCGCGTCCGGCGCTGCGCATGATCCGGCAGGCAGAACAGGACGGCACACTGCGCCCCGGTCAGACCATCATCGACGCCACCAGCGGCAACACCGGCCTGGCCTACGCCATGATCGGCGCTTCGTTAGGCTACTCGGTGGAACTGATCACGCCGGCCAACGTAGGCATAGAGCGCAAACGGTTTGCCAAAGTATACGGCGCCGCCGTCATCGAATCCGATCCTGCCACGGGCATCGATGGTGCCATCGCCTTGGTACAGAAACGCATCGCTGCCGCACCAGAGAAATACTTTCATCCTGATCAATACAGCAACCCGGCCAACTGGCTGGCCCATTACCACACCACCGGCCCGGAGATCTGGGCGCAGAGCGGCGGTCGGATCACGCATTTCGTAGCCGGTGTCGGTACCGGCGGCACGCTGATGGGGACGGGACGCTATCTAAAGGAAAGAGATCCGCGCATCGAAATCATAGCTGTGCAGCCAGCCGCGGCCAACGAGAAAATTCCGGGACTAAAGCATATGCCCACCTCACAGATTCCCGCCATCTTCGACCCAACTTTTCCAGACCGTACCATATTAGTAACGGGAGAAGAAGCACGTTGTGCAGCTTTGCGCTTGGCCAGGGAAGAAGGATGGTTCGTCGGCTTCTCCGCCGGAGCAGCCATATTTGCTGCTTTACAAATCGCGTCAGAACTCAGCCAGGGCGTCGTTGTGGCGGTCCTGCCGGACGACGGTAGCAAATATATCAGCAGCGGTCTGTGCGAGGACGCGTGAAACCGGCCGGCTAACGGCGTAGCGGTAGCGGCTCGGCAAAGTCCACCGCGATGAATTCCGGCGTCACCCGGCAGCGATAAGCGAGTACGACCACGCCGGCCGCTTGCGCGTGCCACAATGCGCCGGCGAAAGCGGGATCAGTGCACGCGTTGGGCGCCAAAAAACGACCGTCCTCCCGCTGCACCAGGAAGAGTACGCAGGCTGCATCGCCCGCTTGCCGGGCCGCCGTCAATTCGGCCAAATGGCGGCGGCCGCGGGCCGTGGGCGCGTCCGGGAAAAGCGCCACGCTGTTTTCCACCAGCGTCACGCTTTTCACTTCCACCCAGCAGCGGCGTTCCCCGTCGGTCAGCAGGAAATCGAGACGGCTATCCCCCCGGCGCACTTCAGCGCGCACGTTCGGGTACGTTTGCCACGGGGCGAAGCGGCCAGCGCGCAACCCCGCGCCGACCAGCCGGTTGGTCAATTGCGTGTCGATAGCCACCAGAACACCACCGGCCGCCCGCACCAATTTCAGCGTGTAGGCAGTTTTGCGCCGGGGCGAGGCCGCTGGCTGCAGCCATACCTCGGCGCCGGGGAGGAACAATTCTCCCAACCGGCCGGAGGAAGGCACGTGTGCCAAAACTATCTCCCCGCCCAGTGACACTTCGGCGACGAATCTGTTCAACCGGCGTTGAAACTGCGCCGGCTGCAACGGCGGCGTAAAGCGGATCACCGATCCACCGCCCGTTTCAAGTCATTCAGATTAGTCATGCCTCGCACACGGTGCAAAAACGCGCGTAAATCCGGCGAGCGTCGGCGCAAAAGGCGCATCCGTGTCCCGATGGGATCTTTTTTCGGCGTGGCCGGTCCGCCCGGTGCGGCCCGGTAGTTGCCGTGAAAAGCAAAATACGCCTGATTGAGTTTACGAATGTAATAACCGTGCGCCACCATGAAACGCCGGCGCTTTTCCATATATGCCTCGGCCTCTTTAATCTGTCCAGCCGCCAGCAACCGGTCCGTTTCCTCCCTGGTGATGCGCATTTCCCGGTTGAAATCGAACGCGGGCGGGGTCGGCGTCACCCCGGGCCGGGGCGTCGGCGTAGGCTGCGGCGGCGGTGGCAGTAACTCAGGATAGTAGCGCCGCAATGTCTCTCGGCCCACCTCGTTCCCCACCATGTCCGCCACCGTTTCGTTCATCACCTGGGCATCGTTACTGGCGAAATAATGCTGTCCCAGCGGATAAAACGCCAAATAGGTGTGCGTCCATTCGTGCGCCACGGTACTCAATATCCAGGCAAGAGAGGCTTGGTCCACAACCATGGTTGGCCAGGTGGAAAAACCGCCGATGCCGGTCACCAACGCGCTGAGATCGGGGAAATGCGTTTCCATTTCCGCCTCGATGTGCTCCCGTTGAGAGAGAGAAAGCCCCGGCTCCAGATAAACACCCTTGATCAGCTGGATTTTGGCCCGCGGCGAGAGCACTAAGTAGTAAGGCGGCTCCTCAAAACGAAATAGCACCGGCGGCAGTGCCTGATCGAACAGGCCTAAGCGCCAATCGGCAATGACGGATCCTACCTGTCCTTCGATGATCGCTTCCACGGATAGCCTGCTCTTCGCTTGCTTCTGCCGAAGTCGGGACAGATCCGTTTGCAGCGGCCGGCTGGCCGCGGCAAACGCCGCCGCGCTGGAGGATTTGGCGCGCAGGTCGCTGATACGCTGTTCCAGACGGCCTATTTCTTGGGCACGCCGCAAATAGGCCAGCACGTCGTCGTGGGCCGCCGAAGCAGATAAACCAGCAGTTGGTTGTTCTCGCCGCTCTGCGGCCACACTCACCAGCGCGTGACTTTCCCAGGCCGGAATGCTGAAACGCTGATCCTGTACCAACCAATCTACCGTCTGCGGAAATGTTCGCGGTGGCAGGAACGTCGCCGAGCGCAGCATGAACGGCATGATGAGCAGAACGAGGTAGAGAAGCCAACGACTTCGCTGCCTCTGTATCCAGTGGTGTGCTGTGCGCCAGACGGCTCGTGGGGACATGGTTTACGGCTCCCGCCGGAAAATATCCACGCGAGGGTGATCGAAAATGATGAAAGATTCCTCGGCATTGTCGTCGTTGAGATGCCAAGGGCCTAAATGCGGCGTCACCCGGAAATTTGCCACGCGGCGGTAGCCCAACTTGCCGTCGAAAAGTTCCCGGTAGAACTTCGCCTCGGCCGGGAACCGGTGTGGATAGCGCCAGAATCGCCGCGCCCACATCTCCTCAATAACGACATAATCGCTGTGGTCCAGGATCCGGTGCAAATAAGCGGCTTTCTCCGCCGGAGAGATAGCCGGGATTTGGTGCAACGGAGCGGCTTTGCCGTCCGGCGCGTAGTGATCGATCACCCGGATATCGTAGCCAGTCAGGCCAAATCGCTCCGGGTGATAGCCAAATTTCATCATGGCGTCGAATTCCATGGTCACGCTGCTGCCGGGCGGCACATGCTTTTTGAACCAGCGCAGCGCCTGCAGACGCGTGTCCGGCTGGCTGTAAATCCCGTCGTAAGCCATCGTGTAAGCGGCGCTGTAGAGAAAAACTGCCCCGGCCAGGCCAATAATGGCATAGCGCCATGCTTTTGTGGAACGTCGCTGCCACAGCACGACCAGGAACCGAGCCGCCACCAGGACCATGAACGGCACCAACGGCAAGAAATAGCGGCTGAACTTAGCAAAACTGGCGCCGGTGGAGAGAAACGAGCTCAACATCCACGCCTGCAGGAGCCAATCCGCTTTGTCGCCGCGCCACAGCCGGGAAAGACTATAACCCCAGCCGGCCAAAGCGGTCAAGAAGAGTGGCCAACCCAATCCCCACGGGAAAATGACGCGCAGCGGGTAGAGGTACGGTTTCGTGCCGTTGAATGTCACGGTGTACCAGGGCCGGATCGCCCCTTTGACTACGGCCAATTGCACCAGCAGATCGCTGTTTTGATCCATGTTCAACATGCTGGCCGGATGCAGCCAGGGGAAAGGATTTAAGATGAACCAAAATAGCAGCACACCGCCGCTGGCCAACCACAGACGGCGATTCAACAACCGCTGCCACCACATTTTCCAGCCGCGCAGCCGTGGCTCCGCGACAAAATGCGCCGCCCACAGCACAGCCAACAGCGGCAGCGCGCTAATTTTCACCGCCAAAGCAGCACCGATGGCGACGCTGAGCCAGAAATAGTCCCGGCCCCGGCCGCGTTGGACAACTTGCCAAGCGGGCAAGAACGCCAGCACCAAGAAAAAGAGCAGTTGGCTTTCCACCGTGTAGAAATGGCTCTCCCGTACCACCATGAGTGTCACAGCCAAAATTGCTGCGGCCAATAATCCCACACCCCGGCCGAACAAGCGGCGCCCCATCAACCATACAAGGTAAACAGTAGCCACGGAAAAAGTCACCGAGATCATCCGACCAATGAAAAATGTGGGCACGTGCACAGGATTGCCCAAAAGGTGCAACACGCCGTGCAGCAGACCGTTAGCTAAAAGGAGAAAATAAAACGGCCAAGGACCGTAATTGGAATAGGCAGGGGTAATGGAGCCGGACTGCTGAAAACGCGTCAACATGTGCCAGCTTTCCGAGACAACGAAGCTTTCATCATTGTGAAAGTCATACGGATTGCCCCAGGCCAGGCCGTAGGCACGAACGGCCAGGGCTAAGAGCAAAATGGCAGCCAAAAGCCACCCTTCCCGACTGCGCGGCCAGGGGATGCCGTGCCACAATTTGGCTATTTTTCGCATACGCGCTCCAACTGTCGTTCCCCAGAAAGATATCGGCCATCTGAAAGCCGGATTTTCATACGAAATGGTGCGCCGGCCGGCGGCCAGAATCAGCACAAAAGCTAAGGTTATCACAAAGCAAGGGAAAATATCAAACCATGATAACGCTAATCAGCGGCCGGGATGAGCAGCAACATGGATAGCCGGCCCATTGTCATGGAGAGACCCGACAGGACTATGGCAACCTTCCAGACAGCGTCGGGGGATTGCTTGACCAAAAAGAGGGGCACACTGTCACTTCCCTCGCGATGACAGCATTCAGGTAAGACCTTCGCGCGGATACCGCCCCGCCTCGGCGTGTTGCATCGCCACAGGGATTTTATCCGCAGGGCTTCAATCCTGTTTCACCGGCGGACATGCAACCTCCGGTCGTGAATCTTGACGATAATGCCGATTCTCTATAAAATGGCAAGGTTATGAGAATTACCATCGCGATTTTAGCGTGTGAAAAAAGGAGTCAGTACGCATGAGTGAAAACACTTTAACTGTCGAAAAACGCGCAGTCTTCGGACGCGCTGTCAAACATCTGCGGGCAGAAGGCTTGGTTCCCGGCATTGTTTACGGTTCTAAAAAGGAACCTGTTCCCTTCCAAACCGCCGCCACACCTTTAGAAAAGCTGTTAGGCCGCGTGCAAAATCAGCTTTTCGACCTGGTGATCGAAGGCGAAGCACCGCGCAAAGTCTTAGTCCAGGAAGTTCAGCGCCACCCGGTACGCCGTTACTTGCTCCATGTCGATTTGCAGCAAGTCGACCTAACCGAGAAACGAGAGGCAGAAGTACCTTTGGTAATTGTCGGTTCATCGCCATTAGCAGAAAGTAATTTGTACTATTTGAACCACCAACTCACCGAGGTGATGGTACGCTGTCTCCCGACGGACATCCCCAGCCGCATTGAGGTTGATGTTTCCAAATTAGAAGAGCCGGAAGCCACCGTCGTTGTGGGCGACCTGACCATACCTGAAAATGTCGAATTGATCACAGCGAGAGATGAATTGGTAGCCAGCTTATCGATTGTCCGCACCATGGAAGAAGAAACGGCCGAAGAAGAGATCGAAGAAGAAGTTGTCGAAGCCGGCGATGTCGAGGTTATCAAGAAGGGCAAAGCCGAAGAAGAGGAAGAAGAATAGGCAACCATTCAACAATCGCATAACGTTCTATAGCGAGTGCTCGTCGGAGGATATACTTCCCGACGAGCACTTTTTCTCTTTCCACACCGTTCCATGGGCAAAATGGTCAGATAATAGCAGGAGGGAAACAAGCGCTCCGCCAAACAGTGACCGTTTATAGCTCATTTTGGAGCACTTGTCTCCTGTGCCAGAATCTATCGGGAAAGAAGTGGCAGATAGATATGACTTATTACCCTTGTCGGTGCAGCCGTTGCAGTTGGCGTAGCCGTCGGTGTCGATGTGGCCGTTGGGGTTGGGGTAGCCGTCGGCATGGCTACGGGTTGCAAATCGTACGTGAAATCTAATATCGGTCGCTGTGCCGGGAATTGCTCCATCTCAGAAGCAGCCAGCAGGACCGTGCCGTTAACGTTGCCGTCCTCGGGGCGGAGCAAAATCCCTTTCACTTCGCCATCTCTCATGCGTGGCGCTAAAGAGGTAAGATCGAAATCATACCACTGATCCCGCGCTTTGAGCGTTTGCCGGGCAGCCGGGGTCGCCAGACGGTCGCTGGTCGGGTCGTTGGCGCCGGGAGCTCCCCACGGCATGCTGCTGCCCGCGTCATTCCACGTCACTGTATCAATATTCCAAGTGCGCGTGATGCCATAAGCTGCGACATCTAAAGCGGTATTACTGGGAACACGAAACGTGACATAAGTTTTCAGCGTAGCGCTCGTCACCGTTGCCGAGGAGGGCAAGAAAGAAAGGTCGAAGCCGAACAACGCTGAGCGATCTTCACGCTGGTGTCCGTTATCCCAAGAGAGTCGTAAACGCTCGGCATTGCCTTCCCCGACCGTACTGTAATTGGTATTTGGGCTCTGACGATTCAAATAGGTATCCAGAAGATCACCGTATGGCTCCAGGCCATGCTGCAAACGCAAATGATTGTCAACCAGCGTGATCTGTCCAAAGGACGGTGAAGGCGTTGACGGATCTCGGCTATCTTTGAGCAAATAGTGCTCAACGCCGCCGCCGTCGTTATCCTGCAGGCCGAAATCGAAGCCGATTTTCTGGCCGCCGGCTAATGTCGTCGTCATCTGAGCCGTGGGAATGAACAGCTCAACGTTGTAACCGTGCGCCGCCGTCTGTACCTTGGCTTGCACTGCGTCACTGATCACGCCGTTATCGTAGACTTTCCCCGCTGCGCTGATTTTGTACAAATGATCATGACCGGCTGTTTTGCTCTGCGAATTATCGCCGTCGATGGCCAAAATGACGGCGTCGTCATCGCTGTTGCCGTTGGCTACGACGGTATTGTCGTTGACGTGTACGCCGAAATAGACGCCGGCATCCGTCCAGTAAGTCTGCAAGACGCCGCTGATGTCTGTGGCGGTGGGAATGTCGGCGCTATCCATGAAATGGGCCGTGGCAGCCGTCAAAGTCACCGCACCGCTCTGGGCCGGCCAATCCTGCAAGCTGCCGTCCATTGTCAATGGCGCGCTGAGTTTGAAGTCATCCAAAGCGGAGGCTGCGCCGACGTATTTCAAAACGACGCCGTAATCGCCGGTCAACCAGATCTTGTTCTGATCCGTGGCGTGCACGGCAAAAAGAACCCGTGCGTCCGGCAATTCTTCCGGCAGCCAGGTCTTGCCGCCATCGTGGGTGAAAGCGACCACGCCGCCGCTGAAAGACGTGTTAAACGTGCACCGCAGCAGTTGGCAATGGCCGCCAACCACGATGCCGTTTTGGGCGTCCAGGAATTTCACGTCCAGCCAGGTCACGTCGCTAACGCTATCAGGCACGCTCTGCTGCGTCCAAGACTCCTTTAGACGGCCGCCTGTACTGGTGTGCCAGATCACGCCGTGCTCACCCACGGCCCACCCTTCCTGGGCGTTGATGAAAGACACAGCTTTCAACCACCAGGACGGTTTTAGCCAGGCTATCCCCCAATTGCCATCAAGCCCGTTGATGGAGGAAATGACAAATCCTTTATCCCCCACACCCCAGAAATGCTGCTGGTCCGGGAGAGCTTCCATATGCACCCGCATGTTGAGAAGGCCGCGGCCGGTTCGACTCAGGTCAGTAGTCTGCCAACTTTCCCCGGAATTTTTCGTCGTGTAAATATGGCCAAAACCAGCACCTGCTATGGCGAAGCCATTTGGGAAGAACTCTAGCCCTTTTAACCAGCTCTCCAAGCCGGGAATCTGGTAGAGCACCCAGGTTTTGCCGCCATCAGTAGTATGATAGGTGACACTGCGCCGGCCGATGGCTAAGCCTCGCTGGCTATCCACGAAGCGGATACCGTTGATCTCCGGGCGGACATTGGGCAAATTGTCCGGCAAATAGGGCAGGAACTGTTCACCCCAGGTTTTGCCGCCGTCGCCGGTGTGTAAAACAACGCCTTCATCCTTGGAAAGCGGTGGATGTGCCCATTGCCCGCCTACCCAGCCATTGTTGTCATCCCCGAAGCTCACGCCGTAAAACTGGTAGATGCCACCGCGAATCGGTGAATCCCACGTTGCGCCCCGGTCATTGGTGTGGATCAGGGTGAAATTGTTGCCCACGCACCAGATATTGTCCGTGTCGGTTGCCAGCATTTTGGTCAACGTGTGCCCATAGCCGGTGGCCACGACGACGAAATTAACACCGTCATCGCTGCGGTACATTTTGCCACCACTTCCGGCGATCCAGATGGCCCCATCGGGAGCGATGGCTACAGCTCGAAAAGCGTAATTAATGTTGGCGTCTACGGTCACGCTATTCC
>WFQU01000178.1 GCA_015486845.1 Anaerolineae bacterium | reverse complement strand
CGCACGATAAGACAGATTCATGGGTAATCTGACATTGTCGCACTACGCAAACAAGCGATGATAAGTCACAGTAACGTTTGCCAAATCACCCTGCGGCGATTAGCATCCAGTCTGCACAGGCAGGTTTTGTGGCTGTGGCAGCCATTATTAATTGCCGGACGGGTTCAGGGAGGTGTTCATGCGGCGAAAAACCATTCTTGCTTTCTTGTTACTGCTCTCACTTGCTTTTGTACTACCTTTTGCCGGCGTGGCTGCGGCGCATAATGACGATGTCACGATGCAAATTACGCCTTATTTCGGCGGCATGGCGCGCAATGGGAATTGGGTGTTGGCGCGAGTGATCATTCACAATAGTGGTTCATCCGCTTTCCAGGGCGAGTTGGGCTATGCGGGCGCCTGGTTACGTGGCCGGCAAACATTCTCTTTTCGGAAGAAAGTGGCCGTGCCGGCTAACGACACGCTCCAGTTCACCTTCTATTTCATCCCCGATAACAAAGATTTGTACGGCGACAATGTCGTTCTCGCCCTCTTGACGGGCAAGAATAACACTCTCTTGGTGACCAAAGTGAAAGTGCCCCTGCAAGGCGTTTTGGACGATGCGCATAGGCTGGGCGCTGCGGTTGGCTTTGCTCCTTCCACACTGGGATTGCCCGCTGCCGGCGAGGGTTCGCCGCCGGTTTGGTATTGGAGCCCGCTCCCTCGCCAGGATTTCCCCACCCGGTTGGCTGGTCTCTCCTCTGTGAGCACGCTGTTACTGAATAACGATCTCTTAGCCCAGTTCACGGATGTCCAGATGAAGACGTTGTTGGACTGGGTTTACAGCGGCGGTACGCTGCTGCTGAATGGTGATCCGGCTGCGCTGGCGTCTCTGCCTGATGGAATGCGACCTGTGGACAGCGCCGGTTCTTCGACGTCATTGCCGGGGCGCTATTTGGCAACTTGGGCGCCGGGTCGTGTCGCCCCGCAGTTCTCATTGCTGGTTTATGGTGTGCGGGCAGCAGCCAACGCGAAGACCTTGCTATCCGCCGGCCGGACCCCTTTGATCGTGCGCCGCGATTATGGTGCCGGCGCGACCTTGTACATCGCCTTTCCGCTAACGAAAACGCCGTTAGCCGACTGGGAAGGCGCATCAACCTTCTGGGCGCAACTGCTGAAGCGGTCCGGTGCCCGGGCGCAACCGATCGCGGGAATGAATCTCTTTCAGGGGAACTACACTTCGTTGCTTTCTCGAGTGGCAGGTGAGACGATGCCTTCGATGAGCGTGCTGTTCCTTCTCTTTTTTGTTTACTTGTTATTAGTGGGCCCGGGCTGCTATCTCTGCCTGAAACGATGGCGCAGATTGGAATATGCCTGGCTGCTCGTTCCGTTGCTCACCTTGTTATTCAGCGGCGCGACGTATGGCGCCTCGCAGCTGAAACGCCGGGGGCCGCCGCATTGGAGCCAATTCGCTTTGGTTTATGTCAATCCCGGCCGGGGCCAGGCGTATGTTTACGGAAACGCCGCCTTGTTGTCGCGAGAGAAAGGGTCGGTGGACTTGTCCTTGGGCCGCGATATGCTTGTGGCGCCCGCCGCGAATAACTCCGGTTACGCTCCCGCTGGTATCGGCCGGGCGGCAGTGATTTGGCGTGAGGGCGATACGCCGTCGCTGACCCTGTCGACGCAGCAACGATGGGGCGCTGTGGCAGTTCGTTTCGCCGCCGTTTCTCCATTTTCGACCACCGTGGCGCCGCCGCAACCGTTGCTGCAAGTCTCGCCGCTGACTTTCGACACGGGCAGGAAGCGGTGGTCGGGCCTGTTGACGAATCGTTTACCCACCACGTTGGCGTCGCCGGTTCTCGTTGTTGGCCGACAGGTCTACCTGTTCGGTGATGTCCCGTCCGGCGGCCATTTGGATTGGACGGCGCTGCGGCAGCACGGCTGGATCGAAAACGATCTCGCCAACGCTTTACTGCCGCCACCGTTTCATTTCCGCCCTACCGCTCCTGTTTTGGATGCCAGTCAGCAGCTGTGGCTTCGTTTTTCCTTGTTGCAGCCGTTCTACAATCGTGCGGACATGGTGGTTAAGGAGCCGTTGGCCGCACAGCCCTCCGGCGGTTTGTCGCCGAAAGCGTATCTGGCTGGTTGGACGTCATCGCCTTGGCCACCAGTCCAGTTGATTGCCCAGAAGCAACAGCCGGCTGTTCGTGCTTTGACCGCTTTCGTCGTTCCGGTGGCATTGCAAAGTGAGGCCGGGCCGTTGCGCATTTTGAACAGTACAGATTTCTCTGCCTCTGTGCTGGCATCCCAGGCTAATGCCAACTGTGGTACGCCTGAACGACCGCGCCGCGCTTTCCCGCCCGGTGCCTGGCAGATGCAAGTAGCTTATCACGCGCTGCATGGCACCCAAAAACCGCTTCTGGCGTTGGACTGGAAGATCGCCGGTGTGAATAATGTGGATGAACGTAATTTCAAGGCGCTTCACTTCTACCTCTTCGACTGGTCAGCCGGGCAAATGATAGAATTTCCATTGACGGCCAACGCGTTGGTTCATATTCCCGACCCGGTGCCGTATTGGCAAAACGGCAATATGCGTGCTGCTTTGCAAGCAGATGATAGTTGGAATGGCGGCTGTGTCGGTTTTGATCTGCAGGCCTTGGAGGTGGCACCATGAGTGATTCTGTCTTGCAAGTACGTCATCTCACCAAGCATTATGGCAAAATCAAGGCGCTGGAGCAGTTGGACCTGGATTTACCTCGCGGCAGTGTTTTCGGTTTGGTTGGCCCCAACGGCGCCGGTAAAACCACCGCTTTGCGCATCATTGCCGGCGTGCTGGAGCCGGACGCCGGTGAGATTATGATCGATGGCCGGCTGTTGGATGGTGACCATACCTATTGGGCCGCTAAGATCGGCTACATGCCGGATTTCTTCGGCGTTTATCCCGATTTGATGGCGTGGGAATATCTGGACTTTTTCGCCCGGACATACCGCCTGCCGGCGGTGCAGCGGGCTCGGCGCATCGACGAATTGTTGGAGCTGGTGGACCTCACCGAGAAAAAGTACACTTTCGTGCAAGCGCTGAGCCGGGGCATGCAGCAACGCCTCTGCCTGGCCCGCGCTTTGGTGCACGATCCGGAACTGTTGTTGCTGGACGAGCCCGCTTCCGGCTTGGATCCCCGGGCCCGGGTCGCGTTTCGCACTTTGGTGAAGCGATTGCAGCAATTGGGCAAGACTATTTTCGTCAGCTCGCATATCCTGTTGGAATTGGCGGAAATCTGCGATCAGGTAGCGATTTTGGAAAAAGGGGAACTGAAAGCGGCCGGCACCATGGCTGAAATCGAGCCGCAACTGACCAAACAACATCGCACGCTGCGCGTGCGTTCCTTGGACGAATTATCCTCTTTGCAGGCCTTTTTGGTGCAGCAAGATGGCGTTTTATCTGTTCGTCAGGATGGGGATTGTTTAGAAATAGATTTCGGTGGGGATGAAGCTGCCATAGCCACGTTGCTGCAACGGGTGGTGGCAGCAGGCTTCCGTTTGCTATCTTTCCATGAAATCAGCTCGAACTTGGAAGATCTGTATTTGCAATTGACCAAAGGGGAAACGCAATGAACATGACCGATCGATTGAATCCACTTTTGGTGAAAGATGTGCGCTCTCGCATGCGGGGCGGGCGTTCTTTTTTGATGCTGTCGTTTTTTCTGCTTTTCGCCGGGGGCATCAGTTACCTGGTTTATCAGTCGACAGCCTCCATTTCCTCTTACGATTTTGCCATCGTGAGCTCTGGGCGTATCGGCCAGTCCGTCTTGGCCGCTTTACTGGTCACTTCTCACATTTTGGTGCTTCTGATTGTGCCGCTGCTGACATTGAATGCCGTCAGCGGGGAGGTGGAGCGGAAAACGTACGACATGTTATTGGCCACGCCCCTTTCGCCGCGGCAAATTGTGGACGGGAAGATTGGTGGGGCGCTGGCTTTTGCAGCCTTGTTGCTTTTCGGCGTCTTGCCTTTGGTTAGCATCGCCTCGTTTTTCGGCGGTTTCACGCTGGCCGATTTCGGGAATGGGGTGTTGGTGTTGTTGATGACGGTGATTTGTGTGGCGCTCTTGGGATTGGCTGCCTCGGCGCTGTTTCGGCGCACCGCGTTGGCCGTGTTGGTCACTTATGGCATCATTTTATCGCTCACGTTGGTGCACATGTTCGTGGTCGTCAGCGGTGCGTCGTTGCTCAATCCCAATCACGCCCCCCCGGCCTGGTGGTTCATTTTCAATCCCGTTGTGGCCCAGTTGAACAGCATTGGCGTTATTCACGATAAGGCGATGCTGTTGGCCGGAGGCCGGCCGGTGTGGTACGGATACATGCTTTTTGCCTTAGCGCTGTCGTTATTATCGTACATCGTGGCCTGGCGGGCTGTGCGTCAGCGCCAACGCTGGCATTTCGGGCGGCGTGATTGGCTGGTAGTGGTTGTTGCGCTGCTGATCCTTGTGGTGGCCGGCGCATTGTTCGCCGTTTCCGGCTCTGGACAAGCCAACGCCACCTCGCCTGCCATGGCCAAGCCGACCCCCGTGCCCATGTATTACGCCAAGCCGATGCCTACCGCGCTGCCTGGGCATGGCACGGGCGCCGGTACGTCGGCGGCGGTGACGCCACTTCCTTTGCCGACTTTGCAACCGTGAGGGTTCAATGCGGATCGGTCTGAACACGTTGGCGGTTACCGCTCGCTCCGGCGGCGATGGGATGTATTTGCAGGATTTGGTGGCCGGCTTGCAGGGGTTGCCGTCTGGGCATCGTTTTCGCCTTTATTGTTCCGGTGAGAACCAGGCGCTTTTTCCGGTAGCCGCGGCCAATTGGCAAAAAGATGTATTCCGGTTGCGCTGGCGGTCGCTGATTTACCGGGCTATGTGGGAACAAGCGCGTTTGCCTGCTATCGTGGGCGCTGCTGCCGTCGATCTTTTTCACGCACCGGTGAACGTGATGCCGCTGCGATTGTCCGTGCCGGCGGTTTTGACCGTGCACGATATTGTGCCATTCGCCTGGCCGGAATTGATCCCGCTGCCGCTGCGTTTGTATTGGCGCTATTTTCGGGCTCGCTCCGCCCAGCGAGCTCGGCACATTATCGCCGTTTCGGAAAGCAGCAAAGCGGAGATCGTGCTTCACATGAACGTCCCGGCGGCAAAAGTGACTGTGGTGTATCAAGCGGTGGGGACGGTTTTCCATGATTGTCCGCCGGGGGTGCCCTCCACCACGCCGCCATATTTTCTCTGGGTGGGGCGCCCTTATGCGACGAAAAACGTGCCTATGTTGTTGCGCGCTTATGCCGCTGCGAGGCGGGAGGCTCGTTTTCCCCACCAACTTTGGCTGGTCGGTTCCAAAGGTTGGGATGAAGCGCGCATCCAGCAGCTTATCGGGACATTGAACTTGCGAGAATATGTCCGACGTTTGGATTTTGTGGTGCCGGACACTTTGCCGGCGTTGTATCGAGGTGCCACTGCGTTGTTGTACCCTTCCCTCAGCGAGAGCTTCGGACGGCCGGTGCTGGAAGCGATGGCTTGCGGTGTGCCGGCTTTGGTCGGGGCCGGCGCGTTGCCGGAGATCGGCGGTGCCTGTGTATGGCCCGTCGATCCGCAAGATGAGGCGTCTATTACGGCCGGCATTTTGCGTTTATGGGAAGATGCGTCGTTGCGGGCGGAAATGGCGGCGTGTGGCCGGCACCAGGCTCGCACTTTTACCGTGGAACGGATGGCCCGAGCAACACTGTCCGTGTACGAAAAAGCTGTTTCTACATAACCGTGGCGAGAAGCGTGACACTGTCCAAATGAAAAGATAAACCTGACGCCGCTTCGCTTGTTCGTTCTTTTTTGTCGATTCGCGTTAAGCGTTAAGTTCCTGCACGGTCCCAATAAGCGCGATGCCAGCTCAAACGCCGGCGTACCCATTTCGGCAAAAAACGACCTTCGCTGCCTAAGAAAAAGCCGGCGGCCCGGGCCGCTTCGTAAAGCGCTAGGCCGGGCCAGCTGCGCCAGCCTGTTTCCCGGCGTGCCAGCGCGAATTCGCCCTGTAAATAAGCCAGCCAATCCCGGAAAGCCACGGCAAAACTGTTTCTCACCATCCCGCGCAGCGAGTACCCGCTGTCGAAGTTGCGCCGGAAAGCACTGCCGAGAGTGTAATGGTGGGCATGGTAAACTGTCGCCTGGGGCACATAGCGCAAGCGGTAACCGGCTTGCAGCACTGTTTTTGCCCAGGCCTGGTCTTCGCTCATGATCAATGTTTCGTCGAAAGGGTAGCGCAAGGCAATGTCTCGTTTGAGAGCGGCATCAACGTTGGAGAAGAAAATTTCCTGCAATTGGGTCGGTTCGTGCCCCGGCCAAACTCGTTCCGCCGGCTCGGGCGGGTAACGTTCTTGCAAGAAATAGCGTTGCACCAACGGCGTATCGGCCCAGGGAAGCTGCCGGCCATAGCTGCCGGCGATGTCTTCCTCCGCCAACGGGGCGACGAGCCGTTGCAGCCAGTGGTCATTGGCCGGCTGGGCGTCCTGGCTCAGGCAGACCACGATATCGCCCCGGGCCAGGTGCACGCCTAAATTGCGCGTGCGCCCGTGGCCGAACGCCTCCGGTGGAATCTGCTCCAGGCGTAACGGAAATTGGCGCAAAATAGTTAATGTGTCGTCTCTGGAACCGGAGTCGATGGCCAGTACTTCGAAAGGTTCCGTCCCTGTTTGGGCGAAAACAGCTTCTAAAACAGTTCTTAGCCGCGCACCGGCATTTTTCGTCGGCAGGAAAATGGTGATGCCCGGCTCAGTCATGGTGTGGCAGAGTGAGCAAACTAAGGAAAAACGCGGAAAACGTCGTTTGTGTGCCGACCACCATCAGCGTCATCGCTAAAATGGCTTCTGACAATTTGGGTTGCGGTAAACCGATGCCGTTGCTCAAATAGAGCCACAGCAAGTGTAAGTTACCGACCAGACCGATCAAGAAAATGGTCAAGCCAACTAGAATCCCTTTTTCTAGAGAGAGGTATCGTTGGTAGAAGTTGACCAACGGGTCATTGTCTTCCATGTGGGTGGTCACGGCGTACGTTTTGGCGTAAAATGCTAAATTGATGATCTGGAAACCCAAAAGTGTTAGTAGACTACCTAAAATCATGAAGTGCACGCCGATGCTCATGGTTCCAATTTGAACTGGTCCCGGCGCCAACGCGATGAGAAGTGCCAATCCTGCCACGAAAAAGATCAGTCCTGGCCAGAGGAAAAGCCAGTCAGGACTGTAAAGCAGCATAAAACGCAAATGCCGCCAGCCGTCACGGAAACTGGATAGCTTCGATTCTCCCACGCGTGGATAATAGCGGACCGGCACTTCGGTAATGCGCAGTTTTTGTTTGAGGGCCTTGATTACCATTTCGCTGGCAAATTCCATACCGCCGGTGTGCAATTCCATTCGCTGATACGCTTCTTTGCTAAGGCCGCGCATGCCGCAATGCGAATCGGAGATGTGGGCGTGGAAGAAGAGATTGAGTAAGCCGGAGAGTACCGGGTTGCCGATGTACCGGTGTAGCCAAGGCATGGCGCCGGGCATGATGTTGCCTTGAAAGCGGGAGCCCATGACTAAATCGTACCCGTTACGTAACGGTTGTAGAAAGAGCCCGATCTTCCGGAAGTCGTAAGTATTGTCGGCGTCTCCCATGATGATGAAACGCCCTCTAGCTTCTCGGAAGCCGCGATGATAAGCATTGCCGTAGCCCTTCTTTGTTTCATGGACAACCCGAGCGCCGGCAGCTCGGGCCATAGTCACAGAACGGTCTGTAGAACCATTATTGACAACCAGCACTTCGCCGTCCACCTCTAAATCGGCTATTGCCGCCTTTGCCTTTTGCACACAAATGCCGATGGTCTTCTCTTCGTTCAGGCAGGGTATGACAACGGATAATTCCATTTCGTTTGGCTGTTCTTTCATCTGCATATTTTGTCTCCTGATAGTATGGACATTATAACGAAATGCTGGGTGAATTGAAAATTACTTTGGCGGTCGTTTTCCCTTGCTGTTGTTTTCGTTTCGTCTGGTAATGGCATCTTTGACTTTTGTCCGTCCCTCTTCTAAAATCAGAGTTGCTGTCGTTTCGTGATCCTTTATTACCTTGCCGGAAAATTCTTGCTTTTTGGGTAAGAATAATGAACCATAAAGGACACCAAGAACGCAAAGACAAGAGACGTGGGTTCCTTCGTGTTCGTGTCCTTTAGGTTCTTTGTGGTATGGATTTTTGATTCTGGCTTGTCTAAGATTAAGGGCTTTGCCAAAATGAGAATGATGGCAACTGTTCAGGCTGTCACATTGGGCGACCCGATGTTAGGCGTGACACCCCTTTACCGATTGAGGTGAAGTACCAAGAATGATGGAGATGTCTTGTGAAGGATGCAGAAAAAGAAAACCGGGATGATAGATCACCTTTCGATGATCGCTGGGTTCTCCTGTTGATTATCGGCACTGCTTTTGCTCTCTATCTGTATCGCTTGGCTGACAACAGCTTTTGGACTGATGAAGCGCGGCTGTTGCGGCTCATTCGTTTAGGTTGGCACATGGTCATTAGAATTGACAGGCCTCGTGTAGATCCACCGCTGGGTATGCTCTGGCATTGGGCTTTTCTCAGCTTGGGTCAACCGTTGGAGTTCACAGTTCGTTTGTCGGCTGTGATTCCGGCGCTCCTTTCCATCCCGCTTGTTTACGTTCTAGGCCGGCGTTTGTTTAACCGGCGGGTGGGTTTGCTGGCCGCTGCCCTTTTCGCATGGCATCCCCTTACCATTCGCTATGCCCAGGAGCTGCGCTATTATACGCTATTTACTTTTCTGGCGTTGCTTAATCTGCAATTGTTACTCGATGCCCTGGCCGGGAAACGACGTTGGTGGCCTTATTTGCTCTCTGCTGCGGTGGCCATGGGCGTCCATCCCTTTTTCCCGTTGCTTTTTGCCGCGGAGTGGATCGGTTTGCTGCTCTGGCAGTGGGCTGGCCGACGCTGGCCTGTTTTCATGGGTTTCTTGCAGGGGCGTGGAGAGCAGCTCCGGCGCGGCTTTCTCTGGACGGGGGGCTCCATTGCTGCGATTGTCGTGGCGCTATCGTTGCCATTAGCCAAGCGGGGCCTATCCATTTTGTCCATTTTCACGAAAAATCTGAGTGCCGGCGCTGGATATTCGCCGCTTAAAGCGTCGGCCTTGGATCCGGTGCCGTGGTGGACTTGGCGGAATATCATTAAAGACACGATTTATCGCTTTTTGCGTTGGTTCAGCACGCCGACGCTATTGGCCCATAGCAAACATATGATCCTTTTGGGCATCCCCGGTGGGCACTGGCTTCTTTTTGCAGTCGTCGTTTTACTTTTTGTCTGGGGATCGTTCATGACCTGGCGACGTTATGGTGGTTTGCCGTTGTGGCTATTTCTCCAGGTGATTGGTATTGCTCTCTCTTTGGCGCTAGTCGTGGAACTGATCGGCCCTAAAGTTGGTGTGTACGATTATGGTATCCGACGAATGCTCTTTCTGCTGCCTTTCTATCTGTTGTTGGTGGCTGTTGGCTTGGATGACCTGAGCACGCGACTTTTGGGTGCTAAGGGAAAGACGGCATCTGTCGTTTTGGGGCTGGCTTTGGCGTTTGCCGTGGCTTGGAGCACTTTGCCGGCTTATTACGGTTCTTGGGGTAAGGACGATTGGCGGCAAGCGGCCGCATATATTGAAACCCATGGCAAATCCTCGGAACCCGTTTTGGTAGGGGAGGTCTACAAAACGGACCCGGAGTATATCACGTTGCCGCTGCGTTACTATTTTTCTCTTTACAAATGGCACCCGAAAGCAACGTATTGGCCGCAAAACACTCCGCCGACCAAGTCGGTGCCCGTGCTTTGGCGTTTGACTTATGAGAAATGGACGCATCCAGGCTGGCCGGGCTACCGTATTACCGAGCAGAAATTTATAGGCCCGTTCCGCATCTGGGTTTACCATTTGCAGAAAATAGGACCGTAGCGTTGCCAACGAAGAATCAGGCGTTAATAGGACGAGGGCGATTAGCATGGTATAGTTCCATCGTCATTGCCGGAACGTTGTTAGGTAATGCCAGTGGTTTCCTGCGGGAGGCTGCTGTGGCCGCTTTTTTCGGTGCGACGCGTGCTGCCGACGTGTATGTGGTCGCTTTCACGGTGCCGGAGTTTCTCTGGTCAGCCATGCGCAACATTTTGCCCGGCGTGGCGTTGCCTATTTTAGCGGCGGTTTCTTTGGCTGATGGTGGCGGCGCTCGTTGGCGGGTGGCCACCGCACTTTTTAGTGTTATTGGCATGTTATTGGCGATCCTCTCTGCTTTCGCAATTCTCACTGGCCGCATCTGGATGCCCTGGTTGGCGCCCGGCTTCTCGGGGAGCGAACAGGCCCTCGCCTTGCGGATGGGCCATATGATGTTCATTTGGGTGATCGTCGGGGGGCTTGCTTCCCTTTTAGCCGCTTATTTGAACAGTTTGGAGCACTTCTTTTTCCCGGCCCTGATTACTGTTGCCTACAACACTATTTTTTTGGTCGTCTTGTTCCTGTTCCATCGGCGGATGGGCGTTTTCGTGTTGGCGTGGGCTGTCGCTTTGGGCGGGATTGCCCAGTTATTGATCCAATTACCGGGACTGTGGCAGCAGCGGGCATGGCGAATGCAATGGTCTTTTTGGCGGCCGGAAGTGCGCGGTTTGTTGCCGTTCGGTGGCTATTTTGTGCTGGGCTATACGTTACATTATTTTGGCATTGCGGTGACGCGCTCGTTAGCTTCCGGATTGGCGGTGGGCGCTGTGGCGATGCTGAACTATGCGACGATGCTGGGTGGTATCATTACCATGATTGCCGGCTTTAGCTTGGGCACGGCGGCTTTTCCCCGCTTAGCTGTGGCTGCGCGGGGTGGTTGGCAGGAATTGGCACCAGTGATTACCACTGTTTTGCACTGGTCCTGGTTCTTAGGCTGGCCGTTGGCGTTGGGCACGTTTGTGTTGAGTCTGCCATTGGTGCAAGTTGTCTACGGGCGTGGCGTTTTCGATCATGCCTCGGTGTTGCACACAGCCCGGCTTCTCCGTTTCCTCCTGGTAGCTGTGCTGGCCGACGGTCTGTCGCAGCCCATGTGGTTTGTGCTTTACAGCCACCAGCACGGCAAAGCGCTGCTCTCGATTAATGCATTGGTAACGACGGCGCGCATTGCCTTCGCCTTGGCGCTCATTCCCAGCTTGAGCTATTACGGTTTGGCTTTGGCGACATCGCTGGCTTTTGTGGGACAAGTTCTCTTGCTGGCCTATGTCGTCTTGCCGGGTTGGGAGAATTGGCACCGGGCGCTATTTCACAGTTATTGGTGGCGTGTTGCCGTGGCCGGCGTGATCCTGTTGCCTTTTGTCTGGGGCGGGAGTGCCTTGGCCAGCCGGTTTGGTGCCTTTTCCGCCCTGCTGGCCGGATCACTCGCCGGTGGCGTGGCCTATTTCGCAGCCGGTTGGTTCCTGGATTTGCCGGAAGTGCGCCTGCTGTCGGTTTTAGTGGGACGGTTGCGCTAATGGTCGCAGTTGTGTTGGTGCATTGGCAGGATGCTGATCAGACTTGGCAGGCTTTAGCTTCTTTGGCCGGGCAAACCGTGCAGCCGGAACAGGTCATTGTGGTAGAAAATGGTGCTTCCTTGTCGCGGGAAAGCTCGTTGGTGTGGCCATGGCCGCTGGAAATCTTATCTAACCGACGCAATATTGGCTACACTGCGGCGCTGAACCAGGCTTTTCGCCGCACGACGGCGCCTTTTCTGTTGTTATTGAATCCTGATGTGCGCCTGGCGCCGGATTATCTGGCGGAGGGGCTGGTTTTTTTGCAGCAACGTCCCGATTTTGGCACCGTGGCGGGGAAGTTATTCGCCGGGCCGGAGCGGCGTGAACTCGATTCCACCGGCATTTTTTGGCATCGCAATTGGCGACCGTACGACCGGGGGCAATTGGAAGTTGATCGGGGGCAGTATGACACCCCGGGAGAGGTCTTTGCCGCTTGTGGTGCGGCGGCTTTGTTGCGCCGGGCGATGCTAACGGAGATCGCTGTGGCTGGCGAAGTATGGGATAGCGCTCTACAAATGTATTATGATGACATCGACATTGGTTGGCGGGGCTGGTTGGCTGGATGGCGCTCTGGCTACACGCCGATGGCTACGGCAGTGCACCAACGTGCCGGTGCAGAACTACTTCATCGCCGTTTCGGGGCGCCCCACGACCCACGCCGGCAGGCTTTGGCGATGGCTAATCGTTATTTGCTCTGGGTGAAATTGGCCGATGGCGACAATTTGTGGCGAAATTGGCGTTTTATTTTGCTGGGGGACTTGTTGCGTTGGGGCTATTTGGCTGCTCACCCGCGCCTGCTCGTAGCTATCTGGAAGCGATTGTGGACACTGTGGCCACACATGCGTCGCCAACGCAGGCAGATCCTCGCCCGTCGCCGAGTGTCGGCTGCTGCTTTGCAGCACTGGTGGCGTTGATGCGCGTTTTGCAAGTTTACTATGAACCTTGTTTTAGTGGTATTGGCCGCCATGTCTCCGATCTTTCCGCCTACTTGACAGGGCATGGCGTGACCGTGGATCTGATTTTGCCGCCGTCGCAAATCGACCAGTGGCAGAACCGTTGTCCTGCTTGCCGATTGTGGCCGTTAGCCATGCACCGCCAGGAGGGCGGCCGGGTTTTGTGGCAGTTACGCAATTTGGCTCGGCAAATAGCGCCGGACCTGGTGCACGTGCACGGACCGTATAGCGGCTTTTGGGCCCGCCTGGCGTTGTTGCACGGTCCCTGGCGGCTCGTTTACACGCCGCATGTGCTTTCGTTGCGCCGGCCGCTGTTGCGTCGATTGCATTGGCAGTGGGAATGCTATTTGGCGCCTCACACGGATGCCTTCGTGACGGTTTGCGATGCTAACCGGCGCTTGCTGATCGGGCGGGGCGGTGTGGCGCCGGCGCGAATCATCGTGGCGTATAATGGCTTGTCCGGTGCTGATTGGGCGCGGGGGCCTCGGCGCACTGCCATGCGGACTGAGTTGGCTGCGCTACAGGGAATTGACACGGAAGGTATTTGGTTGGGGCAGGTGGGGCGTCTGGATTGGCAGAAAGGGCCGGATTTAACGCTTTCAATTTGGCCGCGATTGGCCGCCCAATGGCCTGATGCCCACCTGTTCTTTTGGGGGAATGGCCCATTGCAAGAGACGTTACTGGCGTCTTGGTATCGTTTGCCGGCGCGGGAGCGGGTACATTTCTTAGGTTGGCGTCAGTCGGCTGCATTGGAAATGGCTGCCCTTGACCTGTTGGTTGCACCTTCTCGCTGGGAAGGCTTCCCTTACACGTTGTTAGAAGCGCTGGCGCAAGAACTGCCGGTCGTGGCGACGGCGGTTAACGGCGTACCGGAATTGTTGTCTCCAAGCGGCTCGCTATGTCCACCGGGGGATAGCACTGCCTTGCTACGGGCGGTTCGGGCACAACTGGCAGATTTAGCGCCAGCGCGGGCGGCGATGCGGCGGGAAAAAGAATCAGCTCGCCGTCGCTTCAGGCTGACGAAGCAAGGCGCACAGGTACAAGCATGTTACGAACGCATTTGCGGACAGTGAAGGATCGTTTCCGCCGGATGTGGCTTTTTTGGCCGTTCCGGAGGCCAGCGCGCGGTCGGATGGCCTGGCGGCTCGCGTTTTTGTTGTTGATTTTGACTGCTTTTGCTGGCTGGGCGATGGAATTGCACATGCTCCCTCCGTGGCAAGGCCCGGATGAACCGCGCCATTTCGAGATGGTGATATTGACCAAGCCTTTGGGGCGCAAGCCGACGCCGGCCGATTTGGACACATCTTTGCAAAAAGCATTGATCCGTTCCATGAGGGCAACGCATTTTGCCCGCTACGGCTGGCTGGATCCGAGCCGGCCGGTGGATTTGGCCAAAGCAACAACCTTAGACGAGATTTGGCCGGCACCGGCGCACATGTTTCAGCAGCCGTCGCTCTACTATCGGTTAGCTTCTGCCTGGCGGATGGTCGGCCCCTCGGCGTTGTTGCCGGCGTTGTACTGGCTGCGTGTCTTTTCGTTGTTCCTGGGCGTTTTGTCGCTGCTGACGGTGATCGCTGTCGCTCTGAAATTGTTCCCCAGCCAACCGGGCTGGGCTTTCCTGGTTGCTGCATTCGTGGGCTGGCAGCCGATGTTGGGACAGATGTTTGCCGTGGTTGATAACGATGTCCTGGTGGTCTTTTGGGCGACGGCTGCTTATGCTGGCATGGCGCTGATTTTAGCGGAGAAATGGCCGTCGGCGCCGCCCGCGCCGGCCGTGCGTGCCATGCGCCGGGAAGCGCGTTTTGGCCGCTGGACTTACTCGATCCTGGCCGCGAGTTGCACGTTGGTCGGCTGGCGTGCCAGTTCATTGTTGTTCCTTTTGACGTTGATAGGGTGGGGGCAGCGGCTGCGCATTTTGTTGCGGGCGTTACGGCGCACTTTACCGCTGCGTTTGTGCCTCGTTGCTATGGCCGTGCTATTAGCCATTTGGAGCAAGCGAACCGGCTTGGCGACATTGCCAGCGTTTTTTCTTTTACTGTTCTGGCTCTGGATCAGAAATCGGCCCCACCGGCAACAGGTTCGCCGGGCTGTGATCTTGTTCGTAGCGCTGATCGCGTTTATGCTTGCCGGTGTCTATTTTTGGCAGCGGCTGAATCCTTATTTGCAGCTTTCGCCGCACACAGCCGAATTGTGGCAGCAAGGCGCTTACTGGCAGGCGCTGCGTCATATTCCCTATTTGTATTACGCACGCATGTTGTGGATCAGCTACTGGGCCGACTTCGGCTGGCTCCATGCGCCGGTGCCGGGCGTTTTTTATTGGTTTTGGGGAGCTTGGTTCGCTTTGGCGTTGGCCTGCGGAATTTGGCTTAGCCGGCAACAACACCATGTTGTCAGAAAACGCCTCTGGTGGGGAAGTTTTATCGCTTTGGCGAGTGGCGTTCTGCTGGTCTACGCCAAAGAGTGGCTTTTCTTGAGCTACCGGGTGGGTGTCGTACCGCAAGGGCGCTACCTCTTTCCGGAGATTCTGCCCATGGCGCTGTTGGTTCCTCTTGGTTGGCAAGCGTGGCTGGAAAGACATCCTCCCCTGCGCAATGCAATGGCCTGGTTATGGGCATCATGGCTCTTTGGGTTTGCGTTTTTTGCTATCTGTTGTACAATGAGAAATGCTTTTCCCAGCCTATAGCAGGAATCAGGAGGTTTTTTCTTTTGCGTTTTCCCAATTTACATAAGTTTTCCGGACTTTTGTTGTTGCCGTTATTCCTGACTTTAGCGGCTTGCAGTGGCAAGAGTGCGGTCGTGCAGGTGCCGACGCCTTTGCCAGCGACGACAAAAGCGCTCAAGGGTACCGTAGCAACAGTGTTGCCTATTTATCCTTCGTTGACGAAATCTGTTGGCTTACAAGTCATTGATCATTTAGACGATCAGCACGGCTGGAAAGCATTGTCCGATTTCCCGCAAATGGGCTGGCTCAGCGTGAATTTGTACTGGTTCGACGTGGAAAAGACGCATACGGATCCGCCGACTTACGACTGGACTTTACCTGACGAGACGCTGGGACGGGCGGCTCAAGCTGGTTACAAAGTGATTGCTACGCTTTACGGCAATCCTGGCTGGGCGCAGAAGACGCGCTGTGTTCCCAACGCGGCCGGTCAAGCTGCTTTGCCGCGGTTTGTGCGCGCCGCGGTTGCCCGGTATGCTCAGCCTCCTTACAATGTACATGATTGGGCGTTCTACAATGAGCCGGATTTCGGCGGCAGCCAGAACCCTTGCTGGGGTAATGATCCGGCCGGCTATGCGGCTTTGTACAAAGAACTATATCCGTTAGTAAAAAAGGTAGACCCCCAAACGACCGTTTATTTGGGCGGTTTGGCTTATGAAACTTTTCCCGGTGCACCGTTCGATCCCACCTTTTTGGATGATTTCATGGCTGACGGGGGGGGCAAGGCGTTTGACGTGATGAATTTTCACTTCTATTCCGCATTTCATTACGTTTGGGATCGTTTTGGCCCCGGCGTAGCCGGCAAAGCGAACTATCTGCGTTCCGAACTGAAGCGATACGGTTTCGAAAAGCCCATTGCCTGTACGGAAATCGGGCATCCTACGGCCGGGCCTGCGGCGGACAAGCAGGACTATTCGGAAGATGCCACCAGCCGCTATGTGGCAAAAGGGATCATTCGCGCTTTGGCCGACGATGTGAAGCCGGTGATCTGGTTTTCACTCACCGATCCAAAGGAAGATGTGCGCCGGTTTGGCCTTTTGAACCAGAAGTTAGCGCCGAAAAAACCATATTTTGCTTTTCAGACACTTTTGCGGCAATTGGACGGCACCCATGACGTCACGTCACTCTCGCTTAATAAGAAGTCCGGCTTGGAAGGTTACCAGTTCTTGGCCAATGATGGCCGGCTGTTGTGGGTGGTGTGGTCTGTGGATGGGAAAGCGCACCCTTTGCAGTTGAAGGCGAAGAAGATTTCTCTATTTGATGAATTGGGCAAGTCGTTGGGTAACACTTCGGTGCCCGATAAGGCGGCTGGCTTGCTGAAAGTCTCGGTTACGGTTGACCCCGTCTATATCTGGATTAATCGCTAAAAGGACAAAGGGTATCTCGACTATGCAAAAACAGTGGCTTATTGAGCATTTACTGTGGTTGATATTATTATTGGCTGTTATTGGGCTTGCTTTTTCTCGGCCAGCTCAAGCCGGCGCTGTTCTTCCCGCGTCGGTCGGCGATAGTGCGATTCTATTGCAGAAAATTATGGCGCCGCCGTTACCGCCGCCTTCGGATACGAAGACGCCGACGCCGGTGCCGCCGACAAACACGCCTGTCCCGCCGACGAACACGCCGACGCCGGTGCCGCCGACGAACACGCCGACGCCGGTGCCGCCGACGAACACGCCTGTCCCGCCGACAAACACGCCGGTGCCGCCGACAAACACGCCGGTGCCGCCGACAAACACGCCGGTGCCGCCGACAAACACGCCTGTCCCGCCGACGAACACGCCGGTGCCGCCGACAAACACGCCTGTCCCGCCGACAAACACGCCGGTGCCGCCGACAAACACGCCTGTCCCGCCGACAAACACGCCGGTGCCGCCGACAAACACGCCGGTGCCGCCTGCGGCCACCAGCATGCCGACTGTATCCGCCGGGAGCGGTGGATTTTCAGCGCGCGGCGTGGGATTATTATTGTTGATAGCGGGCCTTATACTCGTTGTGGTAATCGTCGGTTTGTTGGTCTGGCAGCGACGATAAGTTTGTTATGGGCAATCCCAGCCTGTAAACTGAATGAGGTGAAATAAATAATGCGTTCGTCAAAGATACCGATTCTTTTGTTAGTGAGTGCACTGCTTTTGTTGGTGGTCAGTTTTTTCTTTTTGCCTAAGGGCCATCTGGCGGTGGCCGATGCCCAGCCGACGCGCCAATTTCCCCGGCCTTTTGGGGTACAACTTGTGACTTCTTTTTCGGATGGAGAGGTGGGCGGAGGTGTCTTGCAAGATTTGGGTGTAACTTGGGTGCGTGTGAGTCTTTATTGGAATGTGATCGAGCCAACGTATCACGATCCGGCGGTGTATAACTGGGGATGGAGTGATCAGCTTTTCAGTCGCGCAGTTGCTCAAGGCGTTCACGTGCTCGTGACGATTCGTGAAAACCCGACCTGGGCAGCGGCCGAGAAATGTGGTCCCATTTACCCGGACAAAATGGCGCGCTACCAGCAGTTTTTGCAGGCGTTAGTCAATCGCTATAAAGTGCCTCCTTATAACGTGCGTTATTGGGAGATTATGAACGAGGAAGATTACGTGGAACACGGTCCCAACGTCAACCTTGGCGGTTGCTTTGGCGAGAAAACCAAAGACGTGGATGTGTGGCACGACCGGCGTAAGTTGTATGTGAACATTTTACAGGCAGCTTATACGGCGATTAAGGAAGCCGACCCTAATGCCAAAGTGTTATATGGTGGCGTGGCCCACGATTTTTTCTATGGTTATGAAAAAGATGGGATATTCGATCCGTATTTCCTGGATAAAACGATTGGTGAGTATCGTGGCGGCGATTATTTTGATATCATGAACAGCCACGCTTATGGCGAATGGGCGGCCGGCTATTGGGATGTACAGCCCTATCCCGGCCATGATGTGGTAAAAAAGTTGCACTACCTGGAGCGGGAGATGCGGGAGTATAACTATCCGAATAAGCCAATTTGGTTCTCAGAAACCGGCATTCGCTCCTATAGCGTGGACAATCCGGAATTCAATACCCCTGAGAATCAGGCGGCTTACGTTGTGAAGCTGTTTGCTCGTTTGCTGGGCAGCGACATGGATGCGCCTATCTTCTGGTTTACGCTACACGATATGCCGGGCCGTTCCGATGGATCATTGTGGAACGCGGGTCTGATCAATCAGGACAACCAGAAAATGCCCAGTTACTACGCCTATAAATTCATGACGCACATGATGGCGAACGCACAATACGTCGGCCTGACGCCTGATTTCGGTCACACGATGGAAGGATATGAGTATCTTTTGCACGGCAAACGCACCTGGATCATTTGGTGGCGTAAGCCGAAAGATTCTAATTACGATGGCCGTTTTATTAGTGTCTCTGAGTTTTTGCCTTTGAAGAAGATCGATATGCTTGGGCATGTAGAAGTCATCAGAGATGGTGGCCCGGGAGATTTAGATGGAACGGTCAATGGTTCTATTCGCCTTTACATGACGGGGAAACCGTACTATTTCCAGCAATATGTGGAGGACACACCTACACCGACAGTTACGGCCACGATGACGCCAACTGCGACAGCCACGATGACGCCAACGGCCACAGCCACGGCTACGACAACGCCGACGGTGGATCCGAGCGTTACGCCGCTGTCGCTGTATATTTACCTGCCTTTGTATTGGCACAACATGCAGCAACTGGTGCCAATGCCAACTCAGACGCCGACCGCGACGTCAACCAATAACTACGCGCCGGTGACGGAAACGCCGACGTCGACGGAAACGCCCGTCTTTACGGTAACGGTGACAGCAACACCGACGCCAGGGTTGGACCTGTTTGTACCTCTTATGGCGAAGCTACAAGTTTGATTGTTTGTCGGCTCGGCGGATAAACTGTGTCCGTTGCCATTGGTGAAGAATATGTCTTACTATCTTGACGCCCTCGGCTCGGCCGGGGGCGTTTCTCTAAGCGGCGACGGGGCTCGTCCCAGTTGTCCCATTTGTGCTACAATAAGTGTGCCGGACATGCGATTCGATGGACGTTGGCAGCTTTACCGTTGTCCGGCGTGCGGATTGCGTTGGTTGTGGCCACAGCCGCAAACGCTGGCGGAGTTTTATCCGCTTCCTGTGCATGAGGCCGGCGATTTTCCTGCCCCTGCAAGTTATCGTTTTTACCTGAAGCGACGTTTGGTGCCTTTTGTCGGCCGGTGGCGCTGGCGGCTGTGGCCGCATTGGCCGCCGCCGGCCACGCCACACCGGCTCTTGGATGTGGGCTGTGGCGATGGGCGCTATCTGCGCTCGGCGGTGGCGCTGGGCTGGGAAGCGGTCGGCGTAGAGCGTGATGCAATATGGGCTGAACTGGCCCGGCAGGTCAGCGGGGCGCCGGTGTACGTCGCCGGTGGGGTGGAGGAGTCGGATTGGCCCGGCACACTCTTCGGCGTGATCACGCTTTGGCACGTCTTGGAACACTTGCCCGAGCCGTTGGCGACTCTGGCGCAATTGCAACGGCAATTGGCGCCCGGCGGCTACCTGTTATTGGAAGTGCCCAACGCCGACTCGTGGCAAGCACACCGGGCCGGGGAACGCTGGTTGCACTACGACCCGCCCCGGCATTTGTGGCACTTCACGCCCACTGCTTTGCGCCGCTTGTTGGCACAAGCTGGCTTTCACGATTGTTGGCTGCGCAGCGCCGGCAACCTGCCAGGCTGGCGGCGTGATCGGCATGGTCGAAACTGGTTGCCGGCCGGCCTGGCCTGGTTATTGGCTAGGTTGGCTAGCATTGCCGGGCGGGGAGGCGTGCTCCAACTGCGTTGCCGGAAAGGGAAACAATGATCCCGGAGGTATCGTTGCTCGTGGTGACCTGGCAGAGCGCGCCGGTCTTGCCGGAATTTGCAGCCGCGCTGGTCGCAGCCCTCGCCGGCGTGCGTTGGGAAATGTGGTTAGCCGACAATGCTTCCGCCGATGGCAGTTTGGCGCTAGCGAGAGTGCTTTTCCCGTCCGCGTTGATGTTGGCCAACGAGCGGAACACCGGCTTGGCCGCGGCGTGGAATCGGCTTTGGCCGCGGGCGCACGGACGCTACTTACTCTTCCTGAATCCCGATGTGCGCCTGGCCGCGGGAAGCGTGGCCGAACTGGTTCGTGCTTTGGATCAGCACCCGCAAGCTGCTGCTGTGGCGCCGCTGCTGCGCTCGGCGGACGGCGCTGTGGATTTCCAGGCGGCGCGGCGCTTTCCGACTTTATGGGGCGAATTCTGCGATAAAAGTGGCTTGCTGCATCGCTTTCCGTCCAGTCCGTTTTTTGCTTCCTATTGGCTCGGCGGCTGGGATCATTTGTCTGCTCGCTGCGTGCCGGTTCTTTCCGGCGCTGCTTTGCTGGTGCGACGTGAAGATTTGGCAGCGGCCGGTGGCTTCGACGAACACTTCTTCCTCTACGGCGAAGAGACCGATTTATGCCGGCGTTGGCGGCGGATGGATCGATGTTGTCTTTATTGGCCGCAGAGCGAGGCCGAGCACATGGGCGGGGCCAGCGCCCGTTTCCTGCCGGATGCGAACATGGTCGCTTTACGTAGCATGACCTACTATTTTCGTAAACAACGTGGTCGCGAGGGCGCGTTGTGTTACCGTTCATTGTTGGCCTTCGTTTTTGGCTGGAAATGGTGTTTTGCTGCTTTGCTTGCTTGGCAGGGCAGGCAACGCGCTTTTTGGCGGGGGAAAGCGCAACTTTACCGGCGTGTGATGCGTTTGGCTATTTGGGGAAGATAATGGGGCCGAAATTGCTTTTATTGCGCACCACCGATTATTTCGCCGCTGTCGAGCGGATGATCTTAGCGTGGGCATTGAATCGCCGGGCGGCAGGGTGGCGAGTGCGGTTGATCGTGCTTTCCCGGCGGGCTAACATGGCTGCGCATCCTTTCTGTCTGGCTGCACAGGCTGCTCGCTTGTCGGTGATCTGTCTTTTTGAGCGTGGTTTATTGGATTTACGACCTGTTTTGACTATCCGAAGAGAAATAGAATTGTGGCAACCCAATTTTTCGCATAGTCATGACTATAAAAGTGATTTGATTCTGGCTTTAGTGGGCGGGGGAAAGCATTTTGCGTCGGCCCACGGCTATACCGATCACAATAAGCGGGCCCGGCTATGGCGGGTTTTAGACCGTCACGCTTTGCGCCGGATGCAAGGGATTGTGGTTCCTTCGCCGGCGGTTGCCGAGGAGCTGGCTGTTTCGCCGCGACGTGTGCTTGTAGTGCCCAATGGATTGGATATGAGCGCATGGCAGGAGGCGGCCGGGGCGCCGCTACCGGCCGTTGCTCGAGCCTGGGCGCAACAATCCGGCCCAACATTGCTCTTTTTGGGACGCTGCAGCCGCGAGAAAGGGGGCGATTTTCTTTTGCCGGTGCTGGCACGTTTGCGAGATGAAAAGGTGCGTCCGGCGCTTTTACTGGCCGGCGCTGGCCCGGCCTGTGCTGATTGGCGGGCGTTGGCCCGCCGGCTTGGTTTGGCCGGACAAGTCACTTTCGCTGGCTGGATAGATCAACCGGCGCCTTTGCTGGCTGCCGCCGACTTGCTGGTGATGCCGTCCCGGCGGGAGGCGTTTGGCATGGCAGCGTTGGAAGCCGCTGTTTTGGGCACGCCACTTCTCGCCAGCAGGGTGGGGGGGCTGGCTTCTTTGGTTTCGGAAAACCGGCTAGGCTGGTTGTTGCTGCCGGATGACGTCGATGCCTGGAGCGATGCTTTACGCACGTTGCTGGCCGCTCCCGCCGGTGTGCCCCGTTTAGAGGACGCTGTTGTTTCCGCCGTGGCGGAGCAGTTTAGCATGGAAAAGTGGCTGTCCGGCATGGATGCAGCTTACGGCGCGTTTCTGGAGGCGGCGTGATGGGCGTTTCTCGGAACGAAAGGCCGGCCGGTACTGGGCGAACGCTTTTGATCACCCTTGGCTTTCCCCCGGCGCAGGGGGGCATGCAACGCTATTTGTACCGCCACTGCCGGCAAATGCCGGATCGGATTGCGGTCCTGGCACCGGATAGGCGTGGCGCCGCGGATTGGGATGCACAACAGCCGTTTCCTGTGCGGCGCTGGTACTCTGCTTTTCAGCATGTTCCTGGCTTACGCCGGCTCTGGCAATTCGGCCAGAGCTACCGGGTGGCCGCTTCGTGGCTGCGTCGGGAGCATTTCGCCCGGCTGGAAGTGGGGCAAGCGCTGCCCTTTGGGGCTGTGGCATTGCGGCTTTCTCGTCGTTATGACCTGCCTTATCGGGTGTTTGCACACGGCGATGACTTGCTCAAGCCGTTGGGATGGCGATTGTGGCGACCGTTGCTGCGCCTTGTTTTGCGCCGTGCCGAGGCTGTTTATATCAACAGTCATTACACTGCCCGGTTAGCTGTGGGTGCCGGAGCGCATTGGCAACGGCTTATTCTGTTGCGTCCCTGGATTGACACGGATCGATTTCGGCCGGGCGATCGGTCGGCGGCTCGGCGGCGGCTTGGCCTACCAACGGATAGCCGTATTCTCCTCACCGTGGGCCGGATCGAGCAGCGCAAAGGCGTGCATGTCGTATTGGACGCTCTGCGCCGCTTGGCCGGAGATTTTCCCGACCTGCGTTACGCCGTGGTGGGGACGGGCACGGCTTTGCCGGCGTTGCGTTGCCGGGCGGATGCTCTCGGCCTTGCCGCCCGCGTGATTTTTGTTGGCGCGCAGGCGGAGGAGCGGCTGCCGTTGTGGTATCAGGCTGCGGATATTTTCGTGCTCTATCCAACGCCGGGGCCGGGGGAAGTGGAAGGCTTCGGTATGGTTTACTTAGAAGCCGGTGCCAGCGGCTTGCCGGTTGTGGCGGGACGGGACGGTGGTGTGTACGACGCCGTTTTGCCGGGAAAGAGCGGCTTCATTGTCGGCGATGAAGTCGGTTTGCGGCGTGCCTTGGCCGTGCTATGGCACGATCCGGCGCTACGCCGGCGGTTCGGCGCGGCCGGCCGCCAACATGCCCTGGCGTTGCGCCAGCAAGCGGAGGAAATCTGTCATCGTGTCTGCTAAACGTCTGGCCTGGCCTTTTTGGGCAGCAATACTGCTCATCCCGTTCGCTTTCGATCCTTCCGCCAGCGGCAATTTTGGTGTGGCCAAGTTTACCTGGCTTTGGGGATTGGGCGTCTTGGCTTTGGCGCTGTTAATTCTCTGGGGGAAAGCGGCTTGGCGTGCTTGGGTGCCGTATGCACTGCTGTTTGCTGCGCCCTATTTGTTGGCGACCCTTTTCAGCCGGGCGCCGGGTATCGCTTTTTGGGGCAACCGCAACCGTTGGGTGGGCGCTGCTTTTTGGTTGGCCTTGGGCGCTGTGGCCGTGGCCTACCTCTGGCCGGCGCTGATCGGCGATCGCCCGGCTTGGCGGCAGCAGACCGTCCAGATGCGCCTTTTGTTGGGCGCGACGGTGTGGCTGTTGGCCGGTGTGGCCGTTTTGCAGAAATTTGGTTACTGGCCCGGCTTGGCCGCTTGTGGTCACTGGCAATCAGGTGCAGCAGTGGCGACTTTGGGCAACGCGGCTTATCTCGGCGGGACGGTCGCCGCGCTTTTCCCCTGGCTTTTGGGGGAAACGATTGCTGCTACTGATCGGTTTAGCCGCCGCCAATTCGGGCTCTTGTCCTTGTTATTGCTCGTGACGTTGATCGCTGCCGGAGCCAGGACGGCCTGGGGTGCTATTGCTGTGGCGCTGCTCTATTTGGCCGGGCGCGGCCAGGTGTGGCGTCGTTCCGCTTGGCGCAATGGCTTGCTTGCCTTTTTGTTCCTGGCCTTGTCCGCCTTGGCGCTGCCCGGCGTGCGTCATCAAGCCCGGCAAACCGGCCAACGTCTGCTTTCTCCTTATGGCACCGGCGGTCAACGACTGCTTATTTGGCGCGGCATGGTGCGCCTTTGGGCGGAGCAGCCGGCCCGGCTGCTTTTCGGCTTCGGCCCGGACACGTTGTATCTCGCTTATCCAACTCAGTTCGATCCTGCTTTACTGGCTTACGACACGGACGGCGTCATGCGGGTGCCGGATCGGGCGCATAATCTTGTTTTGGACGCGGTTGCTGACGTGGGTATTTTGGGTGTTGTTGTGTTGGTTGCTTTGTTCTTTTTGCTGCACCACCGTTTGCGTCCTGTTGGCCCGACCGGCTGGCACCGTTGGGGCGCTCAGGCCGGGTTGTTGGCGTTGAGCCTCGATTTGTGTTTCAACTTTTTTTCTCCGACTCTGGCGCTTTGGGCGGTCGCGCTCTTTTTCTTAGCCCATGGGGAGGAGAACATGCCTTCTGCAACGCCGGTTCCACCGTTTTGGGCCGGCCTGCCGCTTTTGCCGCTGGCCTGGGGGTTGTTGCAGGGTGATCCCCGCTCTGGCCTGATCCTCTTAGTAATCAGCGCTTTCTGGTTGGCGCTCTATTGGCGCTGGTTCTCGCCGTTGACCTTGCGGCGGCATTGGCTCACGCCGGCGACAGCACCGGCTCTCGTGCTGGTCGTGGCCTTTCTTGCCTGGGAAAATGAGAATGGTCGCACTTTGCTCACGTTGCTACCATTGTTGTTGCTTGGTGCCGTTTTTTGGTGGAGCGCCGGATCAGGGGTGACGAAGACCCGGCCCAGGCGCTTCGCTGCCCGTCAAGGGGTGGTCATCGTGGCCGCTTTGCTGCTATTTCTCGCCGGGGGACGCGGTTGGCTGGCCAGCCGTTACCACGCTGCGTCGCAGCGTCAACTTTTGTCGGGATCGTTGGCCGCCGGCGCACGTAGCGCTGCCATAGCTCGCCGACTTGACCCCCGGCTGCTCAACCGTTTGGCTGTGTGGCAAGCGGAGGAAGCGCCAGCGTTGCTGGACCGCGATCCGGTCCGATTTGCCGCGGCGGAGCAATATCTGTTAGCCGATCAAGCTGCTTTTGGATCGGATACAGCCTGGTGGGATTATTGGCTGCGCTCCGGGCAAGCCGGCGTGGCGCTGGGGACGCTTTCGCCATCGGCCGAGAATGACCGTTATCAACAGGCGTTGTCTCGCTGGCCGCACTTGCTCGGTTGGCAGGCGAATTGGGCGGCGTGGCTGCTTTCACAAGGGGATACGGTCACGGCGTTGCGCTTGTCCACCGCCTTGACGGCGCGTTTGCCCCGTTATTGGCGGGGCTGGATTGGCAAAGGGGATGCTTTGCTGGCTATGGGAGATCGCCAGGGTGCGCTACAGGCTTATCAAGAAGCGGTTCGCCGCACGCCTTGGATTCCGCCGGCCTGGCTGAGAATTGCCCAAGTGCAATACGAACTGGGAAATATAACGCACGCTCGCATCGCGTGGTATAATGTCAATAAGTTTCCACAGGATGCAGAAACGCACCAAGCATGGATCGTATTGGGGAAAAAACTCGGTGTACATTGAACGGAAGAACCTTTTGCTGGTTACCCCAGCCGGTTGGCAGCAAACGGAAACGAACTTACCCTCGGTTTCACTGATTGTGCCGGTCAAGAATGAGGCGCTCTATTTGGAGCGTTGCTTAGAGCGTATTTTCCGGCAGACTTATCCGGAGCAATTGTGTGATGTGTGGATCGTGGATGGCAATTCCAGCGACGACAGCGAGGAAATTGTCACGCTCTGGCAGAAAATGCACCCGAATTTACACTTGCTCTCTAATCCTGTCGGTGATGTCGCCGCGGCGATGAATCGTGGTTTGGTGGCTGCGCGTGGCGAAATCATCTTGCGGGTGGACGGCCATGCTTTTATCGCCCCGGATTATGTCGCACAAGTAGTACAGACACTTCTGCAGCATAAGGGTGCAGCTTCGGTTGGTGGTGGTTTTCATCCCGTTGGGGAAGGCGTGACCGGCCAAGCGATTGCGGCCGTCATTGGTCATCCGTTGGGCGGTGGCCCGGCCGCATTCCGCCACGCCGAGACCATACAAGCTGTGGACACGGTCTACCTTGGCGCTTGGTGGCGCCCGAAACTGATCGCCGCTGGCGGCTTCAACCCGGCTTTGCGCGCTAATGAAGACTACGAACTGCATTACCGTTTGCGTCGACAAGGCGGCACAGTGATTTTCAATCCGGCTATTCGTTCCCAAACAGTTACACGTCGTCATTTTGCCTCGCTCAGCAAGCAATATTTGAATTACGGCTTTTGGAAAGCGCACATGTTGGCGCAATATCCTGCTTCCGTTCGCCCGCGGCAGTTGGCGGTACCACTTTTACCGTTATTGACGTTACTGTTCCTCGGCTTTGTTGGTTGGCCTCGCTTGTTAGCCGCAGCTTTCCTGGGCGGCTACTTCTTGTTGATAAGTGCAGCGGCAACGGAACTGGCCTTGACGCATCGACTGAAGTCCTGGTTGTATTATTGGCTTGCTTTTTTGACTGTGCACTGGTCGTGGGGAATCGGTTTTTGGGCTGGCAGCCTGGTTGCTATTTTGAGCCGTTATCCGCGCCCGTATTTTGCTTCTGATTCTGCCCGGAGAAGGGCAGAGCATGGCTGATTTTCAACTGATTTCTCCTTTTCATCCTACCGGTGACCAGCCTCAAGCCATCGCAAAACTAGCTGACGGGCTGAAACAAGGCCTCTCTTATCAAACACTGCGCGGCGCCACGGGAAGCGGTAAGACTTTCGTTATGGCTTCCATTGTCGAAAAAGTGAACCGCCCTACATTGGTCATCGCACATAACAAAACGCTGGCGGCCCAGCTTTATGCTGAATTTAAGGAATTCTTTCCGCATAACGCCGTCGAATACTTCGTCAGTTACTACGATTACTACCAGCCGGAAGCGTATATTCCCAGAAATGACCTTTACATCGAGAAAGATGCGGACATCAACGAAGAAATCGACCGATTGCGGTTAGCAGCGACATCGGCGCTGCTCAGCCGGCGCGATGTGCTCATCGTGGCTTCCGTGAGCTGCATTTACGGCTTGGGCAGCCCGGAGCTTTTTGGCGAAGTGGCTATCAGGTTGAAAACCGGGGAGAACGTCGGCCGGGACCTTTTTTTGCGTCGTTTGGTGGATATCCACTACGACCGCACCAACATGGACTTGACCCGAGGTAAGTTCCGCGCCCGCGGCGACACGGTGGAAGTGGCACCTGCTTACGAAGAAACAGTCTACCGGATCGAATTCTTCGGCGATGAAGTGGAGCGCATGGCGCAGGTTGACCGGTTGACCGGCGAAGTGTTGCAGAAACTGGAGGCGTTGACCATATTTCCGGCCAAACATTTCATTACGCCGGAAGACACCTTGAGCGAAGCCATCGCTGATATTCAGCAAGAATTGAAAGAGCGGCTGACCTATTTTCGCCAGGAAGGCAAGCTGCTGGAGGCGCAGCGGCTGGAGCAACGTACTCGCTATGACTTGGAGATGCTGCAAGAGATCGGCTATTGCAGCGGCGTGGAAAATTACAGCCGCCATTTAGCCCGGCGGCCGGCGGGATCGCCCCCCTGGACGTTGCTGGACTATTTCCCGCCCGATTTTCTGTTGTTCGTCGACGAATCGCACATGACCATACCGCAAATCCGCGGCATGTATAACGGCGATCGGGCTCGTAAAACAACGCTGGTGGATTACGGCTTTCGGTTGCCCTCGGCGCTGGACAACCGACCGTTGCGGTTTCCGGAGTTCTTGGAGCATATCAACCAGGTGGTTTTCGTCTCGGCGACGCCGGCGTCGTACGAAAAAACTATTTCGGGCCAGATTGTGGATCAAGTGATCCGGCCTACCGGCTTGTTGGATCCGGTCGTTGAAGTGCGTCCCACGAAAGGGCAGGTGGACGACCTGTTAACAGAGATCAATCGCCGGGTGAAGCAAGGCGAGCGGGCTTTAGTGACGACTTTGACAAAACGAATGGCCGAGGATCTCGCCGAGTATTTAGCGGAAGCCGGAATTCGGGTGCATTATTTGCACAGCGAGATTGCCACCATCGAGCGGGTGGAGATTTTGCGTGATCTGCGCCTGGGCGTGTACGATGTGGTCGTGGGCATCAACCTGCTGCGGGAAGGTCTGGACCTGCCGGAAGTCTCTTTAGTGGCCATCCTGGATGCAGATAAAGAAGGCTTCCTCCGTTCCGAGTCGGCGCTGATTCAGACCATTGGCCGGGCGGCGCGTCACGTGAACGGACGGGCGATTTTGTATGCCGACCGAGTCACCGCAGCCATGCAAGCGGCTATGGACGAGACGAACCGGCGCCGGGCGATCCAGGAGGCGTATAACAAAAAACACGCCATCACGCCACAGAGCATTGTCAAAGCAGTGCACGATATCACGGAGCGGGTGCGAGAAGAAGCAGTGGCAGAAACTGCACCAACTTATGCCACCGAAGGAGGCGAAATGCCTTTGAATTTGGGCAGTTTGCCTGTAGATCAATTAGAGGAGATGGTTACTATTTTGGAAGCACAGATGAAGGAGGCCGCAGCAGCACTGGAATTCGAGAAAGCAGCGCTTCTGCGAGACCAGATTATCGAAATCAGACGGGCGTTGTTGGCCGATTTGCCGGCCTGGGAGCGGGAACGCATTTTGCAAAATACGATTACGATGAAAACGCTATGAGTGGCTTTATAGAGATTTTTGCTTTTCTGTTGACCGGCCTGGCCAGCGGGGCTTTGGGAGCGCTATTGGGTTTAGGCGGTGGCGTCTTTATTGTGCCAGCCTTGACGCTTTTGTTTCATTTGCCGTTGCCTGTGGCGGTCAGTTCCAGCTTGATTGCTATTGTCGCAACTTCTTGCGGTGCTTCGGCTACCTATTTGCGCCAACATTTGACCAATGTGTCCTTGGCTTTGACGTTGGAGCTTTCGACCACGGCCGGCGCCATCGCCGGCGGGTTGGTGGCCGGGCTGATAAGCCACGATCTGCTCTTCATATTGTTCGGGCTGATTCTGTTTTTCACCGCTTTTTCCATGTTGCGCTCTGTCGACGGCGAGCAATCTGACGCTGAAAGTTCGTCTGCTGGCGAAGCTGACCGGCCGGTGGTGGCTGCCGATGGCGATTTGCCTTATCAAATTCACCGGTGGCCGGCCGGTTTGGCAGCCACTGGCTTGGCCGGCATGCTTTCTGGTATGTTGGGTATTGGCGGCGGCGTGATCAAAGTACCGGCCATGTATCTTGTGATGGACATTCCGCTGAGGGCGGCCACAGCAACCAGTAGTTTCATGGTTGGGGTGACGGCTGTTGCCGGTGCCTTTGTGTACTGGAATCGAGGCGACGTGCATTTGCTGGTGGCTGCCTCGGTCGCTTTGGGTGTGTATATCGGTGCAACATTGGCTTCTCGTTACTTGCAACGTGTACATAACCGCTTCTTGATCCTGCTTTTTGCTGTGGTTCTGTTTTATGTGGGATTGAATATGGTTGGCGCCGGTTTCCATTTGACTTTGCCGGGCCTGGGAGGCTGATTTGCGCGAGCGTGATTATATGATGGATAGGCTATTAGGACGTGTGTTGCGCTATGGCTCATTGGTAGGCCTGGTGTTGGCGTTTGTGGGGAGTGTGTTGTTAGCTTTGCAACCGGGCGCCGCTTTTGCCCCGGGAACGCTGTCCGCTTATCCGTTCAGCCAATTGTTGGGAGCTTTGCAGCGTGGTGATCCTCTGGCTATTCTGGAAACGGGGCTTTTGATACTATTGTTGACGCCGCCAGCGGCAATTTTGGTGGCCGCCGGATCTTATGTCCGGGAAAAACGTTGGCGTCATGTGTTGGCAGCGGTCATCGTGTTGCTGATCTTGGCGTTGGGTATGAGCGGTTTGAAGTTATAGCGCCTAACCTGGGCAAGTTAGAACCAGAAGAGTCGGTGCCGAGTTGCAAAGAAATCAAGCAGCGCAGTTTTTTATTTTCATTGCGTCCTTGCGTTCCTGGCGGCTTTGCGTTAAGCTTTTGCTCAGTATACAAGAATCTCACTGGTAAGGCACTTTTTTGTAATTGGGTTAGCGCTTGATTCGGCTTGTACTCGGCTGGTGCCAAGGCGTTAGTGTGTATGCCTGGGGGTAGGACATGAAAAAAGCAACTAAGAAGGTCCTAATTATTGATGATGAGCCTGATGTTACCCGGGCTGTACGCCTAACGATTCAGTTGCAAGAACCTACCTGGCGTGTGTTAGAAGTGCACACGGGTGAGCGTGGTTTACAGTTGGTGGAAAGTGAAGCGCTAGATCTGGTACTGCTTGATCTGGTCATGCCCGACATGTTTGGCTTTGATGTTCTGAAGCAGATTCGTCGCGTGAGCGATGTGCCTGTGATTATTCTGACTGTGCGCGATGACGAACTGGATAAGGCACGTGGCCTGGATTTGGGAGCTGATGATTACGTGGTGAAGCCGTTCGGCCATTTAGAGTTGATGGCTCGCATTCGCTCTGTGTTGCGGCGGACGGAGGGCATTTTGGGGCCACCGGAGGAGCCTTTAGTCAGCGGTGCACTGCGGATCGATTATAACCGTCGCCAAGTTACTTTGGACGGGCAAGAAGTGTCCTTAACTAGCACTGAATTCCGCCTCTTAGAGCTTTTGGCTCGGAATGCCGGCTCTGTGGTACCATCTGAGACTCTCTTGATGCACATTTGGGGACGTTATGCCCTGAACAGCGCCGAGTATCTGAAGGTATACATGCATCGGCTGCGGCAGAAGTTGGAAAAAGACCCGGCGCATCCGCGTTATCTGCGCACTGCTCGCGGTGATGGCTATTGGCTTGCAGCATCGGAGAAAGCGCCTTAGGCCATTTCTATGGCGTCGGCATGGGCCTGCAGCGCACCACAGCGGATGAAAATCTCTTGACAAGATTGGGGATCGCAGGCTTGAGAAGTCATGCTATGGGGAGACCTCTCTCCCAAGCTGCGCTGCGCTTAGCTTTTCCCCCTCCCCGTGTCGGGGAGGGGAAGGCTTACTGCCCCTTTGGGCGGTAAGCCAGGGGAGCGGTCTTATTTTCAGGGGAGCCTTTTGGGTGTAGTGGCTGCTCGTTTCAATGAGCTGGATGGTCTGGTTTGAGGTTTATTTGACATTTACTATGAAAAAAGAGTATGCTTTTGTTCAGGGCAGTTATGCTCAATTGGTGGTTGTCTAAGAAGGGAAACTTTCCCCTTTAGGAGTTCAAATGTTCGCAGGTGTTGAACTTCTAAAGGGAGATTGTTTCTGGACGCTTACTTAGAATATTGAATAGAGAGAAAGGTATTGAAAATGTACAAACTTGTGCTTTTACGTCATGGTCAAAGTGCATGGAATTTGGAGAATCGTTTTACCGGTTGGACAGATGTGGACTTGACGGATCAAGGCATCGAGGAAGCCAAGCAGTCTGGGGTGCTTTTGCGCGATGGACACTATACGTTCGATATTGTTTACACCTCGGTGTTGAAAAGGGCTATCCACACCATGTGGTATGTCATGGATGCGTTAGATCAGGCCTGGCTGCCTGTAGTGCGGAATTGGCGTCTCAATGAGCGCCATTACGGGGCGCTGCAAGGACTGAACAAAGCAGAGACGGCCAGGAAAATAGGCGAAGAGCAGGTCATGCTTTGGCGGCGTTCTTATGCAGTGCGCCCGCCGGCGCTCACCCTTGATGATCCCCGCCATCCTCGCCATGACCGGCGTTATGCCAATTTGTCGCCTGACGAGACCCCCGCGACCGAGTGTTTGAAGGACGTGTTGGACCGTTTCCTGCCTTTTTGGCACGGAACGATAGCCCCGGTGGTCAAAAGCGGTCAGCGGGTGCTCATTGTGGCCCACGGTAATAGTTTGCGGGCTTTAGTGAAATATCTGGATGATCTTTCGGAGGACGAAGTGGTGCGACTCAATATTCCCACCGGTATTCCGCTTCTTTACGAATTGGATGCTGACCTGAAACCGATCCAAAGCCACTATTTGGGTGATCCTGAGGCAGCGCGTAAAGCGGCCGAAGCGGTGGCTAATCAAGCTTCTATCAAGGCTTGACGCATGAAACAGGTCCGAACGGCATTGCCCATTGCGACGCTTACGCTGAATCCTTGCTTGGATGTCAGTTACGAATTTCCGACGCTGGTGCCGGATCAAAAAGTGCGAGCTGATCATACGCGTTTTGACCCCGGCGGCAACGGTATTAACGTAGGCCGGGCGCTGAAACGGTTAGGGGTGCCAGCGACGAATTGCGTCTTGTTAGGCGGGGAAATAGGCTTGTTGGTGGAACGGTTGTTGGCTGGCGAACTGGATCATTTGGAGCGTGTGCGTTTGGCCGGCGAGACGCGCATTAATTGTACTGTTCTGGAAAAATCGCCCCGGGTGCAATACGAACTGGATGGGAGCGGGCCCGAAGTCCCCCCTAAGGCTTTGCAGGCCGTCACGGATCACTTGCTGTCGGCGGCCCAGGGCGGTTTCGGGGTGCTCACCGGTTCGTTGCCCGCCGGCGTGCCGACGGAAATCTACGGCGATTTGGTGCAGGCGCTCCGCCAGCATCAGGCCCGGGCGGTAGTGGACACGCGCGGGGCCATCTTGAACCACGCACTGACCTACCACCCATTCCTTATCAAGCCGAATCGTTATGAACTGGAGCTCCATTGTGGGCATAAATTGCCCACGTTGGACGCCGTTTTTGCTGAGGCGCGGCACATTCAGGAAGAGGGTGTAACCTACGTCTGCGTTTCTTTGGGCGGCGAGGGCGCGATTTTGGTGGGACCGGAGAATAGTTATCACGCGATGGCACCGCACGTGCCAGTGCGTTCCACCGTTGGCGCCGGGGATGCTTTGGTCGGTGGTTTGATGGCTGCTTTTGCGCAGGGAAACTCTCCTGCTGAAGCGTTGCGCTTAGGCGTTTCTTGTGGCAGTGGCACTGCTTCCAAGCCCGGCACAGCGCTTTTTCAACGTGATGATGTCGACCGGCTTCTACCAGATATTAAAATTCGCACGTTGAATCGTTGACTTTTTAGTGCATAAGGAGAAATTTGCATGACATTGCCGTCGAAAAAGACGAAGATTGTTTGTACAATTGGACCTGCCTCCGAGACCCAAGATGTGCTGGAGCGCATGATTGCTAATGGCATGAATGTTGCTCGTCTTAACTTTGCGCATGGCGAGTTTGCTTACCACAAGAAGTTAATGGCAAATATTCGCGCTGCATCAACTGCTGTCGGTAAGCGGGTGGCGATTATGGCAGATTTGCCCGGCCCCAAAATGCGTATTGGAGCGCTGTCCTCGGAACCCATCATGCTGCACCGCGGCCAGTCTTTTACGCTGCAAACGGAGAAAATTATCGGCGATGCCGAGCGCGTGTCGGTTAGCTTCGTCGGCCTACCCGCCGCGGTCAAGCCTGGGGACACGATTTTCCTTAATGACGGGTTCATCCAGTTGAAAGTACAATCGGTGACCAAGAAGCAAGTCCTTTGCCGGGTTCTGATCGGCGGTGAGCTGCGCTCTTACAAAGGGGTTAATTTGCCTGGTATTGACCTTGGCATTAACGCTTTTACCGAGCATGATCATCTCATCCTGGATTTTGTTTTAGAACAAGGTGTGGATGCTGTCAGTCAATCTTTTGTCCAGGGCCCGGAGGACATTGAGGCGGTGCGTAAAGCGGCGGCGGCTAAAGGGCAGCACCCTTTCATCATTGCCAAAATTGAGCGTTCTCGGGCGCTGGACCGGATGGATGCTATTTTGCAAGCTGCTGACGGTGTTATGGTAGCTCGAGGTGACTTGGGCGTTGAAATTCCTATTGAAGAAATTGCTGTCGTGCAAAAGCGACTTATCCGCCAGGCCAATCGCTTAGGCAAGCCGGTGATTACCGCCACGCAGATGTTAGAATCGATGGTACATAACACACGCCCCACCCGGGCCGAAGTCACGGATGTGGCCAACGCGATCTTGGACGGCACGGACTGCGTCATGCTTTCTGAGGAATCGGCCATGGGTAATTTCCCGGAGAAGGTCGTTGCTGTGATGGCACATATTGCTCAAAGGACAGAAACATACCGCGAGAGCCTGTCCGCACAAAAAGAGCGGGCTATCGCTCCGACGGACATAGCGGCTGGTGCAGAGGGGTTGATCACATGGGGCGTTCGTTCTATCGTGGAACGGGCCATACCCGTTGCGATCGTCACACCGACTAAATCTGGTGCGACGGCGCGCAGTTTAAGCCGGTTTCACTTGCCGGCTTGGATCATTGCTATGAGCCGTGAGGCGGCGACATGTCAGAATCTACAATTTTCTTATGGCGTTTTTCCTGTGTACGTGGATAAACGTCCGGAGAGTTGGAGTACGTATGCCAGGGATTGGCTGGAACGCCATGGTTTGGCCAAAGGGTTTGCGCTCCTCACGCGGGGGTACTCTGTCCCGTACGCTGGCGGCACCAATCATTTGGAAGTGCTCGATTTAGGTTATGCGGCAGATGAGGTGACTACGCAGCCTTCCCAACAATAGGATGCTTGTAATCCGCGTAATAGGCGTTCTATTGGGCCGAGGCTGAGTCGTTACCAGATGAGAAAGACAAACAAAGGAGAGGTAAGGTTTATTATGGATAATACGATTGTTGGACTTCAGGCGTTGGAGATATTGGATTCCCGCGGGAATCCCACGGTAGAAGTCGAATGCACCCTGGCTTGCGGTGTCAAGGCGCGGGCGGCTGTGCCATCGGGCGCTTCGACCGGCGTGCACGAAGCGGTGGAATTGCGTGATGGTGATCCGAAACATTTCGGCGGCAAAGGGGTCACGAAAGCGGTAGCGCATGTTAACGGAGCCATTGCAGAACAGATCGTGGGCATGGATGCCCGGGCGCAAGCTGCTATCGATGAGGCAATGATTGCGTTGGATGGTACGCCGAACAAAGGCCGGTTGGGTGCGAATGCCATTTTGGGCGTTTCTATGGCGGTGGCCCGGGCGGCAGCCAATGCGGCGGATTTGCCATTGTTTCAATATTTAGGCGGCCCCGATGCGACCCGGCTGCCTGTGCCGAACATGAATATCCTGAACGGCGGCGTCCACGCCCGTTGGCAGGGTGCTGATTTCCAGGAATTCATGATTGCGCCTTACGGTGCGGATAGCTTTCGCGAGGCGCTGGAGTGGGGTAGTGAGATTTATCACGCTTTGCGCAGTGTTTTGATGGAGAAAGGCCACCGAGTCGGCGTTGGCGATGAGGGGGGCTTTGCGCCGGAAGTTTCTTCTAACGAAGAGCCGCTGGAATTAATCATGCAGGGGATCGAGAAAGCTGGCCTCAAGCCGGGCGCTGATGTCGGCATGGCTGTAGACCCGGCTTCCAGCGAGTTTTTCCGGGATGGACGCTATCATTTGCGCACCGAGAATCGAACGCTTAACGCCGCCGAGTTAGTGGATTACTACGAAAAGCTCGTCGCCAATTATCCTTTCGTATTGCTGGAAGATGGTTTGGCTGAGGATGACTGGGAAGGATGGCAGATTCTCAATGCCCGGCTAGGCGGGGTCATTGAATTGGTTGGTGATGACCTTTTTGTGACTAACGTGCAACGCATTAAACGTGGTATTCGCGAAAATGTGGCCAACGCGGCATTGATCAAGCTCAACCAGATTGGAACGTTAACTGAAACTATTGCCGCAGTACGGACTTGCTCGCGGGCTGGCTGGGGTGCCTTTGTTTCCCATCGTAGCGGCGAGACGGTGGATAGTTTTATCGCCGATATGACGGTTGCGTTGGACACGGGGCACTTGAAGAGCGGCGCGCCGGCCCGTGGAGAGCGCCTGGCCAAGTACAATCAGCTTTTGCGCATCGAAAATGCGTTAGGTAGTGCGGCGCACTTCGCCGGCAAGAATGCCTATGTGCGGCCGGTACGCTTCTGATCGGGGTGTGCCTCGGAGAGGATCGTTTTCGAGAACATTGAAACCTTCCAGGTCTTTGTGACCTGGAAGGTTTATGGTTGTTGCATCAATGCCTTTTCGACATTGTGGGCAAATAAACGCTGTAGATGTGACCGCCTCCACACCAGTAACCTAAGCAAGTAGTGTAATGAGCACTGCCCATATTGCCTATGTCACTTTGCCCTATCGTGAACTGTACGGCATAATGCGCAGACGCGGAACTACCGCCGCTGCCGGTTAGTGGTGTAAACCAACCCAGCTTATACTGATGAGAAGGCGGCGACATGGCTAAAGCTATGCTGGACAGCAGCAGGAAGCTCGCCAGGGCCAGCAAAATTGCTTTCCTCTTCATGGTAGCCTCCTCTCAGTCGTGTTCCAGTGTCAAGCGTACTCCGCCAATTAGGATGTACTCTGTGTCATTTTCAAAATGCAGGTAGAGCAGGAAAGTAAGGATGCCCCGGTCTGCTGAAAGTGTGTTGTAGGTGTTATTCGTTGTCATCAAATAACTGGTCGCCGTATTGCTCGTGTGATTGGAGGTGCTGTTGATGAGAAGCTGCCAGGAATCAGCATCGGTCATCTTGTATAGATATGTTCGGTCGATGTAATTGTGGGTGCCGTTCTGGCATCTGTAGTACACTCTGACCTGTGTAACCCGCACCGGCTGGCCGTACAGCACGGCGGGGATAGTGACGGGGATGCGGACATATTTGCTGCCGGTAGTGCTTCCTCTGTATATCCTGGCGGCCCCGCCCCACATTTGCCATCTGGTCGAGTCATGGCTGTCGTTTTTGACGAAAGCGGTCCCGGGCACGAAAAGGTATGATCTGGCACTACTTTGTATCTTACCAGTGCCAGTGGCGTTAAGGGCCGTTCCACTACTGCTGTAGCCAGTCACGCCGGCGCCACTGCTGCTCTGCCCATATACACCGCTGCCGGCTGTTGCATTGCCTGTGACGCCTTCTCCGGTACCGTTACCGTAGCCTTTGATCGCATCAGCATCGCCGGTGCCTGTGGATCTCACGGTCAGAACATTATCCTGGGCTGCGCTGATGACAGCGCCCGGCTTCAAACCGTAGGCGTAAGGCACCGGGTAAATGGCCTTTCTCGGCGTCATCTCCGGATCACTGCTTACTTTGATTCCCAAGTAAAGCTGTTGGCCGTTGATGTCATTGCTGTCGCAGAAGTTAATGTAGGCATTGAACAGACCGTTGGCAAAAATTACCCAGTCCGTGTCTACACAAAGTGGCGTGCCGCCGCTGCTGGCTGTGTAGAGAGCGAATCGCACGCTGCGGGTGCCGTTGATTGGCCTTCCGTGATTATCGGTTAGCCGTCCCTGAATTGGAATGATTGGGCTAACAGCGGCTTCGTCGAGCGTCGTGCTCATCGTGCCGACATCCTCTGGCGGGGATGCTGGCCCTTGAGCCTGCGTGATGCCTCCGGCCAATACCAATAACAGGACGAACGCAAAGAAAAACACAAAACGATGTCTTATTTTCATTGTAAAACCTCCCTTGGCTAAACTTCACACTATTTCAATGTACTTGTTGGGCTGAGGGGGGCGTTTTCACTTTGATCAATAAAAAGGAGCGAATCCCTTTTTTGCGTAACTGAGACACGCCTTAGTATTTAGCAAGATGCTAACGCCATTTTCATAGGCTGCACCTCCTTTCCGGGGGATGCACAACGCTTGTAGCAGTTTGTCCTGCTTGGGCCAGGGATCCGATTGGTGTAGAGAAGTTATCTCTTTTACGATGGTGAACAGGCGGGAGAGCTACGACAATAAAATGCCTCTAAATGGCTGAAAAGATATTACTTCTCCTCCGTCTGAGGCTGAATATATTCGACGGGCTGAGCATATTTATTGAGATACATCAACACATTAAGTATAATGGTTATAGATCTGTTTGTCAAGGCCTATTTTCGTATTTCAGCAATATAAAATTAATCAACGGCGCGTAAAGAAGATATTCGAGGATTGCAATGGCTCAGCTCCGGTTGAATAGAACGCTGATTACGCAGATTTCACGCAGATAAGTTAGAAAAGATAAACGAAAACTAGCATTTGTCTGCGCCATCTGCCCCCTATTGTTGGGGGAGCTTAGTAGTTACTGAGAATCAAGTGATTGGACATATCGTCTATGTTTGGAATTGCTGAGCGCAATAACTGATCCGTCTGGCGAGCGTTATCTTGTGGTATAATGCAATGTGTCAATGTCAACGGTAAACTGTGCACGGCTGAAACGGTCATGGGTACTATGGACCGAAATCTGGCAATCTTTGCGGGTGATCTGTTCTACATTTAATGGCGTTGTGATACAGACGCGGTACGTGGGGAGAGAGGGACAAAACTGTTGGAAAAGGGGTTAGAATCATGCAAATTGGGCATGTGAAGCACATTGATATTGAACAAGAAATGCGAGCTTCCTATTTAGATTATGCCATGAGCGTCATTGTGGCGCGGGCCTTGCCGGATGTGCGAGACGGCTTGAAACCGGTACACCGGCGTATCCTTTTTGCCATGTATGATATGGGCTTGTGGCCGGACAAACCGTATAAAAAGAGTGCCCGTATCGTTGGCGAAGTGCTGGGCAAGTACCACCCGCATGGGGATAGCGCTGTTTATGATGCGATGGTGCGCATGGCGCAGGCATTCTCTTTGCGTTATCCGCTGGTGGATGGTCAAGGCAACTTTGGTTCGGTGGATGATGATGCTGCTGCAGCTATGCGTTATACCGAAGCGCGTTTGCAATCATTGGCGCTGGAAGTATTGCGCGATATTGAGGAAGAGACCGTTGATTTCGGCCCTAACTTCGACGGTTCGCTGGCCGAGCCACTGGTTTTGCCATCCGCTTTACCCAATCTGCTGGTTAATGGAGCGACCGGCATTGCTGTGGGCATGTCCACGAATGTTCCTGCCCACAATTTAGGCGAAGTGGTGGATGCTCTGGTTTACATGTTGGAGCAGGGTAGCAAAATGGGGGATGTTCCTTTGGATGCCCTGCTCCAATTCATCCACGGCCCTGATTTCCCTACCGGTGGTTTGGTTTATCGCTATCGTAAAGGCAGTGACGGCAAACAGGAGGATGTCCTGCAAAAGATGTATGCTACCGGCCGGGGACATTTTACCATTCAAGCCCGGGCCCATTTCGAGACCAATGCCCGCGGCCGGGAACAGATCATTGTTACTGAACTGCCTTATCAAACGAACAAGACGCGCCTGATTGAACGTATTGCGTCTTTGGTGCGAGGTGGAAAGATCGAAGGGGTTGCCGATTTGCGGGATGAATCGGATCGCAACGGGATGCGGGTTGTTGTTGAGCTGGGGCGCAATGCTGACCGCAAAGAGGTATTAGCCTTGTTGTACAAATACACGGCCATGCGGCAGACTTTTGGGGCTCAATTTCTGGCACTGGTGCAAGGGGAACCCCGGTTGCTTTCTTTGCGCCAGATTTTACGGTTGTTCATCGAGCACCGCATCGAGATTGTCACCCGACGCACCACTTTCCGGCTGAAAAAAGCTCGTCATCGGGAACATATCTTGGCCGGGCTACTCATCGCTCTGGAATTCTTGGATGAAGTCATTCGCATTATTCGCCATTCCCGCACTACCAGCAGTGCGCGTAATAATCTTATTAAACGCTTCCGGCTTAGCGAAATCCAGGCTCAGGCGATTTTGGATATGCAGCTCAAACGACTTTCTGCTTTGGAGCGCAAAAAGGTGGAAGAGGAGCATATTGCGGTACTGAAGACGATTGCGGAATTAGAAGCGCTTTTGGATAGTCCCGCGAAACTTCGTTCTGTGATCAAAGAGGAACTGCTCTCTATTAAATCGCTGTATGACGATAACCGACGCACTATTGTGGCTGATCTAGCAGAGGGAAATGGATCCTTGACAGTGAATGCCTTGTTGCCGGCCGATGATCTATTGATCTGGATAGATAGAGAGAACCGTGTACGGCGGTTGAATTTGTCTGAGCGTCGGAAAGGTACAGTGCCAGGACGTGGGCACAAAGATGCGCCGGTGGTGATGACGTATGGCAACTCGCAACAAAATCTGTTGGTGATTATGACCAATGGTCAAGCCGGGCTGCTTCCTGTTCATCTCATTCCGGAAGGGGAAGGTGCTTCCTTGACAGATTTGCTGGCTTTTATCGCACCGGTCCATCCAGTAGCTATTTTGCCTGTTACCGAGCGCATGACCTCTATATTGTTGGTCAGCAAATCAGGGCGAGTGAAGCGGGTGAGCAAGGAAGATTTGCGCGTGGCGATTCACAATCTGCCCCCTGTGATTCGTCTTGATAAAGAAGACCAACTGGTTGCTGCGCTGTCGGTCTCTGACGAAAAAGAAAATGTGCTGCTGGTAACCCGAGCCGGGAAAGCGATTCGCTTTAATCTCGCGGAAGTCCGGTTGATGGGGTTGGCGGCAGCTGGCGTTTTGGGCCTGAAATTAGCTCAGGACGATTTTGTTGTTGGCGCTGTACTGGACCGCGAGCCATTCCTTTGGTTGGTTACGGACCATGGTTATGCCAAGAGGATGGGTTGCAGCAATTTCACGTTGCAGAAGCGTTATGGCGCCGGTATTGTTGCAACGGTCGTTACGCGACGCAGCGGTTATGTTGCCAGCGTGGTGGGTGTTGACAAAGGGTCGGAGATTTTCTCGGTGAGTCAAAAGGGGGGGGTAACTTATTTGCGTGAGACCCAGGTACCCAAAGTTGGCCGGACCGCTCGTGGCAGCCAGGTTGTCAAAGGTGCCGATGTCGATCCGGTGATGCAACTCTTGGCCTGGAGCCTGCCTTCCAAATCGGAGCAATCAGATCGGAGTCGGCGTCCCGTCGCACGGTACAAGAGTACCTCCAAAGCAGACATGCCGGCGGAAACGGCAAGTAATAAGCCAGCCCGGCAGCCGGCGCCTGGCCAGGTGCCGGTAAAAAAGCGCGCTTCGACGGCCAAGAAGCCGGCAGCACGGAAAAAACCGCCGCGCAGCATGGAGTGAGCCATGCGTCTGAAGGGGAGATGGCCGCAATTTTGGAAACGTGCTCATAACGCGGTGGCGGACAAGCGTTCACAACAGTTATTACAAAATCAGGGACAACGTTTGGATGCAAGGCGCAAACGGCGTTGGTCTGAGATTCAAGATATTCAACAAGCGCGGCAGCAAGCACGTGCGGCACGCTTGGATGCTTTGCGGAATTTGCCGGAGCTCCTGGAAATGCTGACTGATCGCATTACGGCTCGGGGCGGTCATGTCTACTGGGCTGAAGACGCAGACGCGGCTAATACTTACATCTTGGATGTAGCCCGTTTTCATGGGGTTCAGCGGGTGGCGAAAGCCAAGAGTCTAACCATTGCCGAAATTGGCCTGAACGCGACGCTGGAAGCGGCTGGTTTGCAACTGCTCGAAACGGATTTAGGCGAGTACATCTTGCAATTAGCCGAGCGGCCGCCGATGCATCGCGTCGCGCCGGCCGTGCCCATGCGCGTGGCCGAAATTTCTTGGCTCTTTCAGGAAAAATTAGGTGTTCCCGAAACTTACGATATCAATCTACTGATAAATGCCGCTCGTTCCCGAATACGACGGCAGTTGTTGCAGGCAGATATGGGCATCACGGGTGCTAATTTCGCCGTGGCCGAAACAGGCACCCTGGTGATGATTACGAATGAAGGCAATGGCCGTTTCGTGAATAGTTTGCCGCCGCTACACGTAGCTGTCGTAGGTGTGGAAAAGATGGTGCGTAGTTTAGACGATCTCTTTTTGCTCTTGCAACTGTTGCCACGCAGCGCCACCGGACAGGTGATGACCAGCTATACGAGCCTATACAATGGCCCGGCACGGCCGGGGGACGCGGATGGTCCCGGAGAATTCCACTTGGTGCTGTTGGACAATGGACGCAGCCAACTATTGGCGGATGGATATGGCGAAATCTTGACTTGCATCGGTTGTGGTGCCTGTTTGCACGCTTGCCCTATTCCTCAAGAGGCAAGCGGAAAAGTTGGCTGGAAATATCCGGGACCGATGGGTTCGGTGCTCATACCGCTTTTGCAAGCTGCAGAATCTTCGGGTTCGCCATCGGTTTCGGCTTTGAATGGCGTTTGTCGTGACGCTTGCCCTGTGATGATCGATCTACCCCGATTGTTATCGCGTTTACGCTCGGAAGAGGCGTTGACGCGCTATTCTGTGTTAGAACAATTCGGGCTTCACCTTTGGCGTGATATGATCAGCGCACCGGGGCGTTTTTGGGAAGCGCAGCAAGCCGGCCGTGTTGTTTCGTGGTTGTTAGGAAGCGGGAAAACACCGTCCTGGTTTTCTTGGCCGTTTAGTCGTTGGGCGAAAAAGCGTCGGTTGCCTCCGACAGAACCGGAATCTTTTAAACGGCGCCGGGTTGAAGAACATGACGGCAAACAGGAAGAAGATACGATGCGGCCCTGATGTGCTTCTTGGCTGGTACGGCTGTTATGGAAAGGGGAAAAGGGTTTGTCTAAAGAGGAAATTTTGATGCGGCTGCGAAAAGCATTGGCGGAGACGGTTTTGCCGGAAGCGGAACTTTCTGCTCCATCGCCGTTGTTTGCTGCAGCCGAAGGGAATTTAGTGCTTCGTTTCCAGACTGCTTTAGCGGCGCTTGGCGCCACCTGCGAAGTCGTGGAGAATCCGGTTGTGGCTCGGTTAGCTCTAATGAGTTTCTTGCGACAGGAAAAGGTGACGAAAATCATGGGTTGGGAGGAAGAACAGTTGCCCATTAGCGGTTTGCGGGCGACATTGGCTGACTTACAAATAGCTTACAAAGTACCCCGGATCGACCACCAATCTGGCTTAGATGTTGCAGACCGGGATCTTTCCTGGCTGAATGATTACCCTGTTTCGTTGACCGGCGCAGATGCCGGCATTGCCGCGACGGGCACAATTGTGCTGCGCAGTGGGCTTGGACGCCCTCGCGTGGCCAGTTTGGTAGCTCCAACGCACATCGTTTTGCTCCGCGCCATGGATATTTGGGCGACATTGGAGTCTTGGCTCTTGGCGTTGCGACAATCTGATCAAATTGACTACTTTTTCGGGGGTGATGTGGCACAGCAAGTGTGGATTAGCGGTCCTAGCTGCACCACGGGTATTGAGCTGGTGCTCACATTGGGGATGTATGGCCCGCGCCGAGTACATGTTATTATTATCGATTGAGATTTGGCTGACTTTAGCAAAAAGGAGTGAAGAAGTACAGCTGAGGGTCCCCCGCTCCCAAAGCCAACTTCCCCACTCCTTTTTGCCCACGAAGGTTCTTCCCCTCATGAACTGACCATATTATACCTGTAGTTTTTCATCATGTCAAATTCGATGATGTGTGTTCTTTACGAAATAGGTCATACCAATATAATGAAATAATTGGATGTTTGTTGTTTTTTGTTATCATAAAATGCCAGGGAGTCAACATGAGCCTATGGCCTACCTGTGCGGGCACGCAGACAGGCACACCACGGCGGATGAAAATGTCCCCTATGCCCCAACCTTGGGGGGAGCAACACACCCTCAGAATTGGGGACCGGGGGGCTATCCATCTTCTGTCGCCACGCTGCTGTCCGCCGCCATCCTGTTGGCAACGCGGGCTTACTTAGTGTTGTCGCTGTGCGTTGGTATGCGCTTGATCGTGGCCAATAGTATGAACCGGGTTTAATAACAGGAATTTTTGTATTGCTGGCGTGTATATTTGAGATCAGCGTTGATCGGCGTTTTATTTTCAGAGATTTTAGAGACTTTTGGCCAGGCGTGCTGTTTGGCCGTGCTTGGTTTTCTGTTTATAATGTCGTTGATTTTGCTCGCAATGACGGAAGATGGAAGGTCTAATGGGATTGGAAGCGCGGTGGCGCGTGGAATTGCACACGCATACTTTTTACTCACCGGATAGTTTGATGGCTCCGGAGGCTTTAGTGGATCGTTGTCGGGCTTTGGGGTTGGATCGGGTCGCGGTGACTGACCACAACAGCATTGCCGGGGCGTTGCGAGCGCAGGCTTACGCGCCGGATTTTGTTATTGTCGGGGAGGAGATCCGCACGCCGGCGGGCGAATTTATTGCTTATTTTGTGCGAGAAGAAGTGCCGCGCGGGCTTTCGCCGGAAGAAACGTTGTGCCGGCTGGAGGCGCAAGGTGCTGTAATTGCTATTCCGCATCCTTTAGATCGTTTTCGTAATGGGTCTGCGCTGGGCCTGGCGGCGACGCTGCGCTATTTGGATCGCGTGACGGCGTTAGAAGTGTTGAACGCTCGTTGTTTGCGTGCTGCGGATAATGCAGCGGCGCTGGCGTTGGCGCGACAGCACAATAAGGCGATGTTTGCCGGCAGTGACGCACATTCTTTGGCCGAGCTGGGGCAAGCTATTACCCTCTTGCCGCCTTTTGCCGATGCAGAGAGTTTCCGTCGGGCCTTGTGGCAGGCACAACCGACAGGGAAACGCAGTTTGCTAACGGTAAAGCTGGCTACGAATTGGGCAAAACTGGTGAAGCGCAGCGGCCTCTGGCGGATGTCGCTTCCACGCTCGTAGAGTCTGAATGTGCCGGTTCGCTTTGGCCGGATAGTGGGTACCCGGCGTACTTCTTGGTGTTGTTATCTTATCCGTGACGGAGATTGTGCTCTGGTGAGCGTCATTTTGTCTTTTTTAGTGGTTTTCATAGCGACAGCCGTGTATTTGGCCATACTTTGGCGCGTAGACCGATACGAACACGAACCGTTGCTTTCCTGGTGGGTACTCTTCCTTTGGGGATTAGTGCCAGCGGCCGGGCTGGCTTTGCTTTTTGAAAGCGGCGCTGTGGCATTGTGTGCGCACGCGGGGTGGGGTGGGTGTCATTTGTTGTTGCAATCGGACGTCTTGGCGCCTTTAGTGGAAGAGATCGTCAAAGGTTTGGCGCTGCTGCTCCTGTTTTTGTGCCCTTGCCAGGAAATGGATACGCTGCTGGATGGCATCGTTTATGGCGCATTGGTAGGTTTTGGTTTTGCAGCCAGCGAGAATTTTCTATACCTGGTCTCCGCAATCCAGAAGGGGGGCTGGGGGCAATGGTTTCTTTTGGTACTTTTGCGGCAGTTCGTGTTTGGCTTGAACCACGCCTTTTTCACCAGTTTCACTGGGTTGGGTCTGGTTTTGGGATGGCGTTTTCGGCACTGGGCGGCACGCTGGAGTGTCGCACTGATTGGTTTGTTGGTGGCAATGGGTGTGCACAGTTTTCATAATTTCTCGGCAATGTCGGCCGGCGCACATGCCGTTTATTTGTTTTATGCTATAGCGGGGGATTACGTTGGAATTGTTTTCTTGTTTTTGTTAATCGGCTTGATGTGGCGGCGGGAACGCAGGATTATTACAGGGCAATTGGCCACGGAAGTTGGCGTGAGTCTGGATAGCACCTTTTATCAGGAGGCAATTCGCTTTGCACCCCGCCTGGCTCGCCAGAATCGCCGCCCGCGCGCGCTGCGTCGGCTTTACCGGCATTTCTATGATGAATCCGCCGAAGTGGCTTTCACCAAAGACCGCATGCAGCGCCGCCCGGATGAAGTGCCCCATTTGCAGCACAAACTAGAGCGAACCCGGCGGCATTTGCGCAAGCTGCAGGAGAATATCCGAGCATTTAGCTAATGGCGCGGCCAGGACTCTTTGGCGATTTTCTTCCAAGTTCCACTCCGCGTTGGCCCTCCCTCCGAATCCGGAGAGGGCAACGTCCTTATCATGTGCCCAGTTACCAGGTATGGAACGGATGTTGGACTGCGGGTGTGCAGCCGGCTATCGACAACGCGATCACGATGAAAACAGAGAACAATCCTGTGCTCATGATGAATTTGTATTTCATGTTGATTTCCTCAATCTCGAAGGTGGCACCTGGCGTGTCGGGTGCTGCCGGGCGTTTTCTTGTTCATGGCCTTCCCTTTGGAGATGGCGTGTTCTTCTGAATGATAGAACGTAGATGCACGCGAGTGAACGTAGATCTTATTTCTATCCACTGTGGGGCACTGAGGGCGCATGATGACTTCCCTTCTGAAGATAGCCTCCTCCGAAAATAAAATAGGACGCAGATCAACGTCGTCTGCCTTGTCCGGCGATTAGAAATCGCTGCTACAACTGCGAAACCTGCCTGCGCAGGTTGCATGCTAATCGCCGTAGGGCGATTTTGCAGATGTTGCCGTGACTTTTAGTCGCTGGGCCGAATAGTTACCCCCGGCTAAGATAGGATCTCTCCTCTGAAAATAGAACGCAGATTAACGCTGATGCACGCTGATCTTAATTTTCATCCGCTGTGGTGCGCCTGTGCGCGTGCCCGCACAGGCAGGTCGCAGGCCCATGCCGACTCCTCTGGTGATTGGCAAGCCCGCGGGGCTCGGCCTTTATGGGGAAAAGCGCACTACGTCGCTATTGAAGCAGGCGCGGCGGCTATTTCTGTTCGCTGTTCTGTGCTAGAAGCTCCTGGCACTCTTTTGGACTCTTGGATGCAAGTAAAGAAAAGTCGCTGCGCCGATAATGGGCAGGAGCAGTGTCACAATAACCCACAGACCACGTTCTAACTCTGTAAGTTCTGTTCCACGCAGGCGGTGCAAGGCGCTAAAAAGCAATATAACCCAAATGACCAACAAAAGCAGGTAGAAAAGTTGCAGCGATAGAAGTGCGATGTTGATCCCCAGTTTATCCATGTTTCCCCTTTCCCCAGGCAGCAACGCCCAGTTGCACACGGAGCGTGCTTTTTCACAATGCGGTGGAGCAAAGCCCGGCATGCGAAGGAGCGCAAAGACATGGCAAGAGAGCTTTTTTCTCTTAGCGGCTCAGCGCCTCGGCGTCAGCTTTCTTATCACATGATGAGGGGACAACATGTTCAGCATGTGTCCCCCCCTACCCAGATTCCAGAATGTGATAGTTGTGATGCTTTATTGCATCGATTCGGCGATCTGCAACAACGTCTTCTTGTCCATCTGGCTGTTGACGATGATCTGAACATCCTTTTCCGTCCAGGATAACATGATATTGCCCATGCCTGTGTTTATGAGGACAGCATCTTGGCCGTGCACTTTGACTTTTTCCGCTTTCACGCCGGGCGGCATGTCTTTCATCACGTCGACCGAAGCCCCTTTTGGCAGGCGGCTTTCGTTGATGCTCAACCCTTTTAGGCCTGCGCTGTACATCAAGATCACGTTTGTCATCGTTTTTTGACCGTTCATGATCTTCATCGTAGTTACTTCCACCGTTTGCAGTTTTATCCCGTCCGGCAGTTTTGTGGGCACCAGGATGGGGAAATCGACGGCTTTCCGTGCCTCGGCCAATGTCATCGTCTTGAACTGCGGCCCGCCGTTCTCCTCCGTCATGGCTTTGGCACCGGGCGGCGGCGTGAACGTGAACAGACTGTCAGGCAATGTCGGGTTGTACTCGATGCTGCGGTAGTGGAAAGAGAAAGAGCCCTGGTTCTTGATCTTGCTCTCCATGCCCAGGACTTCCCAATACTGGGCGTCGATCCAGACGGTAGCACTGCCGCCGAGAAGCCCCGCTTCTGGCTTTTTGCCGGGCTTGGGTGTGGCCAACAATTTGTACGCTTTGCGGCCCGCGACTTTCTCCGTGCCTAAATACTTGAAATCCATGGTATCCAGCATCTGGGTTACCATTTTCTTGGTTTGCAGCGCCATGTCCCCGCCTGACGCCTGGGTCAAATCCTTCAAACCTGAGATGTCGCTTTTCATGTACTGGTTGGTCTTCGGGAAATACGTCCACATGGTGTTGCCGTTCATCACCATTAACATCCCTTTTGTGGCGGCGGGCCCGTCTTTGTATTCCATGCGCAATTTGTCGGGGCCGGCGACCCACTCTTCCATGACCATGGTCGTCGTCATCGGCTTGTTGTCAGCCTGAATAGTAAATGTCGTGTCCATAACAGCGTGCACGCGCTGGGTTGCTTTTTGTGCTTGCTGGATGTGGGCGACAATGTCATCCACGGACGGCTTGCCAAACGGCCCGCATCCGCTCAAAAGCAGCAACGTGCCCAATACGACCAAACTTCCTACCAACCAATGTCTAACGTTTTTCACCTTACGACCTCCCTTCGAAACTGAAAAGATGTTTCCACTGCCAGCGATTGCCGTTCATTGGGCGATGAAATGCTGACTACCGACTGTCCCGCGTCTTGGTTCCTGCTTCTTTGTGCATGTCGCCAGACATCGTCGCTTGACGCGGTACGGTGCTACAACACAACTAACATTGTGCCATATTGTATGACGAATTGTCAACATGGAAAGGTTCATATTACATCTACTGCGTATGAAAACAGACAAGTTATCGTCTGCTTCTCAATGCCGGAAATTTGAAATCTTGGGCTCGTAGCAAAAAGCTCACCATAAAGGATGCAAACAGGCAATGCACTTGCACATATCCCAAGATCGCAAACGAAAAATGTGGCCTGCCGGGCAATTTACCGCGTAACTGTAGAGCCGGATTAATCTGGTTAAGCGCCTAAAAT
>WFQU01000177.1 GCA_015486845.1 Anaerolineae bacterium | reverse complement strand
GCACCCCGCCGCCGCGCCGGCATCGAGGCGGTAGCCGGTGGTAGACCCACCAACCCACCTAAAGGCTTGACGCCAGCCGTAGGTTTTCATCCGCTGTGGTGCGCCGTAGGCCCATGATAACTCCCTTGAAAATAGAATGCTGATTAACGCTGATACACGCTGATCAACGCAGTCTGCTTCACCCGGCGATTAGAAATCGCTGCTACAACTGCGAAACCTGCCTGCGCAGGTTGTATGCTAATCGCCGTAGGGCGATTTTGCAGACGTTGCTGTGACTTTTAGTCGCTGGGCAATCAGCCGTCATCAACTAACCCCATTCCTATCCCCGTAACATCGCTTCTTAAAACGAACTATTCTCCTTTTTTATTTTAACACATCGTCTGTCGGGTTGGAAAAAGTTTCCTGCAACGGATGGCAACACGCACCATTAAGCGTGATGGCGAATCGGTGGGAGAAATTGTTGGCCTATTTCATTTTGTGAAAAATAGAAAAGCTTGCCGATTATGAGAGGAAGAGAAAAAAGCGCTGAATTTAAGGCTAACATGACCGTTGTCATACACCAATAGTCCAATATTCTCTACTTTAGATGTATTGGCAGAGACCAAAGAACAGAGCACGCGTAGTCGACGCCAACTTGACATAAGTTTTAAATCCTCATACAATGCGCTTACTTGTAAGTCGTTGTCGTGTGCGGAAAGTATTTATATTTATTACAACAAGATGGAGGTTTGTGATGACACATGTAATCACTTCAATTTGTGTACGTGATGGAGCTTGTACAGAAGTATGTCCGGTAGAATGTATTATTCCGGGACAGCCAGAAGAAGAATGGCCACTCTATTACATTGATCCGGACACCTGCATTGATTGTGGCGCTTGCGTACCCGAATGTCCGGTAGATGCAATCTTTCCTGAAGACGAAGTGCCCGATGAGTATACTAAGGATATTGGGAAGAATGTCGCATTCTTTACTGACGGCCCAGGCTACGACGCCTTAGATATGTAGAATCCTGCCGGCAAGTTAAGATTATTGTCATTTAAGAAGCCTCTCGCGAGAGGCTTCTTTTTTTGTAATTGCTCAGCCTTTTCAACAATAAGGTGCGGATGACAGAGATGATCGCTGACGCTCGGTGATATTTTCTGATTTACCTGCGTGAGATCTGTGTAATCAGCGTACCATCTAACCGGAGCTGAGCAACTATGTATCATCTTTCTTGGTTCTGGCTTGCCCAGGTTAGGAACGATGGAGAAAGGACGATAAATGAACACGAAATCCAAGGATCAACGTCAATACGAACAATCCACCTGGGACCTCTCGGCGCTGTTGCCAGAACCCAGCGAGGAAGTAATTAGACAAAACCTGGATCAGTTGGAAAAAGCGGTGGCAGCGTTTGCCGCGCGACGGGAATCATTGCAGCCTGGCATGGAGCCAGGCGCGTTTCTGGACACGGTACGTGACTATGAGGCGATTACGGCACAAATGTATCGGTTGTATGGCTACGCCAGCCTTTGGTTCTCTGCTGATACACAGTCCTCAGCGGCTCTTGCCTTTCGCAACCGCATGCAGCAGGTGCTGACTGAGATGCAGAATCGAATGCTTTTCTTCACGCTGTGGTGGAAAAGCCTAAATGCAGCGCAAGCAAGCCAATTGTTGCCTGTTGGCACCGAGTTCGCTGACTACCGCCATTTCCTGTCCGATGTGCGCCGCTTCAAGCCATTCATGTTAGATGAAAAATCGGAACAGATCATCAACAGTAAAGACACCAATGGCATTGACGCAGTCATTACCCTTTACACGATGTTGACCAGCAGGCTAAAGTTTTCACTGGAAGTAGAAGGTGACACCAAGACGCTCACCCGGGATCAGTTGATGGCGTATGCTTATGCGCCGGACCAGGCCCAGCGCGAAGCGGCTTATCGAGAACTTTACCGGGTATTCGGCGGCGAGGCCAATATTCTCGCCCAGATTTACGTCAACCGAGTGCGTGATTGGTACAACGAAAACGTCAAATTGCGCGGTTTCGCAACACCCATCGCCGTGCGCAATCTGTCCAATGACATTCCCGATGAAGCAGTGCAAGTATTACTGCAAGTAGCCCGGCAAAACGCACCGCTATTCCAGCGCTATTTTCGCTTGAAAGCGCACTGGCTGGGCTTGGAGAAATTACGCCGATATGACCTTTACGCACCATTAGCGGCTGCGGAGAAAAAGGTTGCTTACAACGACGCGGTGCACACTGTGTTGGATACTTTTGAGCATTTCTCGCCGGAGGTCGCGACGCGCGCCCAACGCGTTTTCGACCAGCATCACATTGACAGCGAAATCCGCCCGGGCAAACAAGGTGGTGCCTTTTGTGCCACCATTTTGCCTACCCAAACGCCATGGGTGCTGGTTAATTACACTGGCCGGGTACGGGATGTGGCCACGCTTGCCCATGAACTGGGACACGCCGCGCATAGCATGCTATCGGATCACCATTCCATTTTGACCCAGCACCCGCCCTTGCCGCTGGCTGAAACGGCCTCTGTCTTCTCGGAGATGCTGCTGACCGATCGACTTTTAGCTGAGGAAACAGACCCCTTAGTGCGACGGGAATTACTGGCCTCGGCCTTAGACGACATGTACGCGACGGTTATGCGACAGGCTTATTTTGTGCTCTTTGAATTGCAAGCTCACGACGCCATCATGGATAATGCTTCGGTAGAGGACCTGAACCGGCTTTACCGAGATAATCTACAAGAGCAATTCGGTGACAGCGTTGAGATTGCACCGGAATTTCAGTACGAGTGGGTTTCCATCCCGCATATTTACCACACGCCATTTTATTGCTATGCGTACAGTTTTGGCCAGCTCTTAGTCCTGGCGCTCTATCGACGCTATCAGCAAGAAGGAGAAGCGTTCAAACCGAAGTATCTAAAGCTGCTTGCTTACGGCGGCTCAGCCCGGCCACAAGCGATTTTGGCAGAAGCGGGCATTGATATGGCTGAGGCGGCATTCTGGCAGGGTGGGTTCGATGTCATCAGCGAGATGTTAGCGGAGCTGGAGGCTATCCCCACTGGCTGAAACGGCCGCCACCTGGGTGACGGGTAGCCTAAGGCAATGCCTCAGGTTACCCGTTGACCGCGTCGGCATGGCTTCGCATGCCCCGACCCGCAGCACTTGACAAAGCAGGCCATTTTGTCGATAATGGCGACAAGTTAATCGAGCCAAAAGGCTGGGACAGAGGAAAGTAGGCGAGGGAAAGTTACAGAGAGGCTAGGGCAATAGCTGTGAGCCCGGCTAACGGAAACTTATCGAAGTTCCCTCTCGAGCCGGATGGGGGAACGCGGCGTTGTCGCCAGTAGTCCATCCCGGGTTCTGCCCGTTACAGCAGTCGGCGATGGCCGGTAGAGGCTGTCGCTAAAGAGAGCCATAGTGATGATGGCTAAAATGGGTGGTACCGCGGAGTGTAAAACGTCTCGCTTCGTCCCAGTGTGGACGACGAGGCGTTTTTTTGTGGGAAGCGTGACGTGTAGTAGCCAGCGAAGCAGTGTGGTGGTTACTCGAGCGGGAGAGAAAAGATGGATGAATTAACGGACTTAGCGACATTGGAAGAGGAAGCATTTGCTGCTTTGCGCGGTGCAGAGAGCGAAGACGCGCTAAATGATTGGTTTAGCCGTTACTTAGGGCGCAAAGGAACTGTCACGCTGGCCGTGCGCCGAGTGGGCAGCTTGCCCAAAGAAGCGCGACCGGCTTACGGGCAGGCGGTCAACCAGCTGCACCAGCGGTTAGAAGCAGCGCTAACTGAACGCCAGAAAGATGTGAAGCGAGCCGCTCTCAAGGCAGAAATGGTCGAGACTACTTTCGATCCTACGTTGCCCGGCCGCCGGCCGGAAGTGGGTCATGTGCATTTGAGCAACCAGACGTTGCGAGAAATCTATGCCATCTTCCAGCAAATGGGCTTTCAGGTGTACGACGGACCAGAAGTAGAAAGCGACGCCTATAATTTTGAACTGCTCAACATTCCGGCCGGACATCCAGCCCGGGATATGTGGGATACATTTTACACCACTACGCCCGGCTATTTGTTGCGCACCCATACCTCGCCGGGGCAAATATGGGCCATGCGCGAATACGCGCCGGAGCCAATTCGGGTGATCTTGCCGGGAAAGTGTTTCCGCTATGAGCAAGTGACTGCCCGCTCAGAAATGATGTTCTACCAGGTGGAAGGATTAGTCGTGGGTAAAAACATCACCATGGCCGATCTCAAAGGCACCATCGTTGCTTTCGTCCGCCAGATGTTCGGCCAGGAGCGCAAACTTCGCTTCCGCTTCTCGCATTTCCCCTTTACTGAGCCCAGCGTAGAAGTAGACATGGATTGCGTGCTCTGCGGCGGCAAAGGATGTCGGGTGTGCAAACATACTGGCTGGCTGGAAATCATGGGCGCGGGGATGGTGCACCCAGTGGTGCTGCGCAACGGCGGTTACGATCCGGAGCGTTTCTCCGGTTTCGCTTTCGGTATGGGTCCAGAACGCATCGCCATGCTGAAGCATGGCATCGACGACATCCGCTACTTTTTCAGCAACGATGTGCGGTTCCTGTCGCAGTTTTAGGGCGGGAAAAATCTGACTATGAGCCAGCGTTAATCAGCGTCCTATTTGTTCTTTCGCTGCGTCTCAGCGGCTCTGCGTCAGTTAGGTTTAAGGAGATTACGAACAATGAAAGTACCGCTGTCCTGGTTGCAAGACTATGTAGAGATTGACACGCCTGCTTACCAATTAGCCGAAAGAATGACGCTGGCCGGCCTGGAAGTGACTAAAACGGAACGGATTGGCGCGTGGTGGGATCGAGAGAAAATCGTCGTGGGCGAAGTGCTGCACGTGGAAAGGCATCCTAATGCCGACCGGCTACTCCTGGCCGACGTCAATTACGGTGCAGAAGCGCCGCTGCGAGTGGTTACCGGCGCTCCGAACCTGTTTCCATTCATCGGCAACGATACGGTCCGGCCAAAAGTCGTTTTTGCTACCGTTGGCGCTGTGCTCATCGACGGTTACGACCCGGCCCGCAAGCGCAAAAAACTGAAGGCGAGCAAAATTCGGGGCATTCCTTCCGTGGGCATGGTCTGCTCCGAGCGTGAATTAGGTCTTTCCGACGAGCACACCGGCATTATCATTTTGCCCGACGACGCACTGGTGGGCACACCGCTGGTCGACTACTTGGGCGACACCGTTTTCGATATTGATATCACGCCCAACATGGCCCGCTGCTTGAGTATGACCGGCATCGCCCGGGAAGTGCACGCACTTTCGAAAGCCAACCTGAAAATCCGTTGGCCGCAAGTTACCGTTGCAGATTTGCCGTACACGGTGGAGGACAAAGTAAACGTGCTCATCGAGGATAGTGAACTTTGCTATCGCTACACGGCGACGCTGATAGAGAATGTAGACATTGGCCCGGCGCCGTTCTGGATGGCCCGGCGGCTGGCGTTGGCCGGCATGCGCCCTATCAATAACGTGGTGGATATCACTAATTACGTGATGCTGGAGTGGGGGCAACCGCTGCACGCTTTCGATTACGATAAGCTGGTAGAACGGGCCGGCGGCGCAAAGCCCACCATCATCGTGCGCCGCGCCCGGCCCGGAGAGAAAATGCGCACCCTGGACGGCGTCGATCGCACACTGACGGAGGAAACGCTGTTAATTTGCGATATAGTGGGCCCTATTGCTATTGCCGGCGTCATGGGCGGCGAAGAAACAGAAGTTACCGCCGAGAGCCGCAACATTCTGATCGAATCGGCGACTTTTGCTTATATCAACAACCGGCGCACAGCCCAGGCGCTGAAACTGCCGTCAGAGGCATCCTACCGCTTTAGCCGTGGTATCCCGGCGGAAATGGCGCCCCATGCGGCCCGGCGGGCGGCCGCGCTAATAGCAGATTTCGCCGGCGCACAAGTCGTGCCGGGGCTGGTCGATAATTATCCAGTCAAACAGGAAACACGCCTCGTGACTACAACGCCGGCGCATATCCAGTCCCTCCTGGGTGCTGATATTCCCCCGACCGCCATGGTGGCTATCTTGCAGCGTCTGGATTTCGATGTGGATTATGACTACAATGCGCCGTTGACCGCCGATAGCACTTTACGCTGCACGGTGCCCTGGCACCGGCTGGACGTGAGTATCCCCGCCGACTTGGTGGAAGAAATAGCCCGCATTTGGGGCGCAAACCGCTTGCCGGAACGGTTGCTTCCTTCTGTGTTGCCGCCGCAGCGTCATAACTGGGTGCTGGAGACAGAGGAATTCCTGCGCGATTTGCTGGTGAGTGCCGGCTTGCAGGATATTATTCCCTATCCTCTCACCAGCCTGGAAAATTGCGCGAAGTTACGGCCGGAAGGCCCGGTGCCGCGGCCCGAGGACTATATTCGTCTGGCCAATCCATTGACGCCGGAACGGGCTGTGATGCGCCACACACTGTTGGTCAGCTTGCTGGAGACAGTGCAATATAATATGCGGTTTACCAATCGTTTGGCCATGTTCGAGCTGGGCCGGATTTACCACCCGCAGCCGGAAGGACGGCCAATAGAACAGCGCCGCTTGGGGATTATTCTAGTTGGTCCTCGACACCAAGCTGCTTATGGGTTGGAGGAAGGAGAGCCGTTTACTTACGGCGATCTGAAAGGATTGCTGGATCTGATCTTCCAGCGCTTGGGCATGGCTAATGTGACCTCCCGGCCCGAGGAATATCCCTCTTTGGGCAACCCATCCGTGGCCATCAAGCAAGGTGCAACGCCCATCGGCGTGGCCGGCGCGTTGCATCCCTTGGTGCGGGAAGCATTCGGCCTACCCCGCAGAACAGTGCTGGTGGCCGAAATCGAGATTGCCCCGCTGGTGGCTGCTTTTCAGCAGCCGCTGCAATGGCAGCCCATCTCCGCTTTTCCGCCCATCGTGGAAGACTTAGCGTTAGTGGTGGATAGCCAATTGCTGGCCGGGGAAGTCGAAGCCGTGTTGCAACAAGCCGGGGCACCATTGCTACGTCACGTGGAGCTTTTCGACGTTTACACGGGGGAAAGTCTGCCGCCGGGGAAAAAGAGCTTAGCATTCCATTTAACATTCCAGTCTATGGAACGTACGCTCAAAGACAAAGATAGCGCCAAGCTGCGGAAGAAGATACTACGGCAGCTGAAAAAGCGCTTAGGCGCCGAGTTGCGGGCTTAGCCAACATGCAGGCAAGAATAAGGCCTCCCCGTCAGGGAGGCCTCATTCATATATATGGAAAGGAGGAGAAGAAGAGAGATTGCCCTAATCTCAACCTCATTATACCGTAATATACAGCGTCTTGCTTGATGCTTTCCTGACGATTTCCCTACGCTTTGTGGTAATTTTATTCATCTGAGGGAGCAACACACCCCCAGAATTGGGGGCTGGGGGTAACGACTCGGCCCAGCGACTAAAAGTTACGGCAACATCTGCCAAATCGCCCCACGGCGATTAGCATGCAACCTGCGCAGGCAGGTTTGGCAGTTGTGGCAGCGATTTCTAATCGCCGGACGGGACTTACTCAGTGCACCATAGAATGGTGGGGGGAATGCGTGGGCGTAAGGTATCCTTGTTTTTCCTCGTAGCGGTTGCCATCTTGTTTTTGTAACGCGAGCAAGTAGGCTAACGGGATCGAGAGACGCACGCAGGTTCCGTTTTGTTTACCAGGCGCAGGTGAAACGATTTGCAAAACACCGCCGACAAGCTGGGCCCGCTCTTTCATGTTCAGTAGACCAAAGCTGTTATTGTTTTCGTAGTGGGACATGACTTTGGATACTTCGAAACCTTGGCCGTCATCTTCAATCTCGGCGACCCAAGTTGTATCATTCCTAAAAATGCGAATCCAGACATTTTTTGCTTGGGCATGCCGGCGAATGTTATTGAGCGCTTCCTGAATAATACTGAAAATCATGCTGCTGGCTTCTGTTTCCAAAGTACTATTGTCTATCACAGATAGGTGGTAGACAATGGAATTATGATCCCGTCTCGTTTCCTGGGCGATATAAGCCTGTATGGCAGCTACTAAGCCTTTGGTTTCCAGCACGATGGGGCGTAACTCGAAAAGCATGGTGCGAATGTTTGTGTTGGCTTGTCGTGCTAAAGTTTCGATTTCTGCCAGGGCTTCACTAATTTTCTCGGGGGCTTTTTCTAAGAGACGGCGGGCGTATTGCGTCCCCATGATCATCGCACTGAGGTCTTGAGCTGGACCATCGTGTAAATCGCGGGCTAAGTGATGGCGTACTTCTTCATGAATGGCGATGACTTGTTGGTTTTCTCGTCGTAGACTTTGATAAAGTCGTGCATTTTCCACGGCGATGGCGGCTTGAGGGGCCAAGTTCAGCAGCCATTGTAAATCTTCTTCGCTGAATCCTTTACTATCACGTTTGTTGAGCACCTCCAGAATGCCGATCGTTTGACCGCGAATTTGTAGGGGAACACAGACAATGGAACGGGTTATAAAGCCTGTTTTTTTGTCGACATTGCGGTTGAAGCGTACATCCTGTGCAGGATCGTTCACAATGAGTGGTTTCCCCGTCCGAGCTACCCAACCGGCCACGCCGCGATTCATAGGCATGCGGGTTTGATGTAATTGTGCACCTTTTTCGCCGGTAGGAATCGAAAAAATGAGCTCGTTGGTTTGGAAGTCTACTTGCATCAGCGCTGCGGCTTCAGCATTCAGGACTTGGCATGTTAAATTAGTCGTCTCTTGTAAAACTGCGGAAAGGTCTAATGTGGAGGCGATATCTTGTGTGACATCGAACAACGTGTCCATCATGTTTTGGCGTTGCTCAGACCGTCGCAATTTTCCGTGCATGATAGCTAAGCTAAACAGCAGGTCTACTAATTGACGCTGCAAAGGCGTGAATTCCTCCGGGGCTTGTTCTTTCTCGAAAACGAGTATGGCGACGCCGGCGTGCTGGTCGGTTCGCGAGATGGGGATGTGAACGAATTCTTCTATATTGATTGTTCGCCGTAATGAAAATCCTGATCGGAGCCAATGGTTACGCTGCAATAAAGATGCTGGCGCCGGCTCCTGTCGTATATGCGATTCGATGTGTCGTTGGCCCTCGGCGCTAATCTTGCCATGCGATACGGTGATGACATCAGGAACGATTATCGCTACACCTTTAGCTCCCGTAATGGCCTGCATTAGGGGTAACGCCTGTCGCCAATAGTCGGCTAAGGTCGGACTCGAGACTAAGTCAGTAACTTTTTCTGCGAAATGTGTGAAAGTAACTTGTTCTGGGGTCATTTTGGGTTCTCTTTCTACTCACTGCGGTTTTGGGAAGCCATGAAAGCAATCATGGTAGAAAATCGTGTTATAATGATATTCAGTTGTTTGTGATGCGTATCGTTCCGTTTCATAATCTATTTTACCTCATATGGTGGTTAATATGGAAACATTTGATTTGGACACAACTACAAAAACAGCACAGGAGATAGTCCGTTCTTTTTTGTATGACCATCACCTGGTTGGTCAGGCCTGCGTGGTTGCCGTTTCTGGTGGTCCTGATTCGGTAGCCCTATTGCTGCTGTTGCACGAATTGGCCGAGCCGTTGAAGCTTCATCTTATCGTTGCGCATCTTAATCACCAGTTGCGTGGCCAAGATGCGAATTTAGACGAAGCGTATGTGCACCGTCTGGCTCAAAGGCTACAACTTCCCTTTTTCAGCGAACGGGCCGACATCAACGCTTTGGCCGCACGGCCGGGTAGCTCGCTGGAAGAGGCTGCCCGGCAATACCGCTACGCTTTCTTGGGGCGTATAGCCCTCCAAGTGGGTTCCAAGGCTGTTTTCGTGGGTCACAATGCTGACGATCAGGTAGAAACGGTCTTGATGCACTTTTTACGCGGCAGTGGCCTGGCTGGCTTGCGAGGTATGTTACCCTCGACGCCCCTTGCTCAATTGCGTTTGCCACTTTTGGCACTCTCCGAACGTTCTTCGCTGGCGAACATCTGGCTCTACCGTCCTTTATTGGCTGTGCCACGTTCTACTATTATACATCTCCTATATCACTTGGACATTACGCCCCGCTTTGATCGCTCCAATTTAGATACGACCTATTTCCGCAATCGGTTGCGTCACGAATTGCTGCCACATCTCAAGACGTACAATCCTCGCATAAGCAACGCACTTTGGCAGATGTCTGTCACAATTCAGGATGATTATGCATTTTTGGCCGAGGCGATGGAGGTTGCCTGGCGGATGGTTTGCCGGATAGCTGCAGAAAATGTGGTTATTTGTGATTTAGCGTCGTGGCGGACGCTGCACAGGGCCCAGCAGCGCTCTGTGTTGCGTCGGGCGGCATGGCAATTGCGACGTCAATTGCGGGACTTCGATTTTCAAGCGGTGGAACAGGCCCGGTATTTTGTGTCTTCTCCTGAAAATCATGCTGGGCAGCAAATATCGTTGCCTGGTCGTTTGCGCCTCAGCTTAGGCTATGATTGTTTCGTTTTGCATGATGCTCAGGTTGATCCGCCAGCGACTGGTCCACAATTATTGGTTGATGAGTTGGCCTTGTCATTGCCCGGCGAAACAATTCTGCCCAGCACGGATTGGCGACTTCAAGTGGAAGAAATGGAGCGAGATGCCTTGCCGGCCAATTGGCCGGCAGATCGCTGGCAAACATGGATAGATGCTGATAAAATAAGAGCACCGTTACTACTGCGTCGGCGTCGGCCGGGAGATCGTTTTTTGCCTTGGGGTATGGCCGGTCATCGCGTGAAGATTGCCGATTTAATGATTAATGGCAAAGTACCTCGTTGGGAGCGGGAGCGATGGCCACTTTTGGGCAGCGGCGCTGATATTTTATGGGTGCCGGGTGTGCGGGCAGGGGCAATGGCCGCAGTAAATGCGGACAGCACGCATCTTTTGCATCTGTACTTGTCCCGTCTATCAACGGAGGACACATCAATATTGGATGCTGTCTCGTAGAAAGCGAAGGGGAGATGACATATCGCATTGCGGAGCTAAAAGAATATATTTCGCGTGAAGCGTTGCAGCAGCGCGTCGCAGAATTGGGTGCCCAAATCAGCCGCGATTATGCGGGACAAGATTTGGTACTGGTTGCGGTGTTGAAAGGTAGTGTGGTTTTCCTGTCGGATTTAATGCGCTATATTACGGTTCCTCATAGCGTGGATTTCATGGCTACTTCCAGCTATGGCAATTCCACCGAGTCCAGCGGTGTAGTGCGCATCGTGAAAGACCTTAGCATGAGTATTACTGGTCGTAATGTGTTGATTGTCGAGGATATCATCGACACGGGACATACTTTACACTATCTCTTGCGAATTTTGAACGAGCGTGGACCTAGTGCGATCCACGTTGTCACATTATTGGATAAAAAAGAGCGCCGGGAAGTGGCTATTGAGGTTGATTATGTGGGATTCGAGATTCCGAATGCTTTTGTGGTCGGCTATGGCTTGGATTTCAACGAGTATTATCGAAACCTACCAGCTATTTTTGTTCCCAAAGAAGGGTTCTTCCAGGGTGAAACAGATTAAGCGATTTCTATCGTTTTGGATGGTTTTGCTTGTTTTAGCCGCGTTCTTGGGCATTGGCCTGGCACCGGCTCGCGCAGATTGCACACCGACAAGTCATGTCATTCAACCGGGGGAAACATTGTCTGCTTTAGCTGCCCAATTTGATACGACCGTGGATCTGTTGGCAACCGCTAATGGGCTCGCGAACGTCAATGACATCGAGGCTGGACAAACATTGCGGATTGTGTGCCCCGGGGCGGTGACGACCCTGTCGAACTGCTCGGCCCAGACGCATATTGTTCAACCTGGCGAAACGCTTTACAGTATTGCTTTACAGTATCATGTTAGCGCAGAGCAATTGATGGCGTTGAACGACCTCAAGGATCCTAATCTCATTCAGGCGGGAGCGAAACTGTTTGTTGTGCCTTGTCTGCCTGTGGAAGCATTGACTCGAGCTGCATTGTTGTTGAGCCGGGTGGGTGCGATCACGCCGCCCCTGCCAGGTGGCGCGGCCATTGCACCCGGGAGGCAGCCTGGTCCGTATGATGTGGCGCTACAGGCCGCCCAATCTATCGGCGTGCACCAAATGTCTCTCTATCCGCCGGTGGTCGCCCAGGGCGGTACTGCCTGGCTTCATATAGCGACCACAAAGCCTCTCTCGGTGACGGTACGCATTGCCGGGCGCCCCTTACAGATTTTGGTCCGTGGGGATGACCTGTTTTGTTTAGTGCCGATGCATGCCTTGGCTAAAGTGGGATTACACTGGATCGATGTGCAAATGGCCGATGGACAGGGAAAGCAACTGGCTTTGCGTTGGCCCCTTCCGGTGCGAGCCGGGGGATATATCCATCAAACGATCACAATACCTCCCGGACGGCAGGCGCTGTTGGATCCTGCGGTTGTTAAGGAGGAAATAGCGCAATTGGCTACGATTTGGGCGCAGTCCAGTGGGCCGCCACTTTGGCAAGGCGTTTGGCGGAAGCCATTCGACGGTAATTGGCCACCCACATCTCCTTTTGGCGCTCGTCGGGTTTATGTCGGCGGTGCCGGTTTGACTGGCTTTCACAGCGGACAGGATTTTGCTTTGCCGGCGGGAACGCCTGTTTTAGCTCCCGCCGATGGCATTGTGCTTTACGCCGGTCCTTTGCACGTGCGCGGCAATGTGGTGATTCTTTCCCACGGCGCCGGGGTAGCGAGCGGTTACTGGCATCTCTCGCGGGTGGATGTAGTCAAAGGAGAAATGGTGCGCGGCGGCCAGCAAATTGCCCTCTCCGGCAATACGGGGTTATCCACCGGCGCCCATTTGCACTGGGAAACGCGGGTTGACGGCATTGCTGTGACGCCGTGGCAATGGTTGCAGCCAGCATGGGCCGCTGCAAGCATTGCACCGCTGCAGGCTCGAAGCGAACCGTAAAACGATGCATATTGATCTCTTGACGCTTTTCCCGCAAATGGCCAGTGCGCTTTTGGCCGATGGCGTGGTGGCCCGTGGTCTGAGACGTGGCCTGTTCTCGGTGGCTGTACACGATTGGCGCACTTTTGGTGTAGGGCCGCATGATGCGACGGATGATATGCCATACGGCGGCAGTCACGGCATGATTTTGCGGCCGGAGCCGTTGACGGATGCTGTGGAAAGTATTCTGGAGCGGCCGGTTTACCGCTCTTCTGGCCTGGTACCGGCGGCTGATTTGCCGCCCATAATTCTACTCACGCCGCAAGGTCGGTGTTTTGACCAATCTGTCGCTGCCGAATTAGTGCAGCACGAACGCCTTTTGCTCATTGCTGGGCGGTACGAGGGATTCGATGAGCGCATACGTCGTTATTTGGCCACCGATGAGATTTCCCTTGGCGATTTTGTTCTCTCTGGCGGGGAACTGGCTGCTTTGGTTATTATTGATGCGTTGGCTCGGCTGGTGCCGGATGTTTTGGGTGCCGCACAGAGCGCAGCGGAGGACAGTTTTGCCGATGGGCTGTTAGAGTACCCTCAATACACCCGACCGGCTAGGTTCCGTGGCCGTTCTGTACCTGACGAACTGCTTTCGGGACATCATGCCCGCATTCGCTCCTGGCATCGGCTGGCGGCTTTGCGACGTACTTGGGAACGACGGCCAGACATGCTGGCTGGTGTTGATTTATCTCCGGAAGAAAATGCTCTTCTCGAGCGTTGGCGGGAAGAAAAGAATGAATAGGTGAAAAAGCAAAAATTTAACCGGTGAAGGGCCCTGTCTCAAGGCCGGGCACAGCCATGAGGTGATCATGGCGGACGTAGCTTTGAGCAGATACAATTAGACACGAGGCCAAATAGGACCAGAAAATAAAGGCCATCGCTTGCATAGGTGGATAGACATAAAAAACTGTGCAAGCGGTGGCCTTTGGCATTTCTGGCTTGTACTGTGATTACGGCGTGACGATTTTGGTCACGATGACGCCCCGCACGCCCCAGATAGCTTGTCCCGGCGGATTGACTGTTTCGTCGAAAACGAGCTCATTGTTAGTGTTGTCGTTGACCCATGCATCCCGCAAATGCACCACGTAAGTGGTCCAGGCGTTGTTTTCCTGCGGCGCTAAGTGGCTTACCGCTTGCCGCTCGATGCCTGAGAGACGCTTCAATCTGCTGTTGTGTACCGGCACCACGTAGACGAGTCGGTTGTTGAGGCGTACGGCGATTTCGCCGGCCCAATCTACATCGTAAGCTTGAAAGGTGAGCATGACCTGGCCTGTTAAGCCACCAAAGGTATAATCGACTTGGTTGACATGGGTTTGATCACCGCCGGGAATGTTGCCATAAGCCGGCATTGAAGGGAGAAGGATAGCTGTTGCGGAACCGACTTTTGCGTTGCGCACGCCCCAGATGACGTGGTTAGGCGGGTTGACCGTGTCGCTGACGGTGATCCGGTTCGTTTTCCCCGGCAAGAGGCGTGCCATCGGCAAATTGACGGTGTAAGTTGCCCACTGATTGTTGCCCGTTGGAGGTACGATATAGAATAGATGGCTGTTTATGTAAAGGGCTACTTCGCCTTGCCAGTCCACATCGTATGCTTCGAACGAAAACGCTTGCCTATCCTGGCTTCCTGTGAACGTGTAAACGACCTGGTTGACGTGGACTTGATCGCCGCCGGGAATGTTGCCGTAAGCCGGCGTGGCGGGCAGAGGAATATCCGCTACAGCCGGTGTGGGCGTCGCAGTTGGGATAACGCCGAACTTGGAGATGGAAGCATTACGCACGCCCCAGATGGCTTGGCCGGGTGGATTGGCTGTGTCGCTGACGATAATCCGGTTCGTTTGCGTCGTCAGAAAAGCACCGGGTAATGTGACGTCGTAAGTTTTCCATTGGTTGTTACCGCTGGGCGGCACGATGTAGAATAGGTGGCCATTGATGTAAAGAGCAACTTCCCCGGCCCAATCTACATCGTAAATGTCGAGATGGAATTGCCAGACATCAAGGGGCTGGTTTATTTTAGCTAAACTGTTGGGCAGTGTGAAAGTGTAAACGACCTGATCGACATGGGTTTGGTCGCCGCCAGGAATATTGCCGTATGCCGCATTAGCCGGCAATGGAATGTCGCCAGTTTGCGTCGGCGTTGGTGTCGCCGTTGGTTGGCTTGTTGCCGTGGGTGTCACTGTTGGCGTGGGGGTGGTGGTTTTCGTGATGCGCGCATTACGCACGCCCCAGATAGCGTGGCCAGGTGGGTTGGCCGTGTCGCTGACGACGATCTGGTTCACTTTGCCTGCTTTGATGCGGAAAGCCGGCAGTTTCGCCGTGTAACTTTGCCATTGGTTGTTGCCAGTGAGGGGCACAACGTTGATGATGTGGCCGTTGAGATAAATGGCTACTTCTCCCAGCCAGTCTACGTCATAAGCTTCGAAATGGAACTGGAGGTTGCGTTGGAGACTATTTTCCGCTGTGAACGTGTAAGTTACTTGTTGGACATGGGTCTGGTCACCGCCGGGAATATTGCCGAAAGCTGGAGCAGACGGCAGCGGTATGCCAGATGGCGCTGCCTGCGTGGCAGTGACTGTTGGTGTGGGCGTCGGCAACGGCGATGAGCTGGTGGGGGTGTTGGACGGTGTCGGCAGCGGCGATGAGCTGGTAGGGGTGTTGGACGGCGTCGGCAGCGGCGATGAGCTGGTGGGGGTGTTGGATGGCGTCGGCAGCGGCGATGAGCTGGTGGGCGTGCTGGACGGCGTCGGCAGCGGCGATGAGCTGGTAGGGGTGCTGGACGGCGTCGGCAACGGCGATGAGCTGGTAGGGGTGCTGGACGGCGTCGGCAACGACGATGAGCTGGTGGGCGTGCTGGACGGCGTCAAAGATGGTGCTGAACTGGTGGGCGTGCTGGATGGCGTCGGTTGCCCTGAAATTAGGGGTGAGGCGTTTACCGGCAACTGTGTGTAAATACTGACTAATAGTAGGAGTGTTATCACGATAGCGCTGATCAGTGATAACGCGGATAGTTTGTGGGTCATTGTTGTTCTCCTTTTTACTTTCAATAGTTAAATCTCTTTTGATTCATCTGCGTTCTACGCGGCCAGTGCTGGGTTGTCACCTAAAACCCTTGCAGCCGGCTTAAATCGGCAATTCCATCTGGCAGATTGGCAATGCGCTGCAATAGCGCTAACCGAGCTTGCCGCAAAACTACGTCGTCGGTCATCACCAAGACTTCATCGAAAAAGCGATCAATTACTGGTTGCAGATAGCGCAAAGCGGTCACTAAATTTGCTACATTCCTCTCAACCATTTGCGCTGTTGCCCTTTTCCAGGCCGCATGCAAAGCTTTGGTCGTATTTTCGCTGTAATGAGCTGGTGCTAAGGGATAACGTTCGTCAATTTTGCGCACAATGCGCTTCGTGCGGGCCCAAGCTGTAAGAAGGTTAGCCCATTCTGCTGTGTTCACGGCCTTTTGCAATGCCACGGTGGTTTGATAGGCCCGATACGGATTGTCCCGCTGTTCAGCTAATACGGCGTCTACCACGTCGTAGCGATAACCTCGCTCTCGCAACCACACTTGCAAGCGTCCGGTTATGAAGGCTAGAACTGCCTCTACTGTTGAATTATCAACCGGTACGGATAACAGTGAAGTTGCCTTAGTCAGCGCGTCAGGCAGGGAGAGATCGAGTTTTCTGCCGATGAGCGTTTGTACAACCCCTAGCGCATCCCGGCGCAGGTGGTACGGGTCCGTGGAACCGGTTGGGGCCATGCCGACGGCAAACAGGCCGGCTAAACTATCCAGTTTATTGGCTAAGCCAACGGCTAGCCCGGCCTTCGTTTTAGGCAACTCGTCTCCGGCAAAACGAGGCAAATAGTGCTCGTAGATGGCTTCTGCCACTGCTGGCGATTCGCCGGAGCGCAAAGCGTATTCCCGCCCCATGATCCCTTGCAACGAGGTCATTTCTATCACCATCTGTGTGACCAGATCTGATTTGCAGAGCTGGGCAGCTCGTTGTACGGTGGCTAAATCGTCCGCGTTGAGGCCGAGTTGTGAGCCGATCCACGGCGATAGTGTTTCCAAGCGGTGTACTTTATCCAACATCGAGCCTAATTTCTCTTGGAACGTCAGCGTTGCTAAGCGAGGTGTAAATTCGGCCAGCGGCTTGGCGCTATCTTCGGCCCAGAAGAATTGAGCGTCGGCGTAACGAGCGCGCAGAACTGCCTCGTTGCCAGCCCGTACGATATCGATATGATGTTCTCCGCCGTTGCGTACGGTAATGAAATACGGCATTAGTTTTCCTTGCCCATCGATGACGGGGAAGTAGCGCTGGTGTTTGCGCATTACGCTGATGAGCACGGCTTCAGGCAGTTGTAAATAGGCGGCGGCGAAGCTGCCGCACAGCGCGGTGGGTTGTTCCACTAAGCCGGTGACTTCATCCAATAGCGCCGGGTCGTCTGGAACGTGACCGCCTACTTGTGCTGCTAAATGTGTTGCTTGGGCGATAATGTTAGCACGGCGTTCTTCCCAATTCACGATGATCCCGGCGTTGCGCATAATTTCGTCGTACGAAGCGGCGTCCGGAATCCTGATTTCCGGTGAACCTGCTGACCGGCTGCCCCGCGTGGTGGAACCGGCGATCAGCCCGGCATAACGGAATGGCAGCACTTGTTGGCCGAACAAAGCGACGAACCAACGCAGTGGCCGGCTGAATGTCGTGTTAGCCGCTGTGCCCGCCTGGGTCGGATCCAGCCAACGCATACTTTTAGCAGCGTGCAGTTGGGCCAGCAACGCTGGCAGTGCTTCGCTGAGTAGCTCTGCGGTGGGCCGGCCACGACTCTTTTTCACTGCGAACACGTAGGCTTTTCCTTTTTCCTCGCGAATTTGCAACTGCGAAATGTCCACGCCTTTGCTGCGGGCGAAGCCGAAGGCTGCAGGGGTGGGTTCTCCGTTAGCGGTGAAAGCACGAGCAGCAGCCGGCCCGCGGAAGATTTCTTCCTGATCGGTCTGTCGTCCGGCTATGTCTCGGATTCGTACCACCAATCGCCGGGGGGTTGCCGTGATGTCGATTTCGCTGTAGGAGAGGCGTTGTTCAGCCAACAAAGTTGGTATTAGTTTGCGTAGCTGGGCCTGCAAGGAAAGTTGTTCCGCAACGGGCAATTCTTCACAGCCGATTTCCAGCAGTAATGGTGCTTTGGCCGGGGACGCTGCTGGCGTCGCAATGGGCTGTGTGTCTTGTATTGTCGTTGGTGCCGGTTGGTTCTGTAACCAGGGGAAGCCAGCCTCTTCCCGTTGCTTCAGGTATAGCCGAGCCACGTGCCGGGATAAATCTCGCATGCGGGCGAAAAAGCTGGCCCGCTCGGTCACGCCGATGGCGCCTCGGGCATCCAGCACGTTGAAAGTGTGCGAACAGCGCAAAACATAGTCGTGGGCAGGAACGACTAATTCGTTGGCCAAAGCGTTTTCCGCCTCTGCTTCGAATAGTTTGTACATTTGGGCGAGGCGGTCTACGTCGGCAACGTGGAAATCGTAACGGCAGTGATCGATCTCCGGCTGCAAAAGCACGTCGCCATAAGTTAGCTGGTCATTCCAGCGGATATCCCAGACCCGCTCGACCCCTTGCAGGAACATGATGATGCGTTCTAAACCGTAAGTGATTTCCACTGAAACCGGTTCTAAGGATTGTCCGCCGGCTTGCTGGAAATAGGTGAACTGGGTAATTTCCATGCCGTCTAACCATACTTCCCAACCTAAGCCCCAGGCGCCTAATGCCGGCGATTCCCAGTTGTCCTCTACGAACCGGATGTCGTGTTCTTCCCGGCGGATGCCAATTGCTTCCAGGCTCTGTAAGTATATTTCTTGGGGATTGCCGGGATCAGGCTTTAGGATGACTTGCAACTGGGTGTGCATTTGCATCCGATTGGGATTTTCGCCGAAGCGACCGTCATCCGGGCGATATGAGGGTTCGACGTAGACGACATGCCACGGCTCTGGGCCTAAAACGCGAAGCACAGTAGCTGGGTTCATGGTGCCAGCGCCGACTTTTTCACTGTATGGCTGCCAAAGCAAACAATTTTGCCGCGTCCAAAATCCCTGCAAATGCATGATAACTTCTTGAAAGGTCAAAGCTGATTCGCTCACGATGATGTACTTTTCTCTCCTCGATAGTAATTTGATATAGAGACGCAAAGCCGCAGAGCCCGAAAACTCAGAGCTTTTCCTCTGCCAATGGTCGCGATTAAGAATCGCACCAATGGAATTTGGCCATGGCAATGCTCATATTATGCGTTTGACGATTAAGGCGGCTTATTGCTGCGCTCATTCCGCTTTATTGTCCGCTTTTTTGCCCATCAGCGCAAGTCAGATGGGCGTTGCTGGCTTGTTGACCGGTTCATTTTAGCGTCTTCTCTGAAAATAGAACAAATAGAATGCCGATTAACGCTGATGGGCACTGATACACGCTGATCTTAAATGTATTTCTCCGGCAATACGAAGAAAGATCCCTCCTCTGAGAATAAAAATGGGACGCAGGTCAACGCAGGCTGCGCACGTAGATAAAAAGTCAGACCTTCTTTAAAGAAGTTCAACTTCTCAAAGAAGTTGAACTTCTAATTGACGGGGTTGGCCGACTTAGCGCACGGAGCTCAGAGCTCCGTGCTACGTAAATGATAAGTCCCTTAGAAAGGGGCTGGTGTTAAGCGGCCTCTTTGCAGCGGACGTTACCTTGACGTACCCCGCCGCCGCGGCGGCAAGGGGCCGGCGCATCGGAATGGGACGGTCAACGCGGGCTGCTTCGCCCGGCGATTAAAAATCGCTGCTACAGCTGCAAAACCTGCCTGCGCAGGTTGCATGCTAATCGCCGTAGGGCGATTTTGCAGATGTAGCCGTGACTTTTAGTCACTGGGCCCATCTTTAATATTTTATGCCCATGGTCGACTATCTTATATAGCTATTTTCGGCCATTCGTCGTTAATTTTGTTAATGTTTTCTGCTGTTTTTGCAGATATGCCTCCACTTCTTCGTTGGCCGTAATCGTATCAGGAAAGCGGGCATCGACTTTGGTTTGGGCATTGCATAATGATTCTTCCACGTCAATGCCGCACTGGTAAGCAATTTTGAAGAGGAAAACGAGCAAGTCGGCTAATTCCTCGCTTAGTTCTGCTTTAATTGCAGCGTTGGATCGGGCTGGTTTGTAACCATCGCAGCGCAAGATGGCTCGGGCAACCTCGCCTAATTCTTCTGTGGCGTGTGCTAAAGTGTGTACGACTAAAACGCGGTCCCATCCTCGTTCGCGATCCCAATTTTCCAGCCAGTCTTGAAATTCTCGAATTTCCATCGTTGCCCTTTCTATATAACGCCTTGGGGTGTCTGTCTCATGCTAACGCTTTCGAAAACGGCTAATACTGCCTCGGAATCGAACTGATAGAGATCAATCCGGCTGGGGCTGCCATGATGAATCTGTTTGCTGTTTCGGTAGATATTTCACCGAATCGGACAATCTCCTTGAGGTACATCTTGCTCTGCGAAAATAGTACGGCCGTCGGCGCCGTATGTCCACACGTTGCTATAAGTCGGAAAGCCGTCTACGGTGACCCAGTAGTGAATTTTGTGGCTGTTTTGACGGGCAAAAGTGACGTCCACGTAGTAGAAATTCCAGACCCAATGCACGATGCCATTATCGTAGAAAAGCATCGGTTGGCCTATTAATGAGACGTTATCGTTATTGCCCGGCTGGTTGTCGTATGCCCAGTGTAAACGCACTTTGGGTAAAAGGGGCCAATTTACCCCGAATGTGGTGTCCTTATCGCCGTGCGGGAAAAGGTAGACGGAGATGTTAGCTCGAGTGGCCTCTTCTGGTCTTAAGTTGCCATTGAGGTAGAAAACCTCGATGCGGGCATCTATGGCTGCTGGTATTTTTTTGCTAAGCCGGCGCGGTCGATCCGGTGATGGGAAAAGTGTTCGCGCTTCCGTCCCGTGTATCCAGATGTTGTGGTCTGTTTTCACGCCATCGACAGTAACGAAAAAAGTAAGCCGGTGGGCCGGAGATTGAGCGTAGCTGACGTTTACATTGTTAAAATCCCAGACTGGGAAAGCGCCTTTAGCGCCGGGGGCGACGCGTTTTTCTCCTATGGCGATGGGTTGAGCCGGCTCGTTGTCCTGGGCTGCCCATAAACGCACCGTGGGGTTCCAGTCGCAAGGAACTGCAACAAGCGATAACGGGTCTTGGAACAGAAAGGCCGTAATGTTGGCCAATGCAGCTTGCGCCACCGGCGCTGCATTATGTGGCCAAACGATCTCGATCTTGCTCCAGACTTGTTGGTGAGGGTTACTGTGTGTTGGCGTGGGTAGCGGAACTGGGACTGTCGTGTTCGTCGGCCTTGGCGTAGCCGTGAGTGACGATATCTCTGTCGGCGTGGCGGTGGGGGACGGTGTCTCCGTGGGCGTGGCGGTGGGCGATGGCGTTTCCGTCGGCGTGGCTGTAGGCGATGGTGTTTCCGTCGGCGTGGCGGTGGGGGACGGTGTCTCCGTCGGCGTGGCCGTGGGCGATGGTGTTTCCGTCGGCGTGGCGCTGGGGGACGGTGTCTCCGTCGGCGTGGCCGTGGGCGATGGTGTTTCCGTCGGCGTGGCGGTGGGGGATGGTGTTTCCGTCGGCGTGGCGGTGGGGGACGGTGTCTCCGTCGGCGTGGCGCTGGGGGACGGTGTCTCCGTCGGCGTGGCCGTGGGCGATGGTGTTTCCG
>WFQU01000176.1 GCA_015486845.1 Anaerolineae bacterium | reverse complement strand
TCGCCGTAGGGCGATTTTGCAGATGTTGCCGTGACTTTTAGTCACTGGGCGGCCATCAGCCGTCATCGACTATCTCCATTCCTATCCCCGTAGCATTACTTCTCAAGCCTGCCCTGAAAGTGCCCCCCCGGCCCCCAATTCTGGAGGTGTGTTGCTCCCGGGAATAGGGGACATTTTCATCCGCTGTGGTGTGCCGTAGGCCCATGCCGACTCCCTTTCTTTAAAGAAGTTCAACTTCTGCGAGAAGTTGAACTTCCAATCGACAGCGTTCTCCGCCCGAGCGCACGGGGGGCAAATCCCCGTGCTACGTCGCCAAGAAGCCCCCTGAAAGGGGGCTGGTGTTGAGCAGCCTCTTGGCAGCGGACCGACGTACCCCGCCGTACCGGAGTCGAGGCTTTAGCCGGTGATAGACCCTCCAACCCTTTGGCCATTTGGCTGAGAGCCGAAGGGCCGGTGCACAAGAATAACACACGTTTCTTGTTCATCCAAACCTTCCTGTAATGTAGTCTTCCGTTCGTTTGTCTTTAGGTCGGGTGAAAAGTGCTTCGGTTCCGCTAAATTCTATCAACTCGCCAGCCCTTTCTTCATTCATGAGCAAGAAAGCGGTATAGTCAGAAATGCGAGCTGCTTGCTGCATATTATGGGTAACAATGACAATGGTAAACCACTGTTTCATTGTTCCGATGAGCTCTTCGATGCGCAACGTGGCTACTGGGTCCAAGGCACTGGCCGGCTCGTCCATCAAAATAACCTCCGGCTGGATAGCAATGGCTCGGGCGATGCACAGGCGCTGCTGTTGCCCACCGGATAGCGCCATGCCAGATTGGCTCAACTTGTCCTTTACTTCATCCCATAACGCTGCACCTCGCAGGCTTTTTTCGACCAACTCATCCAATAACGCTTTCTTGCGCAAGCCGTACAACCGCGGTCCGAAAGCCACGTTGTCATAAATGCTCATGGGGAAAGGATTAGGGCGCTGAAAAACCATACCGACCCGCCGACGCACCTCCACGACATCCTTGCCCTGATCGTAAATGTTTCCGCCGTCTAAAATCACCTCTCCGGTGACGCGTGAGCCGGGAACAAGATCATTCATTCGGTTCAGAGCACGCAAAAAGGTGGACTTTCCACACCCAGATGGGCCGATGATAGCGGTGACTTTATTCTCATACATGGGCATCGAGACAGCGTGGATAGCCTGAAACGACTTGTAGAAAACAGAGAGTTCTTTCGTTTCCATTTTAACCGTTAATGTCATGTTCAAACCTCATAATTCTTATTCTCCCAGCTGTCTTCGCCGGTGGGATAACCAAAAACGGGCCAGAATATTAAGTGTCAACACGAATAGCAAGAGCACTAATGCAACAGCCCACGCCTGCTGCACGCGCTCCGGGTAAGGCTGTTGAGCGTATTTCCACAAAGTTAGCGGTAAAGCATCGGCCGGCTGATCCAGAATCTGGCCCAAAATGGCCAAAACGGATTGGTGATGGCGAACGCCTTGTCGGATCATGTTGCCTATTTCGTAATTATCGTTGCCCAAAGCGGTGAACAACAGCGGCGCTGTCTCGCCGGTGGCCCGGGCGATGGACAACATGATGCCGGTCAAGATGCCTTCGGCAGCAGCCGGCAACATGACCCGCAGCGCAGCTTTCCATTCCGGTGAGCCTAACGCCAGCGCTCCCTCGCGTAATTCTCGCGGCACCAATTTCAACATTTCTTCCGCCGAGCGTATGATCACCGGCAACATAATCGTGGAAAGGGCAATACCCCCGGCTAAAGCCGAATAATGCTTCTGGGTGACCACGACAATGGCATAGATGAATAGTCCAATGACAATAGAGGGAATGCCGGCCAGCAGATCAGTGCTAAAACGCACCGCGGTGGCTAAAGGCGTATTGGGCGCTGTAACCAAGTAAAAAGCAGCCAACAGCGCCGGTGGAATGGCTATCACGGAGGCGATGATGACCATGACAAAAGAGCCTTCAATGGCCTGTAGCACGCCGCCGCCGCTGGTTCCCATGGGCCGGGGCAGGTGAATAAAGAAATCGAGGTTGATATAGTGTCCCCCTTTAATGATCACATACACGGTGATCCAAATGAGAGGAATAATAGCCAAAACGAGAAATAACCCGGTTAATCCCAACATCACCGAATTGACAAGCTGCCGGCGGCGATAGACCCGTGGCAAGTCAACCTGGGCGAAAATGTCTTTCTGCACGGTTCAACTCCCCATTGTTTTGCGGTTGACGCTCCAGACCAACCAGCGGGCCAGGGCGTTGAGCAACAGCGTGACGACGAAAAGAACAACCCCCACTTCGATGAGCGCCGAGGCGTGCATGTCGCTGACCGCTTCAGCAAACTCATTAGCGATAATGCTGGCCATGGTGTAGCCGGGCCTAAGAATAGAGTTGCCGCCTCCGGTCGTGTTACCGATGACCATCGTCACGGCCATGGTTTCACCAATAGCCCGGCCTAGTCCTAAAATGACAGCGCCCAAAATGCCGGAAAGGCCATAAGGTATCAGCACTTGCCAGATCGTTTCCCATTGCGTCGCACCCAGCGCCAAAGAAGCTTCCCGTTGTGAACGGGGAATGGCCAGCAGAACATCGCGGCTGACCGCGGCAATAGTTGGGGTAATCATAATCGTCAAAATAAGCGCCGCCCCCAAACGACTCAAGCCGGAAACAGGCATGGGCCCTTTGAGCAGCCCGCCTAACAATGGCAGTTGGCCACCCGTTGCCGCCAACGCGTTGCCCAGAGGCACAACGACCAGGGGTAAAAAGACGTAAATTCCCCACAGACCGTAAACCACACTGGGTACGGCCGCTAACATTTCCACCATGTAATTCAACGGAGCTCGTAAAACGGGTGGCGCCAATTCCGCCAAAAAGATGGCAATCCCAACGCTAAAAGGCACGGCTAATAGTAATGCGATGATCGAGGTTATCAGTGAGCCATAAATGGAAGGCCAGGCCTGGAACTTGTCCAAAGCTGGATTCCAGGAAGAGGGCGCCCAAGGCGAAATGAATGCCCAACCGAACTGATGTCGGGAAAGCGCGGATTGATCCCAAAGGCGCCAGGCAATCCAGAGAACCAAAACGACAACCGATATAGAGGCTAAGAGAAGTAACAATTTCCACAAACGGTCTCCGTGTTGTAGTTTGTAACGCAATTGTTGCTGCCAACGAGGACGCTTTGTAACAATCGTTGTATTCACACTATTTCCAACCTCCTACAGCTCCGTACGCCGTTCTGTATGTTGACCAGCGCACAGAAAGGTAACTTGCGCCTTCCGCAAGACCTGCGCAAGCCACCCGCTGTTCTAAAATGATCGGTAGTGCCGTTGTGTTGTTTAGCACAGCCAATCACGCATTACGGCAAAACAATCTTGCCATTGCATTTTACTTCGTGCAACTTAGCCGTGACCAAATTGCGAACGGAAGCAGGCAATGTGGCATAGCCTAAATCTGCTGCTTTTTGTGCTGCAGCCTGATCCGAAATGGCCCACTGGATGTAATTGAGCAGTGCTTTCGTTTTGTTACAATCGCTGTTCTTCTGCATGTGAATAACCAGGTAGGTGTAACCCATGATCGGCCAGGATTGGGTGCCTTTGGCGTTGACAATCTTGGTAGTCAGCCGTTTGTCGAAAGCGTTGGCGAAAGCAGCCATGGCGTCTTTCATGGTAGCAGCATCGGCGGTGACCTGGTTGCCGGCGGCGTTGATCATGTCGGCGAAAGCGATTTTATTTGCTTTAGCGTAAGCCAGTTCGACGTAACCGATAGAGTAAGGTGTAGATTGTACTGCCTGGGCAACGCCCGGGTTGCCTTTGCCCCCGACACCCTGGCCTTTTTTGTCCGCCGGCCATTCTACAGCTTTGCCAACACCAATGTTATCTTTCCACGCCTGGCTGACAGCGCCTAGGTACGAAGTGAAAATCTCGGTGGTGCCAGAACCGTCCGAGCGGTGGGCAACCACAATGGGTTTGTCCGGCAAACTGACGTTAGGGTTGAATTTGGCGATGGCCGGATCATTCCACTTTGTGATCTTGGCCATGTAAATGTTCACTAAAGTCGGGCCGTCAATGATCAACTGATGCACGCCGGGCACGTTAAAGATCGGCACCACAGCGCCGGCCAACATGGGCAACATCTGCAAGTCCGGCATTTTCTGATATTGCGATTCTTTCAGTAACGAATCCGACCCGGCAAAGTCCACCGTGCCGTCCAGGATCGCCTTCTGGCCGCCGCCGGAACCGATACCCTGGTAGTTCAAGGTCACGTTCGGCTGCACGGACTTGTACATCTGAATCCATTCTGTGTACACCGGCAACGGGAATGTGGCTCCGGCACCAGTCAACATGACCACCTTACCACCGGTAGATTGAGCTGCCGTGGTTGGCTTTGCCGGGGCTGGTCCCCCACAAGCCGCCAACAACATGGCTATAATGATTAAACTCAACAAAAGCACTCGACGCATTTCATCTCCTCCGTACTAAGTCTGATTATGTCTCGACAACTGAGATGCCTCAACAAGTCACATGGTAGCAGGCATCGTTTAACAGGTTATCAAAGTTAGATTAAGGTTTGGTTAACGATTTGTTGGCGTTTTGTGGTTTTGCCTGGAATAATTTTGCTGGAGGCTTATTTTGTTGGTGCTGTCGTCGTGGCAGCCAGCGAAAAACAAAATGTGCTGCCCCGGCCTTCGATGCTTTTGGCCCAAATCCGACCGCCGTGGCTTTGCACAATATGTTTAGCGATGGCCAAACCCAAACCGCTGCCACCGCCATATTTCTGGTTAGCTTTGTAAAAGCGTTCAAAGATACGCGGCAAGTCTTCGGCCGGGATGCCAACGCCGGTGTCCCGCACCGAAATAATCACCTCCGCGCCAATTTGCTCGGCGGAAAGTTCCACAATGCCACCTTCTGGCGTGAATTTAATGGCATTATGCACTAAATTGGTAATGACCTGCCGTATCCGTTCACTGTCTGCCCAGACTGCCGGCAGTGCTGCCGGCAAATCAATGTTAACGGCCAAGCCAGCCCGTTCTGCCTGGGGCAGCAGGCGATCCACCGGATTAAGAATGAGATCGGCGATGGGGGTGGCAGTCAGGCGCAATGGCACCTGGCCGGATTCGATCTGCGAAAGCTCCAACAACTCTTCCACCATTTGGGTCAATGTGTCTACTTCACGGTCCATCCGGTTCAGAAAACGTTGAGCGGCCGGCGGATCATCCAGCGCACCGGCCCGCAATGTGTCCACCAATGCTTTCAATCCGGCCAGCGGTGTACGCAGTGCATGGGAGATGTTGCTAATGAAATCACGGCGCACCGTTTCCAGGCGGCGAATGCGGGTTAAGTCTTGCAAAATAACTAAACAGCCCTCTTTCCCCGCCTCCCGGAATGGCGTCATAATGGCTTGTAGAAAGATGTCTTGATGGCTAATTTCCACGACCTGAAACTGTTCTTGCTGCGATTCGCGGCATTGCTGCCATAATTTAATCAGCTGGTGATGGTGCACGACCTGGACAAAAGTGCGTCTAAGCGCTTGCGTTTCATCCACATCCAGGAGTTTCGCTGCTTCCCGGTTGATCAGCGCAACCAGTCCGTGTTCATCAGTAATGAGTACGCCATCGGCCATATACGCCAACACCGCAGCCAGACGCTCGTGTTCTCCGGCCAACGTGCTTATTTCTTCGCTTAGCCGTTCGGCCATTTCATTGAAGGATTCCGTTAGTTGACCGATCTCGTCCCCAGTGGAGGGTAACAACCTAACATTCAGGTCACCTTGTGCCAGACGATTAGCGGCATGGGTGAGACGACGCACAGGACGCGTGATGGGTCCGGCGATAAGCAGCGCCATGAGGACGCCGAGCAATGCCGCAAGCAAGCCGGCCAACATGATATTTCGCTGCAGGCGTTCTACATTCACATTCAGTTGGTGTAATGGCGCAGCCACCCTTACGACGATTAGCCCTTGTTCCGTTACGACCCGCGCTGCGACATACATCATCTCGTAGCCTGTCACCGGGTTCAAGCGGACATCGATCCCTTTTCCACTGGCTAAAGCTTGCTGTACTTCGGGCCAGCGCAAGGCGTTCTCCGCCTGGCCCTGATCACCGCAAGAATCCCCTAACAACAGGCCGTTCTTGTCTATGATCGTTACCTCGGCCTTCAGCAAGGCTGCCCAATGCCGGGCTAATCCGTTCCACGCCCTAATATCCTGACCACGTCTTGGCATGCTCTCGATGCTATCGGATAGCAAGCGAGCATCAGCCGTCAATTGCGTCTCCACATCAACCAAACGGGCACGACGCATCTGACTGGACACGTAAAACGTCAAACCTAAGGTAATAGCTAAGATCAAAAGGGTGTAAGGAACAGCAATACGCCGGCGAATAGTGTGGAGCATCTGTTTTTGTGCTACCCTTCGAAACAATAACCCACGCTGCGCACAGTGACAATCCGCACAGGGTGCGCTGGATCCTTTTCGATTTTTTCCCGCAGCCAGCGCACGTGTACGTCCACCGTGCGATTGCCCCCATAGAAATCCCAGCCCCACACGCGCTCTACGATTAAATTACGCGAAAGGGCCATACCTTTATTGTGGGCTAAAAAGAGGAGCAAGTCGAATTCTTTTGGTTTGAGCCGCAGCGGTTGTCCCCGCAAATTCACTTCATGACGATCTATATTAATGGTCAAATCGCCAAAGTGCAGCAATTCTGGCACCGGTTTTTCTGCATGTTCGAAGTTTATTTCTTGTCCCGCCATCTCTTCCCGAATTAGACGGACTCGCCGCAATTGGGCCTTAATTCTTGCCAATAATTCTCGCAGGCTGAAAGGCTTGGTCAAGTAATCGTCGGCGCCCATTTCTAACCCGACTACTTTGTCTACTTCGTCGGAACGGGCGGTAAGCATCAGAATAGACACAGCCATTTCTTTGCGTAGGATGCGACAAACCTCTAAGCCGTCTAAGCCGGGAAGCGTCAAATCCAGCACGATCAAGGCGGGCTGTTCTTGACGCGCCAGTTCCACCGCCGCCCACCCATCCGCCGTGGTAAGCACTTCATAACCCTGTTTGACCAAGTTATATTCTAAAGTTTCCGTCAAAGTGCGATCATCTTCAACAACCATTATTTTCTCGTTCATAGCAACTATCACCGTATTGTTCAGCCATTGAACTTCAAAAAAGACTTAGAGCACAACGCGCTCCTACCACAGTATACCATGAAAAAAGACTATCGCCATGCCACAAAGGCCACACTCAGCGATTGCAAGCGCGACACGGGACGTAAAATATTCGATAGTCAAGCGGAAACTGCGCCTATTTTGGCTTGGTAACCTCCGGTAGCGCTGAATTGTCCGCTACAAGAACTAAAATTCCGTAGGGGCCACTGGATTGGATTCTCGACAATTTAGGCGGTCTATATCTTGTGGTTATAACTAGTACTCTGTCAACTGTGCTCTGATACAGTAGGCGAGAACCGCTGGCTATGAATGCTGTGCAGAGAGTCGTTAGCCGAGAGCCGTTAGCCAATAGCCGTTGGCCGATAGCGATTGCTATGTTCGTATACCCGTGCTAACTGCTGTCGGCCACCGGCTAATCGCTCATCAGATCGGCGGGTGAGAGTCGTAGGCAAGCCATTCGTCAATGCGTCCATTCACTGATTCGAAAGCAGACAATGCCATCGTTTCACGGTTGACAGGGTACTAGCTAAAGCCTCTACGCCTTGTAGTATCTGAGCCGTTGTCAAAAGTCCAAACTGCTCCAGGCAATTCAGATGACGGGTTGTCACAAATTCCGATTGCCGAAACGACCTCTCTTCGGGTATAATCTCACCAGTGTAGAGACGATAATCAAATTTCCGAGGCAAATTCATGACTTTGACAATTACTTGGTATGGGCTTTCTTGTTTTAGATTGCGAGACCGGCATCTGTCAATCGTGGCAGATCCCTATGGGCCGGAAGTTGGGCTAACATTGCCGCGACTAACAGCAGATATCGTTACGATCAGCCATCACGCACCGGGGCACGATTATGCGAAAGCCGTGCGCGGCAAACCTTTGCAGTTCGATGGGCCCGGCGAATACGAAGTGCACAATGTTTTTATTACTGCCATCCGCACCTGGCGCAACACAGAAAAAAAGGACAGTCCCAATACGATTTTTCACTTTAACTTTGACAGCGGCGTCTCAGTACTGCATTTGGGCGATATTGGGCACGCGCCCAATCAAGCGACTTTAGAGACCATCGGAGAGGTCGATGTTCTGTTACTGCCGGTTGGGAATGGGAGCGCTTTAGATGTTAGTGGGGCTATTGAAATGATCACGCTCCTGGAACCACGATTGGTAATTCCTATGCACTACGAGCTGCCTGGCTTGAAGATACAGCTCGATTCGGTGGATCGCTTTCTCAACGAGTTGGGTGCCGGTGAGGTCATAGCGACAGATGAACTAAAAATAGCAAAATCCTCTTTACCAAAAGAAATGAGCGTGGTAAAGCTCAACGCGAAAATTACGGCGTAAAATGGGCGGCCAACGATAACCAGTTGTCTGAGAAAGTTTTACATTGCAGACGTTATTCACGGAGGGCACAAGATGAAACGGTTCATATCCTTGCTATTCCTTTTGGGAGCATTGCTGGCGCTGGCGGGGTGTGGGGGCCATTCAGTTCAGTTTACTCCCACAACCAGCGCTTTATCGCCTACGCCGGGGACGGCGAAAGGGTGGCTCGAAGAGGGCAATGCGTTGGTGGCTAAAGGAGATTTAGCCGGTGCCACAAAGGCCTTTCAAACGGCTATTAAGCTGAAGCCGAGTTATGCGGACGCGTATACGAACTTAGGCGTCGCCTATTACCGACAAGGTAACTTGGCCCAAGCGGAAACAACGTTGCGCCAGGCGATAAAGTTAGCCCCCCGAGATCCGGTTGCTCATTATTTGTTAGGCATTACTTTCTTGCAGTCTGGTAAGCTCGACCAGGCTGAGTCTTTCTTGAAACAGGCTAATTCATTGAATCCAGAGTTGCCGGAACCGTATTATGGTCTCGGCGCTTTGTACAAAATACAAGGGAAAAAGGAAGCGGCAATAGCTGCTTTCAAACATTTCCTGGCCGTTGGGCCGGGGCAAGACCCGCGAGCCATGGACGAAGCGAAAAAGCAGTTGCAGGAATTAGAAGGTAAATAACGCCATTACCAGCCTACTCAGACGGTGGTTCACTGCCGGCCAAGAAAATACGTACAACCTTGCCCAATTGGTCCGGCGATAATCTGTTTGCCCAGAGCAACACGCGCAGATGTACTTTCTGTTGCTGAACGACTAACTGTTGCAGCGCCGGGCGGGCCGCCTGCCGGAATGCATCCCATTCTGATAGATGTTTGGCATCATCCTCAGTAGTAACATATACGGATAGACCGCCTACTTCGCCGGCAGGGAGCCATGGTCTCTCGCTGAGCAAAGTTGCCGGTTTTTGCCCTTTGGCCGTCAAAGCTAAGTTGTAGCCGGGGGATTGTCGACGGTTGGCACGAATTGCTAAGCGATCGCCACGCCCTAAAAGTGCGTTAGTAATCCAAAAAAGCACGATCTCGCGCGGTTGTAGCAAAATCGAAATTTCGACATCCCGCCAGGGCGAATCCTTCGCCATACAATGTAGTGCGTAGCCGGTTGAACCCACGCTTTGAATTTTCAACTTGTGGCAATAATCTCCCAGTGCATAGCGCAGGTAAGTCAAGTGTATTTCTCGCAGTCGTTTGTTCCAAAGTAGGCCAACGACGTAACTGATGAGGAAAAGCACGGCAATGACTAAAAAGATGCGGAAATTCTGGTTTTGCCAGTATTGTGATAGTGTCACGATGTGTCCTCCCTTGAAAATAAAAATGGGACGCAGGTCAACGCAGGCTGCGCACGCAGATAAAAAATCAGGTCTTCTTTAAAGAAGTTCAACTTCTCGAAGAAGTTGAACTTCTGATCAACGGAGTTGGCCGACTGAGCGCACGGAGCTCAAAGCTCCGTGCTACGTATAATGATAAGCCCCTTAGAAAGGGGCTGGTGTTAAGCAGCCTCTCTGCAGAGGATCCTAACTTGACGTACCCCGCTGCCGCGGCGGCAAGGGGCCGGCACACCGGAATGGGACGCAGGTCAACGCAGGCTGCGCACGCAGATAAAAAAACAATAGTCCGGCGATTAGAAATCGCTCCTACAACTGCGAAACCTGCCTGCGCAGGTTGCAAGCTAATCGCCGTAGGGCGATTTTGCAGACGTTGCCGTGACTTTTAGTCGCTGGACGCCGAGTAAGCCCCCCCCAGCCTCCAATTCTGGGGATGTGTTGCTCTCTCCCCAAGGATAGAGGATAGGGGGCATTTTCAGCCGTTGGGGTGCGCCTGTCTGCGTGCCCGCACAGGCAGGCCACAGGCCTATGCCGGCTCTAGCCAGCTGTGCGCCGGACAACGGACAAAATGTGGTATTCTCTTTCCAGGTTAGTTTTATTTTCGATTTGACCTATTGCCGGCCAAGCTGCCTGACTCAAAAGCGTGTAATCCGCGCCGCCAAAAGCACAACGATACTGTGCTACAGAGAATCCGTACAGCAGCACTTCACCCTCTTTCTCCACCCAACCTGCACGCCGTTTGAGCCAGAAACGTCGTTGGACTTTCGCTATCCTTTGTTCCGTACTATAGTCGCCACGATCAATTTGCAGGTAACGTCCATCCACAACGGCCAGTCGTGTTTCGCCGTTATACTGTTCTGTGAGTCCTCGTTTGGTCACGAAATCCCAGACGACAAGACCTCCGGGACGTAATGCTTTGGCAACCCGTATCGCCAGCCGACCCAAAGCTTTGGCATTGGTTTGCAAGTTGATGGCAATATTGGGGATGACAATCATATCAAGCGATGCATCCGGAATGTAGCGCCAAAGACGGGCATCGTCGGCAACGAAAAGAAGATTGTTTGTTAAACCATCTTGGTCGGCTTCCTCGCGCATTGCATCGACCGCCGCCGCCGGGACAGCGGCCAGCACCTTAGTTCCATCTGTTGCCAAAAGACGCTCCAAGTCACCGCCCTGGCCGTTTAAATCGAGAATCTTGTTGTTTTCACCGTGATAAAGATCGGCTATTTCGCGCAATCGCGCTTGCCACGTTGCCCCACTCGCAAATAGCATTGTCATTTCATCCTTCTTGCCGGGCGGTTATTATATGCCTACGACCACCATAACAGACGGCAATAACACCATAGCACACATATTGTCATGGACTCACGTCGTTTCGTCGGCTGCTCCGAAATCTGGCCAGATTTGGCGCAAACGTAAGCTCTCTTCTAAATTCTGTTGGCGCAAAATATCCATCAGCAATTCCGGCCCTAAGTGCTGGGCAATTTGCCCCGGCCAAAGTGCTAAGCGTAGCAACACCTGGGCAATGACCATCACGTTCTCCCTCAAATCGCGCTCTTCTACTTTATCCAGGGTATCGGCAATGGTGTGACCATAGCCGCGTCCGGCGCTAATGGTCAAATCACGTCGGAACGGGTTGAGTGCGGGAACACCAGCCAACACAAAAGGCATATTATCCGAAGCCGAAATGATGCGCGGGCTAAGGATCAGCGGGTAATGCATCTCGGCTATAACCTGTTGCATAGTTTCGGCGAGCTCGGGAAACCCGTTGTAGAGGAAGCCACCCACGCCACCTTGTACCCCGCTATCTAAATTGATCATCAACGCGATGTCGTTGATCTCGTGACGGTGGTTGTCGACATATTGTGTCGATCCCACTAAGCCCAATTCTTCTGTGGCCAGCGCGACAAACCGTAGCGGGTAACGCAATTTGCCGGCCAACGGCGCAAAGAGTTCAGCCAGCGCCAAAAGCAGGGCGATACCGCTGCCGTTATCCATGGCGCTTTCGGCGAGGTCGTGCCCATCATAATGGGCCCCGATAAGGATGTGCGGAGCCATCTCAGCAGCAGGAATCTCGCCGACCACGTGGGCGGCCCGAGCCGGATAAGTGCGGCTGTCGATTTGCATATTGACTCGGACTTCACCGCGCCGGGCGTTGCGGCACAGAAAAAACCCGTCCTCTTTCGAAATACCAATGGCCGGTATTTCCGCTTCCTGGCCGGGCTGCAACGATCCCGTAGGGGCTAGTTGGCCGGGCAAATGGTTGCTGAAAATAAACCCGGCCGCACCCATTTTCACGGCCCGCATGTATTTTTCCCGCCGGTGGATGCGTCGCCGGTAACCGTACGGTGTGCCGCTATCCGCCAAAACAATATTGCCGGGGATCTCATTAGCGTGGGCATCGAATTCTGTGGCACTGCCATGTTTCACATCGATAACCTTAGCTTCCAGCCCGCTCGGCGACGTGGGCGGTGCATACACTAAAGCCAGGGCGGAAGCCAACGGATGGCGTGCGGGGAAGACCATTTCAGCCTGGCAAGGGCCACGTTCCCACGCCTTATAATCGTACCACTCTAAATGCACATTACTGAGACCGATAGCGTGGAAACGTTCTGCCAGCCAAGCACGCGCGGCGGCTTCGCCGGGCGTTCCGGCGAAACGTCCCCCTAAATCGCATAGTGCCTCCAAATTTTCGTAAATAGAATCCTTCGTCCAGGCTTGACCAATGAGCCGTTCTTCCCAAATAGCACGATTAAATGCTTCTTCCATCACTCACCTCTCGGAATATCGATCCGCTTAACCGATAAGCACACGCATACTTCTTCCTGTACAAGTGACGGCAGGAGATATCGTGCACTATCTCATTGCAGTTTACGCGGATCTAGAGCGTCGCGCAAGCCATCGCCAACGTAATTGACGCTAATGACAATAATGAAAATCATTAAGCCGGGGAAAATAGCCAACCAGAGGTGCCCTTTGAGCATCTCATCCTGGGCATTTTGTAACATATTGCCCCAGGAAGGCGTGGGGGGCTGAACGCCAAAGCCGAGAAAGCTCAATCCAGCTTCAGTGATAATAGACGACGCCACCCGCAGCGTCCCGGCAACGATGATGGGACTCATGGCATTGGGCAATAAATGTTTCCAGATGATGCGGCTGTTGCCGGCGCCCTGCGCCCTAGCCGCTTCGATGAACTCCTTCTCTTTCAGTGAGAGAAAAGCCCCGCGCACCAGCCTCGCAACCGTCATCCAGGAAAGGGTGGCGATGACCAAAATGATCGCGGCAATACCGCCGCTGCTTTGCAGCCAGGGAACGTTGGCGTTGCGTAACATCATGGTCATAATGATCAACACGAACAGCCGGGGCAAAGCCAGCATCAGATCGGTGAGGCGCATGGCTAAATTGTCCACCCAGCCACCGTAAAATCCGCCCAAAGCGCCGACCAGCGTGCCGAAAAGAAGCCCTAATGTCGTAGCGATCAAACCGACCGCGATTGAAATACGTCCCCCGTAGAGAATCCGGGTGAACTCGTCCCGGCCTAGTCCATCGGTGCCCATAATGTGGGCCGAGGAGGGTGCCTGATAGCGGGTGGCGAAGTTCACTTTGTCAGGCGTGAAGTTGGTCACCACCGGCGCAGCAATGGCCAATAAAACCATCAAAATGACCAGGGCGGCACTCGCTACGGCCAAATGGTGTCTGTGGAATTGTCCCCAATAAATATCCCATAAAGTTCGATGATAGGTTTCAGCCGCTAATGCTTCGTCGAAATAGAGATTTGCTGGACTCATGACAAGGTGTTTCCCCTCGTTGACTACGTTAGCTATATTTTATGCGCGGGTCTAAATAAGCATAGAGCACGTCGGCTAACAGATTAAATAGAATAATTAGCGTGGCGTTGATAAGAACGATGGCCATGAGTAAAGGATAGTCTACCCGTTGCGCGGCGCGGAAAAAGAGACGGCCAATACCCGGCCAGGAGAAAATAGTCTCGGTGAATAAAGCCCCGCCGAAAAGCCCCGGCAAATCTAACGCAACGATAGTAACAATGGGAATGGCGGCGTTTTTCAGCGCGTGGCGCAAAATCACAACGCGCTCCGCCAAGCCTTTGGAGCGTGCCGTGCGAATATAATCTAAATGGATTACGTCCAACATGCTGGAGCGTGTATAGCGCGTATAGCTGCCCATGAGAAACATGGAAAGCATGGTTACCGGCAGAATTAAGTGATAAAGACGATCCCAGAGGTGAAAGCCTGTGGTACCATAGGTTTGCATGCCTCCGCCAGGGAAAAGCGGCTTACCCGTGACCGGGTTTTTCAGCCATACATTGAACACAATAATTAATACCAGGCCAAACCAGAATATAGGAATGGCTTGCCCTATAAATGCCAGCGTCGTCATTACGTGATCGAACAATGTGTATTGTTTAATAGCAGAAATAATACCAATAGGAATCGCCACACCCAACGCAACGAGATAAGCCGCTAACATCAACTGGAGCGTATTGGGCAACCGATCCGAGATCTCCTTCAAAACAGGCCGCTTGGTGGTCATACTATACCCCCAATCGCCATGCACCATTTTCATTAGCCAGTGATAATATTTTACGTGAATAGGTTGGTTCAATCCCAATTGCTCTTCCAGCCGTGCCATATCTTCGGGTGTCATGTTAGGGTTTTCTTCGAAAGCGGCCATCGGGCCGCCCGGCGTGAGCTGAATCATCACGAAGACAATAACGCTGATGACCAGCAACAAAGGGATAGCGCCCAACAGACGTCTAATAATGTATTGTGTCATCTTCATCACCCCAACGGGCCGGACAGAATGATGGTCATTCTGTCCGGCCTCTCTTCATGCGTGTTACAACCCTGCAATGTGACAAATGTTACGGTATGCCACGATGTTGTTATTTACTAACATCCCAATCTGCTGCATTCCAGCTTTGCTGCGTCCACGGGTTGACCTTGAAACCTAACACGCGCTTGCGGGTCAACTGGATCTGGGCACGGCTATAAAGGTAAAGATGCGGGATGCCAATGGCGATGCGTTCCATCACTTTTTGGTAAGCCGCCTTGCGCTTAGCCAGATCAGGTGTAGCACCGGCCTCTTTGATGGCAGCATCAGCTTGCGGATCAATCCAGCGGACGTAGTTAAAGCCCTTGCCATGATTCGCTTCTGTGGGCATGTTCCAGGAAGCAAAATATCCTTCCACGTGCGCCTGCGGATCGGCATTGTAGCTAGTGGTGTACATCAAGATATCGAACTTACCATGTTTACGGAAAGCGCCACTGGCCCAAGAGCCGAAGAGCACGGAAGAAGGCACATTTTCGATGTAAAGCTGAATGCCCGCTTTTTGTAACATCTCGATCAGGACCTGTTCGCAGTCCTCGCGCAATTTGTTACCGGTAGTAGTCTGTATTTTCAGGCGCAGCGGTCGTCCCTCTTTCGCGTACTTACAACCATGGCACTCGCGAATGCCATCGCCATCTTTATCAATCCAACCTGCTTCAGTTAACAATTGTTTGGCTTTGTCCAAATTGAACTCGCTGGGCGGAATATTCGCTTTCGCCCAACCAATATTCAATTCCGTCGTACCAACCGGCGCTAAACCATAAAGAAGCTTGTCGACAATGAACTTTTTGTCGATGGCATACTGAATCGCCTGGCGAACCCGTAAATCGCCCAAGGCCCAATGCGGGTGGTGCAACGGGTCATCAGTGGCATCGATAGTCGGATCAGCATAATTGAGTAGCAAACGCTCGGACAGCGGGCCGGGCCGCATGTTAATGACGATATCTTTGTTATTCTTGAATTCCGGCACATCTGCTTCGCTCAAATCCCACAAAATATCGATTTCGCCGGAGCGGATCAAAGCCTTGCCAACTTCACGACTAGGGATAATGCGGAAGATCACTTTGTCCAAGTGCGGCTTATCTGGATAGTCACGGTAGTTCGGGTTCTTGACGAAAGTGATGTGATCGCCGGAGACCCAGTCGGCCATCTTGAAGGGGCCGGTACCAATCGGATGCCAGTTGTAAACCCACTTTTGCATATCCTTCGGCGCACCGGTAGCATGCTTGGGTAATACATTGATGAACTGAAGCAGATATGGTGCGTAGAATTGTTTGTATTTGACGACCGCTGTGTATTTATCCGGGCAAGTCACACTACTAATTTTATCGAAGCCCGAAGTGTTTACGGCACCACTATCCGGGGACGTAACGGCCTCCCACGTGAATTTGACATCCTCACAAGTAAACGGCACGCCATCAGACCATTTTACCCCTTTCCGCAAGTGGTAAGTCACCATCAGGCCATCTTTAGAAACACCGCCGTTGGCCACGGAAGGCACTTCTGTAGCTAAACGCGGAAAGTAATTACCATTATCGTCGACGTCGATAAGGCCTTCGATGACAAACGCGTAAGCGTCTTGCGCGACAGTCTGGGTAGCGATGAACGGATTCAGAATCTGCGGTTCCTGGTAAACGCCGAAAACGACCTGCTTTTCCTTTTTCGGTGCTTGCGTTACTTTGACCTGCACTTCTTTTGTGACGACTTTTTCAACCTCGTGCGTGACGATAATTTTTTCCGGCGTCGGTTTGGCACAGGCCGCAAAAATCATCGCAGCTATGATGGTCACTGCAAATAGTGTAAAAAAGCGCTTTCTCATGTGAATATCCTCCTCCTGAGTGCATAAGTGGAATACGGTTAGACGACAGAAAATAGCCTAATACGACATCTTACTTGTGAACGTTGAGGGAGTGCGTCCTCCTTTCATCCTGTTCAATACGTTTGTATTGATTGTGTGGGGGAAAGGGGCATCTTCGACTATAAGCGTCGATGAAAACAGGAATACTACCGCGCCGTAGCGCTTTTATCTTTAGCTGTATACCCGTGTCCGTCGTCTTTATAGTACTATAATGCAATATTAGATGCTCTGGAACATCATTCGCAGCACATTAATATTGACAGAGCTGCCATGAAGCAGCTCAGTTATTGAGATAATGCACAGTGTGTACTGGAGAACACATAGCGACAAATAACAAAAGAATAGGGCGGGTGGGATTCGAACCCACACGGGCTGTTCACCCGGAGGATTTTAAGTCCCCTGCGTCTCCCATTCCGCCACCGCCCCGTGGAGACGCTGACAATTTAGCACAGTCTCATTGAACTGTCAAATAACACACAATGATTGTAGGCAGTACAACATTTCTCTTAGGGCGCGACCGGCTGGCCGAAGCAGCGAAAAATGACCTATTTAATTCGTTTTCGGCCCAGCGACTAAAAGTCACGGCAACGTCTGTAAAATCGCCCTACGGCGATTAGTCTGCAACCTGCGCAGGCAGGTTTCGCAGTTGTAGCAGAGCGATTTCCAATCGCCGGACGGGGCAGACCTCGATTCCAGTACGGCGGTGGAGTACGCCAAAGTGGCGTCCGCTGCCAAGAGGCTGCTCAACACCAGCCCCCTTTCAGGGGGCTTCTTGGCAACGTAGCACGGGGATTTGCCCCCCGTGCACTCGGGCGGAGAACGCTGTCGAATAGAAGTTCAACTTCTTAAAGGGGGCCTGATTTTTTAGACGCGCTGCGCCTTTGCGCCGCTGCGTCAACTTATTTTCAAGGGAGTTATCATGAGCCTATGGCACACCACAGCGGATGAAAATCTACGGCTGGCGTCAAGCCTTTAGGTGGGTTGGTGGGTCTACCACCGGCTAAAGCCTCTACTCCGGCGCAATGGGAGCTATTTTCAGGGGAGTTATCATGAGCCTGCGGCACACCACAGCGGATGAAAATTAAGATCAGCGTGCATCAGCGTTAATC
>WFQU01000175.1 GCA_015486845.1 Anaerolineae bacterium | reverse complement strand
GGCAGGCAACCTGCGCAGGCAGGTTTCGCAGTTGTGGCAGCGATTTCTAATCGCCAGGCGAGGGAGACTGCGTAATCAGCGTTCCATTTTTCAGGGCGCAAAAAATAAGAACATTTTGCGCCCTGGCCTCATTGCGATCCTTCTTGAATCTTTTAGTTCTGGCGTGTCTGAGTTGAAAAAAGCACAGACATGCTACTTTTCCGGCAGAGAACGGGGTGGCACGCCATCGTATGTCATTTCGTCTTCCGTCAAACGCCGGAAAGGACGTTCTCGGGTCAATTCCTCGTAGCCGTGGGCCACCAATCCCACTGTCCGGCCGATAATGAAGAAACCTTTGCCGAGTCGCCAGTCGAAGCCCATGTCAGAAATAATGGCCGCGATGCCGCCATCCACATTAAGCACCAATGAGCGGCCTGTTTGCGCTTTCAATTCCACCATCATCGCTTCGGCCAAAGCGCAATGCCGGCCGTAGAAATTCTCTTCTTTGGCAATGGCAAACATCTTCGCCGTGCGCGGGTCGGCTTCTTTGTAATAACGATGGCCAAAACCAGGCAAACGCTCTTTCTTGGCTCGGGATTGGGCGACCCGCTCCCGGGCCAGGTCTGCCACCTCGCCTTCCAACGCCGCGGTACGTTGGAACACACGAGCTGCGCTTTCGATGGCGCCACCGTGTGCTTCGCCAAAAGTGAGAATGCCAGCGGCCACGCCCACATGCAGCGGATTTCCCCCGCTGATTACCACCCGATCAGCCACTACGGAAGGCACTGCGACACCATGATCGATAACCGAAACGAACATCGCGTCTAGAACGCGAGCTTCCGCTGGGGTGGGCAATTCCCCTTTCAAAGCCAAATAGGCGACCTGGCTAAACGAATATTTCCCCACTAAATCCAGCAAACGGTACCCGCGCAAATACGGCTCTTTATCCACATGATCAGTGATAGCTGTGCGCCACTTAAGCTTAGTCATTCCAAAACCTCCTTCAGTAGTGCGCCAATTTCATGCTGCACTTCGGCGACTAAGACGCCAGCCTGGCGCAAAGTCGCGATTTTTCTCGCCGGGCTACCAACGCCCCGCTCGACCACGGCGCCGGCATGCCCGAATTGCACCCCTTGCGGCATGCGATCCACAAAGCGCCCGGAAACAAACGCTATAATGGGCTTCTGCAGGCCATAACGGGTGACATATTCCGCTAAAGCTTCTTCATCGCCCCCGCCCGGCTCGCCAAAGATAACAACAGCTTCCGTTTGCGGGTCGTTGAAAAAGAGAGGAATCAAGTCAACAAAATTCCCTCCTTTGATGAAATCACCACCAATCCCCATAGCCGTAGAGACACCATATCCGGCCTGACGAATAATCCAGGAGGTTTCTGTGGTCATGCCCCCGCTTTTCGACATGACCCCCACCGGGCCGGGCGCGTAGACGCGATCGACATTGACACCACCAATGGGCCCTACTTTCACGCGTGCCCCCGGATTAATGACGCCCACAGAGGTAGGGCCGATGATACGCGTGCGGCGCACTTTAGCATAAGCGTGCATCTGGGCAGTGTCTAACATAGGCACTCGCTCAGTGATGATATTGATAAACGGAATATTGAAATCCAACGCCTCAAAAACAGCGTCTTTCACAGCCAGGGGCGGCACGTAAGTGAGCACAGCGTTGATTTCGGGATGCGCATCAATAGCCTGGCGCAAGGTATCGTAAACAGGAACGCCATGTACAGCTTGTCCGCCTTTGCCCGGCGTTACGCCGGCCACCACTTGTGACCCGTAATCCAGCATCTCTTGGGTGACTTTGGAGGCTTCACGGCCAGTAATGCCTTGTACCAAGATCCTTGTCTGTTCGTTGATGAGAATTCCCATTTCAACCCTCCACTTTCTCACGATAGACAGCAGCTTTTTCTACAATGAGGCGCGCCGATTCAGTCATGGGCAATTCAGCACCGTACACTTCCATATTCAGGCCCAAGCGATGAGCTAAATCGCGCATGATTTGTAACCCTTCTTCCTCGCCAGGGCCAGCTCGCCGGATGACGATAGGATAAGCAGGACGCAATTCTTCCAACGCCCGGGCAATGCCTTCGAAAGTCACGTCCACCCGGGTGTTGTTGGCTATACCGCCGGCAATGAGCAAACCGTGTAAGTCCGGTTTCGTAGCCACAACTTTCGTCAGCCGGTAGACTTTATCCGCCGGGGGATTGCCGCCATATTCGGTGTAATTGGCCGGATTGCCGCCATAAGCGTGGACAGCATCCATGAGCGTAATGGAACCGCCGCCTCCGGAAGTGAGCATGGCAATGTCGCCGTCCAATTCGACGTATTTGCCGGCCACACCGCGGTAGTCCCCCTGATCGATAGCTTGAGCCACCAGTTCACGCTCGGTGAATGCCCGGCCGGTTGCCTGGCGAGGCGGAAGATTCAATTCCGGATGTCTCATGCGAGCGTCAGAATCCAATAAGACAGCCGCATCCAAAGCCAATAATTTGCCGCTTTTGGTGCGCACCAGCGGATTGATCTCCACTAGCCGGGCATCAGCCATAAGCATCACGTCCCATAATTTCGTCGTTATAGCCGCCATTTGACGCAATTCTCGCCCGCTAAAGCCGGCTTCCGCTGCCGCGTCACGGGCCACCCACGGCTGCAAGCCGGTAATGGGCCCGAAACGACGCAACGCCATTTTCTCCGGAGATTCGCTAACGAGGGTCTCAACGTCCACGCCGCCTTCTTTGCTCATAGCCAAAACAGGCTGACGATTGATGGTATCGTAGGTCAGGCTAATGTAATATTCCTGGTCGATCTCGGCTTTTTGCTCGATGAGCACACCGGTGACCGTCTCGCCCAACAATTCACTGCCGACCATCGCTTCGACGACTTTTTGTAGTTTTTCCGGCGAATCGGCAAAACGGATACCCCCTGCTTTACCTCGCTTGCCAGCCAGAACCTGCGCTTTAACTGCTACTGATTCTCCGCCTAAATCGTCAAAAATTCGCTCCAACTGCGGATCAGCGCCCATTGCTCCCATCTCCGAATAAGTCACATAATGACTTTTCGGTAACGGAATGCCGGCTTTCCGCAATAACCGCTTGCCTTCGAACTCATATAACCGCATGCTTTAACCTCCTATACTGGACGAACCGGAACAAAAACCGACACAAAACCACAGAGACACAATGATGCAAGGATTAAATTTTATCCTTGGCGTCTGATGTGCCTTAGTGGCTGTCTAAAAACAACTTCCCGTTTGTGTCATTGCGAGGCCGATAGGCCGAACCAATCCCCAAGTTTGTAAGTCGGAGATTGCTTCGGGGCTGCGCCCGCTCGCAATGACAGTTGGGGAACTTATTCTTGGACGATCACTTAGCGTTATGGTGCTCAAAAAATCTTACGTTGGGATCGGCTCCTTGTTTGTCATACGAAAATTTCGCTTTGATTCAGTCCTATATACTGCGCTCACACAAGGATGGGTTACTTAAACACGAGAGGCTTCAGTGCCATGTGAAAACAGGAAAGAAACCCAATCTCAACCCTGAAAAATGGTGCTTCGTGATCCGGTTATATTGGGTTTATGCTGTTTCCAACATGCTTGTTCCGGCGATGGAACAAAGATAATCAAGATGGCTTGGCAGCCGAGTCATCCACTGGTTAATGTTTGCTGGCAGCCACGCTCAAACGATTTGCTATGATAGCACTTTAAGGAAATGTGATCAATTTGACGTAACCAAGAATAAACGAGGTCAATTATAATCTCAAGGCTGTGCTAATGTGAAGTGACGCTGTAACAATGAGGCTTGTTTAATGCGCCGGCCTCTGCCTCGCGTGCGCCGGGGACGAGGTGCTTTCACCACGAAAATAAGCTTTTCTAAGTAGGCCAAAGGCACTTCTGCCTTGACTTGCTGCCCTAACATCTGGAGCAAAATGCGTACCCGCTCTTCTCCAGAAGCGCGGCCATCGAATAGCGCTTCATAGCCGCGCAGTGGGCCTTTAGTGATAAGCACGCGATCGCCTTTCTGAAAAAGTTGACCGCGAGCATAGACCTCGCCCCGGGTTTCGGCCAGACGCGCTTTGATCGTTTCGATAACGTCGTCCGGCACAGTGATCAGTTGATGATCCAGCCGCGGCAAACCTCGCAAACCAGGTGTTCGGCTAAATTTATAAAACGACAAAGAAGAAAAATCCAAGCTAGCAAAGAGGTAGTTCGGGAAAAAGGGTACACCATCTGCCTGATCTTTCCCCGGCTGCGACCATAGAGGCAGGTAAACGGGCACGCCTAATCGTTCTTGTAAAAAAAACGACACCCGAAATTCCCAATGCGGCTTTGTGTACAACAAATACCACGCATTCATGACAACCACTTCCCATTACGAAAAACTTAATTGACTTCCCCTCATAAGGACATCACTAGCCATTATTATCGGAGAGAATGATTGGGCAGTATCACAACCACGGCACTCAGGAGTTTTGGAAGATATGCATCTATCTTAGATCCTACCTGCGCAGAGCCCACGGCTTATTTATAACAAATAACAAACAAATGCAACAAACTAACAAAACGAAGTATAGCACAAGGAGATTAGGAGCGCAACTTTCCAAACCTTCCTGTCAATATCCTTACCTTTATCAATAGTTCTGGCACATGGCAAAAAGTCTCGGTAAAGTCACAATGTGGACAAAGACAACACGGCTTGTAATGTTATTCTTTGGCGTGCTTTTGTTGCCGCTGACGCAAATGGGAAATAACAGCTTCAGTATCGCGAGGGCGCAGAAAGAGGTTTATTGCATCGCGCGGTGGCATGTAAGGCAAATGGTATTGCCGGCGTAGACGCTCACCGTGGTTGTTAATCCACAGATAGAGATCTGCTTCCGTGCGTTTGGGGAAATCCTGCAAAATGCCGATGCGCCGAATCTCCTGCACAACTGGCATGTAAACGTGATCATACCAATGCATAACCGCTTCTTCGTAAGGCACTTCCTGTTGCTCTTGTAAGCCTAAATAGTAGCGATGTACGTCGATATGTTCTAATAATTGATGGTAACGGCCCGTTTCGGTTACCTGGATATTGGCATCCGGGCGCAAGGTTTTGATATTTGTCTTATTCAAGAAACGCGCCTCACCTGCTTTCAAGAACAATTCCTGGGGAGTGATGTCCGGCTGCAAATCCACCGGCACCGGCACATCGGTTACATAGGCTTCTATTTCTTTGATGCCCAAAGCACGGGCCACTGATACCCGATGGTTACCATCTGCCACGAAATAAATGTCACCCAATTGATATACTTCAATGGGAGGCCAGCCGGCGGCCTCGTATAATGCCATGTTAACACGCACCCAGCGTGATGGATCCACGTTGCTAAGCGGCAAAAACGAGCGCGTGAAATCTTGATAACGGCCTACGCTGCCCACGATATGATCGAGGGGGATCGGGCGCGGCTCGCGCCCAGGGCGCTCCTGGTAAGCACCTAACAGCTTACGGACTTCATCGTAAGCCAATAATTGCGTCGGCTGCCCTTTCAAAAAACGGATAACTTTTTCAAAGAAAACGCGATGACGTTGGGCATCGAAATCCATTTTAGCTTGAAATGCAGACTGAACGATTTTATCACTCACATGAACCTCCAAAGCATCGATAGCTATAACTCGAATGCAATGCGTCTATCCCATTGTACCGTATTCTGGAGATAAGAAGAAACTGCCAGCAAAGTGGCACAACAATAGCCGGCACCAGGTATCTGGTCAAAATTGGTCAGTTTGCAGTATACTTTAAGGTATCTGTACAACAGTTGGCCAATCAGGCAAGTCGGAACTAAAAACAGGAGTAGCGTGATGCCAAATATGCAGCAGGAAAAACTATCCAGTCTTCTATATTGGGGCCTTATTGCTTTACTGATACTGCTACTTGTTGGCGGGACTGCTTTGGCATGGCATTTCCTGCAAAATGCCCGACAGGTTACCCCGACTTTCATCGTTGTAGCTAATGAAGGAAAAACGGCCACCCCCTGGCCCACTATCATCCGGGGCACACCAACACTCTGGCTGGAAACGCCGCCTGTGGTCAGAATCACTTCAGGCCCAATCGTCACTGTCGTAACCCCTACAGCGACGCGACGCTATACGCCAACACCAACACCATCACTCACCCCTACCATTACGCCAACAGTGCTGCCGCCAACAGCCACTAAAACGCCTGTTGCCTGCACACCACGTACAGACTGGCCCGTATATGTCATTCACCTCAATGATACACTGAGCAGCATTGCCCGGCGCTACCATACCCAAGTGCTAACCCTGATGCAAGCAAATTGTTGGACCAGTAGCACGATTTACGTCGGACAATTGCTTTATGTGCCCCCCGGCGTTGTTACCCCGACTTGTCAAAGGCCACCGTACAATTGGGTACGCTACACCGTCCAAGCTGGAGATTCGTTATCTGCGATCGCAGTGATGCGAGGCGCAACCATAATAAAGCTAAAACGGGTAAATTGTCTTTCAACAGATATCATCTACGCAGGACAACGACTCTGGGTGCCGTACTTGGCTGCGACTTCCACCTCGACTTTCACACCGGAAGCAGCTACAGCGACGCCGACTTTTTCGCCGACGCCAACTTTCACGCCGGTTGCGTCTGTGACATCTTCCCCCACACCAACCAGGACGCCTGAAACAACACTGACACTGACGTTGACGCCAACGCCTACGGTTACGCCAATTGGCCCAGCGACACCTTCCCCTACACCGACACAGACACCAACCAGGACACCAAAGCCAACGCTGACGCCGACGCCTACGTCCACGCCGACGGTGATTGTGACCCTTTCCTACACGCCAACACTAACGCCGACCAGAACACCTAAGCCAACGCTGACGCCGACGCCTACGTCCACGCCGACTAAGATCGCGACGCTTTCCCCGACGCCGACGAAGACGCCAACGCCCACGCCGGCGTCGCCGTTGCCCACGCCGTGAAAAAGCTAACTATCATGGACCTGCGGCGCACCACAGCGGCTGAAGACGCCCTCTATCCCCCAACCTTGGGGGGAACAAAACACACCCAGAATTGGGGGCCAGGGGGGATTTAGCCCAGTGACTCAAAGTCACGGCAACATCTGCAAAATCGCCCTACGGCGATTCGCAGGCAACCTGCGCAGGCAGGTTTCGCAGTTATGGCAGCGATTTCTAATCGCCGGACAAGGCAGACTGCGTTCATCTGCGTTCCATTTTTCGGAGGAGGGGGTGGCCGAGGGCAAGCCCTCGGCCACCCCCCAGAGAAGTTTATTTTCAGAGAATTTGAAGGCATTGCGTCAGCTATATTTAGGGGAGACCTCTCCCCCAAGCTGCGCTACGCTTAGCTTTTCCCCCCTCCCCGACACGGGGAGGGGAAGGCTCGCTGCCCATTTGGGCGGTAAGCCAGGGGAGAGGTCTTATTTTCAGGGGAGTTATCATGAGCCTGCGGCACACCACAGCGGATGAAAATTAAGATCAGCGTGCATCAGCGTTAATCTGCGTTCTATTTTCAGAGGAG
>WFQU01000174.1 GCA_015486845.1 Anaerolineae bacterium | reverse complement strand
TTAGGTGGGTTGGTGGGGCTACCACCGGCTAAAGCCTTGATTCCGGTATGGCGGCGGGGTACGTCAAGGTAGCGTCCGCGGCCAAGAGGCTGCTCAACACTATCCCCCTTTCAGGGGGCTTCTGGGCGACGTAGCACGGGGATTTGACCCCCGTGCGCTCGGGCGGAGAACGCCGTCGATTAGAAGTTAAACTTCTCGCAGAAGTTGAACTTCTTAAAGGGGGCCTGATTTTTTAGACGCTCTGCGCCTTTGCGCCGCTGCGTCAACTGATTTTGAGGGGACTATTTTCGTATTGCTGGCGTAATATATTTGAGATCAGTGTATATCAGCGCACATCAGCGTTGATCAGCGTTCTATTTTCGAGGGAGCATTGAGGTAACAATGATGGAATGGACGAGCCATAAAATTAGACAGACTTTTCTTGATTACTTTGCGGAACACGGGCATCGCGTTGTGCGTAGTTCTTCGCTGATCCCTTTTGGCGATCCGACGTTGCTTTTCATCAATGCCGGAATGGTGCAGTTCAAGGACACATTCCTCGGCTTGGAAAAGCGGGATTATAAACGGGCTACCACGGCGCAGAAATGCATGCGCGTTACTGGCAAACACAATGACCTGGAAAACGTAGGGCCTTCTCCACGGCATCATACTTTCTTCGAGATGTTAGGCAACTTTTCTTTTGGTGACTACTTCAAAAAAGAAGCCATCGCTTTCGCCTGGGATCTGTTGTTGAACTATTACGGCTTAGATGTGAACAGGCTCTGGTTTACCGTTTACGAAGATGATGATGAAGCTGAGGCATACTGGCGAGAAATTGGCGCCGCGCCGGAACGCATTTTGCGTTTCGGCAAAAGCGAGAATTTTTGGGAAATGGGCGATACAGGTCCCTGCGGTCCTTGCTCCGAAATCCATTATTACACCGGCGAGATGGACAAAATGGACGCTTCCGGCGTCAATGCTGGCGATGCATATATCGAAATCTGGAATTTGGTCTTCATGCAATACGAGAAAGACGCATCCGGCCGGATGACGCCATTGCCTAAACCGTCCATTGACACCGGCATGGGCATGGAGCGGTTGACCATGATCTTGCAAAACGCGGCCACGAACTATGATACGGACCTGTTCATGCCTATCATGGACCGGCTACAACAGATCGTTGGAGATAGTGATGTCCAGCGTCGTCAAAATTACGTGCCTTATCGGGTTATTGCCGATCATGGCCGGGCGATGAGCTTCCTCATTGGGGATGGTGTTTTGCCGGGCAATAGCGGTCGCGGCTATATTTTGCGTCTGTTGCTGCGCCGGGCAGCTCGTTTTGGTCGCACAATTGGGCTGGAACGGCCTTTCTTGGCCGAGATTGCCGATAGCGTCATTGCCGTGATGGGCGATCAATATCCCGAACTGAAGGAGCGGGCCGAATTCATCAAGCGTACCATTACCGGTGAAGAGGAACGCTTTAGCCAGACTCTAACGGCTGGCATGAATATTTTAGAGAAACAGATCGCCGACCTGGAAAAATCCGGTGCTAAAATTATTCCTGGCCAGGCGGCCTTCACCCTTTACGACACTTTCGGTTTCCCTCTGGATTTGACCCGTGACGTCGCGGAAGAACATGGTCTTAGCGTGGACAAAGCTGGCTTTGATGCGGCGATGACTCAGCAGAGGGAACGCGCCCGGGCAGCCTCGCATTTCGGCGGCGAGGAATTTGAGCGTGCCCAACGCTATCAAGAATTATTGGCGGAGTTGCAGGCAGCCGGACAACTGGACAAAGAAGGGGTGCAGCAACATATTTACGACGGCAAATGGGAATTGGACGCCGAAGTTGTCGCTTTAATTGTGGATGGCGAACCCCGTGCACAGGTTAAGAAGGGGGAGAAGGTCGAAATTGTTCTGGACCAAACCCCGTTCTATGTTGCCTCCGGCGGCCAAGTTAGCGATACGGGCAGCCTCAGCGGTGCCGGCTGGCAGGCACGTATCGATGATGTCGCCCGGCCCGTGAAAGGTCTCATCGTGCATAGCGGCCAAGTCACAGAAGGTACGCTTTCCGTGGGCGCTGCAGCACACGCTAAAATCGATATTTGGCGCCGCTGGAATATTATGCGCAACCACACTGTAACGCACATCCTGCATAACCGACTGCGGGCACTGTTCGGCACGCATGTGCACCAGGCCGGCTCATTGGTAGCACCGGATCGGATGCGCTTCGATTACACGCACACTTTAGCGCCTTCCCCGGCAGAATTGGCTCAGTTGGAAGCAGAAGTCAACCGGGCAATTTTGCGCGATGATGTGGTTTGGACGGAATGGCTAAGCTACAAAGAAGCGGTTTCCGCCGGGGCGATGGCCCTTTTCGACGAGAAATATGGTGACTGGGTGCGCGTCGTGAGCATCGGTCAGCCCAAACCGTACTCGCGGGAGCTTTGCGGCGGCACGCATGTGGATCATACTGCCCAGATTGGCTACTTTCACATTGTCGGTGAAGGCAGTGTGGGCTCTGGTGCGCGCCGGCTGGAAGTGGTTACGGGAGAAGCCGCGGCCGAAATGGCCTCGCACCATTTGGAAGAAATAGAGCAATTGGCGGTTCATTTAGGCGTGCGTCCTGCAGAAGTTGCTGATCGGGTGCTATCGTTACTGAACGATTTGAAAGCAACGCAACGTCAGGTCGCTCGTTTGCAAGAGAAATTAGCCCGCTACCGGGTAGGAGATTACCTGAAACAGGCTGTCGAAGTGGATGGTATACCGGTGGTAGCTGCTGTGGTCGATGTCCCGGATATGAATACTTTGCGGCAAATGACGGATTGGCTGCGGGAGAAATTAGGTTCGGCTGTAGTCGTTTTGGGCTGCACGCTGAACGGGCGACCGCAGATTGTGGCCACGATTACCCCGGACTTGGTGACTAAGGGGCTTCACGCTGGCCAGATTGTCAAAGTCGCAGCGGTGGAAGTCGGTGGTGGCGGTGGTGGTCGCCCGACTCTTGCCCAGGCCGGTGGGCGTGACGCCGAGAAATTGCCGGCAGCGATGGCTGCTATTGTTCCTTTTGTGCGACAACAGTTAGCGCAGGCGTCGTGAAGCGATAACCCGGCTTCGTGACGATTACATTCGAGGTATCTATTGAAAGTTGATTGTATTGAAATTCAGGCGGGAGAAAGCAAAGCCGGATTGTTAGCCCGGCTGAATGCTTCCCCGTCCCCGTATATTGTCCTGAAATTGCCCGCCTCCTATCCCCTCTTAGCCGATCCTATGCAAATGCGGGCACTGCGGCAGGCAGCGGATCGCGTTCATAAAGCGGTGGCAGTGGTCACCGACGAAGCGGAGATTTGGCAGGCTGCTCGACAAAGTGGTGTGCCGCGTTTCTTGAGCTGTGATCTGGCCCGGAGTTTGCCCTGGTTGGCTACCCGTTGGCCGGATTTACCCAAGCGCCCGCTATCCGCTGCTGTCGATATTTTGCCGGAAAAGCGCGTCCATGGCTGGGTGGAAAGACAGTTGCGTCGGACTTGGCGAATTAAGCGCCCCTGGAATATATTATGGCAACGATTATGGCACGGTGATATCTGGTTGCTGCGGGTCCGGCTTTTGTTGGTGGCTTTGCTCGTGGGCATTATTTTACCATTGGTGTGGCACGGTTATGTCGACTGGCTGCCGTCAGCGGATATCTATTTGGTGGCCGCCCATCAGCCTATTCAGGCGCAGGTGGATCTCTATGCCAGTCCGGCCGTGGGGCAAGTTAATGTTTTAGGCGGCGCTATTCCGGCCCGCTATGTTGAGGCTATGATGACTGATTCTATCGCCGTGCCCACTACGGGCAAGCGCTGGGTGCCCAGCGGTAAGGCAGCCGGTCAGGTTGTGTTCACGAACAAGTTGATTAACGAAGTGCCGATCCCGGCGGGGACTATTGTGAGCACCGGCACGGGTCAAGCTGTGCGCTTTCGGACAATGGAAGATGCTGTACTGCCCCCCGGCGTGGGTGCCCAGGTGACGGTCCCCGTCCAGGCGGAAACAGAAGGGCCGACGGGCAATGTAGCGGCCTATGCTATTACGCGCTTGGGCACGCTCCTTTCTTTGCAGGTTTTAGTTATCAACCCAGAACCGACCAAAGGCGGCGGCTGGAAAAAAGTCGCTGTGGTTACCGATGCAGATAAAGAAAAAGCGCACAACGAAATTGTCCGGGTGCTGGGGCAAAAAGCGTTTGCTGTCCTGACACAGAAACAGCACCAGGGGGAAGAAATTCCGCTGGAAACGGTTCGCACTTACGTCATGGCGGAGACTTTTGATCATTTTCGTGGGGATCAAACGAATAAACTCACGGTGAAAATGCGCATGTTGGTGCGCGGGGTAGCTATTGATATTACCGCGGCCCAGCAAGTGGCTTATCAAGCTTTGCTGCACCAATTACCGCCGGCGGCTCGTTTGTTCAGTCTCCATTTACGATACGAGCGGGGCCCCATCAGTGCTTTTGACACCAGCAGCAGCAGCGTTTATTTTAGTATGCGCGCAGCGGGCGTTATGGCTGTGGGTGCTGATCCGCATTTGGTGCGTCAGCAAGTGATGGGAAAGTCAATTCAAGAGGCTACTAAAATTTTGCAGGCATCTTGGGCCCTGGCCGCCCCGCCGCAGATCGTTATTGGGCCGTCCTGGTTGAAAGGATTGCCGGGCTGGTTACAGCCGGGGGGCGGCCGGCGTTTGCCGCGCACTGCCGGCCGCATTCGCGTCACTGTGGATTTGGGGGGAACGCAATGATGTGGGCAGAACATTGTCCCCAAGGACGATTATTGGCGCTGGATGTGGGTGCCAAGCGCACAGGCGTGGCCGTATCCGATGAACTTGGTTTGGTGACAACCGCGTTGACGGTGATTCGGCACACTTCGCACGTGGAGGATATTCGACAGATTGCCGCGCTGGCGCAACGGGAGCATGCTGTCGGCGTTGTTGTTGGCTTGCCGCTGCACATGGATGGCGCCGAGAGCGAGCGCTCCCGGCTGACACGCCGTTTTGCCGAAAAGCTGGCTGTCCAGTTGTCGGTGCCGGTCTGTTTGTGGGATGAGCGGCTTTCTACGCAGGACGCCGTGCACAATTTGCAGTTTGCCGGGCGCAAGCGGCGTCAGCGCTTTTTGCAGATGATCGATGCGGAAGCCGCGGCGGTTATTTTGCGCGATTATTTGGATCACGCGACTCGGATAGAGGTGCCTACGACGCAGGACTGAGGATAAAAGGGCCGCGTGATTGAACGCAGCGATTAATCGTCTCGATGAGGCAACGCACCTCGTATGCGTTGCCGGGTGCCGACGCAGGTCGTCGTTTGGCCGCAGGCCTCATGGGCGTGGCTTTTAGTTGCGACCGTTGCCGGAAAACAAGTACTAAGCCTTTTGGATTCTGCATCTCAACGGCTTCGCGTCAGGTATATTGGGGGGGGATCTCTCCCCATAGCTACGCTTAGCTTTTTCTCCCTCTCCGTGACGGAGAGGGAGAGGCAGGCCACCCATTTGGGCGGCCTCCCAGGGGTGAGGTCCTGTTTTCAGAGGAGCTATTCCGTAATTTTTGAATACAAAATTATTCGTTTAGGAAGAAACAGGTGTGTTTCTTGGTAGTTATCATGAGCCTACGGCACACCACAGCGGATGAAAATCTCTTGACAAGATTGGGGATGGCAGGCTTGAGAAGCAATGCTACGGGGATAGGAATTGGGTTGGTTGGTGGCGGCTGACAATCTGTTTTATTTTCTTTCTTGGGGGCCGGGGAGCTATTTTCAAGGGAGTTATCATGAGCCTGCGGCACACCACAGCGGATGAAAATTAAGATCAGCGTGCATCAGCGTTAATC
>WFQU01000173.1 GCA_015486845.1 Anaerolineae bacterium | reverse complement strand
TCTTAAAGGGGGGCTGATTTTTAGACGCTCTGCGCCTTTGCGCCGCTGCGTCAATTGATTTTCAAAGGAGAATATTCGTTATCTCTCTGCGTCCTCTGTGCTCTCGGCGGTGAACCTTTTTGCAGTAGAGTCATATATAATTTTGATAGTACGAATTAGGCTCGGGGCATGCTATGGGCTACTATCCAGCGTAGACAAACTTCGCATGGTTTTTCAAGCATGCAATTTGGGCTGGTCAATAAGCACCTTTCCCTTTAAGGACTACGCCGATGGTGCGCCACAAAATTTGGGTATCCAGCCAGGGAGAATAGTGCTGAATGTAGTACAAGTCATCTTCTGTGTGCATGTGCATGGGGTGATCGCTGCGGCCGTTGATTTGCCACCAGCCAGTGATTCCGGGCGGCACGGCGAACCGTTTTCGTTGCCAAGCCTCGTATCCTTCTACTAAAAATGGCAACTCAGGCCGCGGGCCCACTAAACTCATATCCCCTGTTAAAACATTAAAAAGCTGTGGTAATTCGTCTAAGCTGGTGCGACGAATGAATCGGCCAATGGGTGTCACGCGCGGATCATCGCGTTTTTTGTATAAGATGGCACCGCCTGCAGTAATATCTGCGACTTGTTCTTGCTTAGCTTCGGCATCAAGGACCATCGAACGGAATTTGTACATAGTGAAAGGGCGTCCATTTTCGCCGACGCGTATTTGTTTGAAGATAATGGGCCCCGGTGAAGTGAGTTTGATGATAAGTGCAATGAGTAACATAACAGGCGAAACGATGATAAGTGTGGCTGAGGCAATCACTAAGTCGAATATTCGTTTGACCAAGCGGTTGAAGCCGTCAATAGCCGGATCGCGCAGACCGATGAGCGGAATGCCGCCGTAGTTCTCAATGGTTGCTTTAAAGTAGGCTAAATCAAAATAGTCAGGGACTACATGTACGCGCACAGGGTACTCTTGCAAGGCGAGCACTAAGTTTTCTAAGGCACCATGGGCGCGCAATGGCAACGCAAAAATTACTTCGTCTACATGGTAGGATTGCACTACACTGACGACATCACTGGTTTGGCCAATGACGGGTAAATCAATAAACCGTTTGCCCACTTTGGTTGGGTCATCGTCTAAAAAGCCTGTGACAGTCAGGCCCGTCCAGCGCTCTCTGGCAAATTGTTGCGCTAATTGCCGGCCGATTTTTCCAGCGCCGATGATTAAAACGTTTTCCATGTCCTGTTGGCGAGGCCCCACTACCCACCGAAACACAGCACGGAGCGCATCGCGAAATAGAAAAAGAGCTACTAGGTCGATCACGACGAAGTAAATGAATAGTAATCTCGGTACATCGCGGTAGAAAAGGTACAAGACATTGCTAAAAAGAGCAACTGCTATAATCTGGGACGTAAGAAGCGTTTGTATTTCGTCAATGAAGCGCAATGTGCGCCGGTAGTCATACGTAGATGTGAAAACAAAAACGAATAACCAAATGACGCCGATCCATCCGTAGAGGATGGATGGCGCGAAAAGTGTCTTTCCGGTTAAATGCTTGCCATACGGCAGCGCAAAGCGCATTTGCACAGCAATATGCCAGCTCAAAAGCGTCAATATTATATCCGAGGCCAAAAGGAAAACGGCGTAATTCGTGGTACGCTGTGCTTTCATCATTTAACTCTGCACATCACTCCGTAGAATCGTAATAGTTTCACGCTGTGTGTTTGTTTAGTGATTATTGTAGGCATCTACTAATTTACGGTGCTTATCTTCTATTCCTCGGTTGCAGGCCCATGCCAGTTTTCGTAACAGAATTTAACGTCGAGGTGCGTTTCACCGGCAAGTATGGCTGTTCAGATCACCTTGTCTTAGCATAATATTATACCATATTGCCTTGTGACCGGGAAATCCCCTCGCCATCAGCGTTGATTAGCGTTCTATTTTCATGGGGGCAACTCGCAGAGACGCAGAGAATAATAATCTGCAATGAATCTCACAACATTAGCCCCCTTTTAGGGGGCTTCTTGGCGACGTAGCACGGGGATTTGCCCCCCGTGCGCTCGGGCAGAGAACGCTGCCGATTAGAAGTTCAACTTCTTCAAGAAGTTGAACTTCTTAAAGGAAGCCTGATTTTTTAGACGCTCTGCGCCTTGCCGCCGTTGCGTGAACTGATTTTGAGGGGAGATCCCTCCTCTAAGCTGCGCTGCGCTTAGCTTTTCCCCTCCCCGTATCGGGGAGGGGAAGGCTTGCCGCCCCTTTGGGCGGTAAGCCAGGGGAGAGGTCTTATTTTCAAGGGAGTTATCATGAGCCTATGGCACACCACAGCGGATGAAAATTGACCACGCATGTTGTTGTTGCCTGGAACGTTGTCGGCGTTGGGGATAGTTTTGCTCCAATCAGCCATGACATAACGGAGTCCATTTTTTGACTATTGTTTTTTTATCTGCGTGCGCAGCCTGCGTTGATCTGCGTCCCATTTTTATTTTCAGGGGAGGAAGCGCCGGAAGACTTGATTGGCTAACAAATATCCCCGTGGCGTTAGCCGGCAGCGACCGTGGCAGTAGTCTAACAAGCCGGCGCTGGTTAATTCTTCCAGCTCGGTGGGGAAAGCTGACGCGATAGGAACGCCAAAAGCTTGTTGAAAGTCGCCGTCGCTCACGCCCTCGGTGAGCAGACGCAAGCCTAACATCATGGTTTCTCCTCTGGCGGTGCGCCGGTCGATATGCTCGCTGCCGGCGGTAGGCGTCCGTCCATCGGCTAAGCGCCGGATGTATGTCTCAGGTCGGCGCACGTTCCACCAGCGGCGTTCCGACAAGAAGCTATGGGCGCCGGCGCCAAAGCCGAGGTATGGTTGGCGGCGCCAGTAAACTATGTTGTGACGGCAAGCGTAGTGGGGCTGCCAGCTATCCTCACCATTTGCTTGGGCCCAGTTGCTGATTTCGTAATGGGTGAATCCGGCCGGGGCTAACATTTCCATGGCCAATTCGTAATCGGCGGCAGCCTGGTCGTCGTCGGGTGCTGGTACTTTACCGGCCGTGACCCAGCGCGCTAATGGCGTGCCCGGCTCGACGGTCAAGCTGTAAAGAGAAAGGTGCTCTGGTTCCAGCTCAATAGCTTCCGCCAAGGTGCGGCGCCAATTCGCCACGCTTTGGCCGGGTAAGCCGAACATGAAATCCAGATTGATATTCTGAAAGCCGACCTGGCGGGCCGCACGATAAGCAGCTCTTGCCTCGGCGCTGTCGTGGATGCGCCCTAAGAAGGTCAACGCTTTGTCGTCAAAACTTTGCACGCCTAAACTTAGTCGGTTAATGCCGGCAGCTAACATTGCCTCGAAACAGGCGGAATCAACAGCGCCGGGGTTTGCCTCGCTGCTGATCTCGGCATCAATGTCCACCCGGAAACTCTCCCGGCAGGTGGCCATAATAGCCCCGAATTGTATCCCGTTGAGGGTAGTCGGCGTGCCACCGCCGATAAAAATAGTGCGCACCGCCGGACGGTGCAACCTTGCGCCCCATTGCCGGATTTCTTGTCGTAAAGCGTGCACATAAATGTCACGATGCTTATCATCGATGCCGGCGTAACTGTTGAAATCACAGTATGGACAACGGCGCACGCAAAATGGGATATGGATGTAAAGCGATAGCGGTCCCGAAGAAAACCGATCATCTGTGGGGCCTGGATCGGTCATGGCTGTTTGGCAATATGCAAGGTTTGCAAAATAGTCATGAAGGTCTTTTCAGCTTCCGTCTGGGCCGGCGCGGCGTCATTCAGAGTGATGCTGTAAAGCTTTCCATTTAAGGGTAGCAAAGCGCTTTGCATGTAAATGTGATAAACAGTGTCGTCCGGATTTTTTTGGCGAATATCAATTTGGAAAAATACGCCGTCCACGCCAGCGATATGAATATCCTGGATATGTCGTACCTGGATTTCTTGACTCTGTTTCCAAGCGGATAGCAAACTGGCTGTAAGCTTGGACGTTGTCGTTTTGAGGCGTTCTCCTGTAATGATCACGCTGGGCGCCAGATAGTGATTGTTTTCTGTTCGATGACGACGCAAGCTAAGCGCTAAAACGCTATTACCGCCGGCTATTATTTTCTGTGCCGCGCTGACTTGTTCCTGCCAAGAGCTATCATTGGGGTAGAGTTTGGCGATTTGGGCCAGTAATTTATCGTCGGCAGGTACGATAACCCAATTGGGGGGGAGCCCCAATTGTAGCACTTTGTCGGCGCTGTCAATGCTACTCCACGTCAGCGGAATGGCACGCGTGGCCAGTGCCAATGGTGTCGGCGTGGCTGTTGGTGTTAATGTCGGCGTTGGTGAAGGGGTCAGCGTTGTCGTGGGCGTAGGCGTGGAAGTCGGCATCAACGTAGGCGTGGGCGTTGCCGTTGGCGTTGAAGTCGGCTTCTGCCACGGCAATACTGTGCCTTGGCAAGCGCTAATTAGCGCGCTAAAAAGAATGAAAGCTATGAGGTATTGTCCCCAAGCGCGTTTCATGGCTATCTCCCTCTCTTTCTTTCCTTTTCCTCATACGCATTATACGTGCTTTCCCTTGTCTTTGAAAGTAGCGTTGTGCTCGTGCAGCAATTCCGAATTTGGCCTGTAAAAACTGTTCGAGAATCAGGCGGTTAGAGCCCGTACCTGTACTGGCGAGGCTGCCTTTCTGCGACTTTAAATGGTTTGCTCCCACCCAGAATGGGCGTCATCATGAGCCTTCGGCCTGCCTGTGTGGGCACGCAGACAGGCGCACCACAGTGGCTGAAAATGATGCGGCTGGACTCGAGCCTTTAGGCGGTTTTGTCGCGTTACCCCCGGCTAAAGCCTCTACTCCGACGCGGCGGCGAGGTACGTCAAGGTAGCGTCCGCTGCTAAGAGGTTGCCCTACAGCAGCCCCCTTTCAGGGGGCTTTTGGCCACGTAGCACGGGGATTTGACCCCCGTGCGCTCGGGCAGAGAACGCCGTTGATTAGAAGTTCAACTTCTCGAAGAAGTTGAACTTCTTAAAGGAGGCCTGATTTTTTAGACGCTCTGCGCCTTGGCGCCGTTGCGTCAACTTATTTTGAGGGGAAACCTCTCCCCCAAGCTGCGCTGCGCTTAGCTTTTTCCCCTCCCCGTATCGGGGAGGGGAAGGCTTGCCGCCCCTTTGGGCGGTAAGCCAGGGGAGAGGTTTTATTTTCAAAGGAGTTATCATGAGCCTACGGCACACCACAGCGGATGAAAATTAAGATCAGCGTGCATCAGCGTTAATCTGCGTTCTATTTTCAGAGGAGGGGGAAAATTAGGCTTTTTCCGCGTTTCAGGCTATACTTTTTCCCGTTTGCTGGTTTGAGTATAACATGTACAAAATATCCTGTTCTGATACTATGTTCAAGTAAGGAGTTTACTTTTGATGAAAAGAATCGCTGTTCTACTTTTTCTGTTGACTGTCTTGGTCGCGGCAGGGTGCAGCAGTAAGATAACGCCCCAAGCGACAGCAATGCCTATCGCAACGGCTACTGTGGCTACGACGCCAACTGTGGTGCCCTCCCCTACAGCCATAGCGCCGACTAAAGCTGCTTCTGCGGGCACGCCGGTTGCCGGTGGAGATTTTGTGTTGGCGGCGAAACAAAAATCCGGCCTGGCCGGTGTATCGGCCGGGTTAACTACAACGGGTGACCTGTATCGGGGCGATCCCAGTGCGCCAGTGACCATCACAGAATATTCCGACTTTCAATGTCCATTCTGCAGCCGTGTTTTTCCCACAGAGGAGAAGCTGTACGATCAATATGTGAAAAGCGGTCAGGTCAAGTTCATTTTTCGCAATTTTCCGTTGGACAATATTCATCCACAGGCTCATTCTGCCGCTAACGCAGCGTTGTGCGCCGGCGTGCAGGGCCAATTCTGGCCTATGCACGACAAACTTTTCCACTCACAAGCCGATTGGAGCGGCAAAGCGGACGCTGAGAAGACATTTGCCGGTTACGCACAGGCATTAGGGCTTGACGTGGAGCAATTTAACCGCTGTATAGCAGCAGCGCCATTCACTGCCAGAATTCAGGCCGAGCAGAAGCGCGGTGCTGAGGCAGGCGTACGGGGAACGCCAGCATTCTTTGTGAATGATTGGTTCATTAGCGGGGCGCAGACTTATGACACATTTAATCAGCGCGTTCAAGATGCTTTAGCCGGCAAAAAGCCACAACCAACGCCTACGCTCACTTATGCTCAGACGCATCCCTTCGAACCGGATCCTGAACATCCCCATTACACCTATTTTGGTGCTCCCTATACTGGTAATGCCAAGGCGCCGTTATTACTCATGGAGTTCACAGACTATCAATGCGAATATTGCCGCAAATTCGATCAGGAAGTCATGCCTGCAATTGAGAAAAAGTACGTGGAATCAGGCAAATTGATGGTTGTCTTCAACCATGTAATCGAGTACAAAAAGTCTTTAATTTCCGCACAGGCGGCCGAGTGTGCCGGCAAACAGGGACAGTTTTTTGCCATGAGTCATTTGCTCTTCAAAGAGGAGCCGAATTGGGCAAAAGGGGATGAAAAACAACTTTTTAGTTCGTACGCGAAAACGTTAAATCTGGATGTCTCAGCCTTCGACCATTGTGTCGAGAACGGTACCACGGCCAACAAAGTCAAAATAGACCAACAAGTTGCTCAGCGGGTCGGAATCCGCGGCACACCATCATTCCTGCTTATTAAAGGCAATCGAGTGATCCAACGCATTCCTGGTTATTTACCTATTTCACAATGGGACAAAATCTTTGCCCAAGCATTGGGTGGTAACTAATAGCCGGCGCAGCACGGCGGATGAAATTTGAGTGTGGTACCCTACGTCATTTAGCTTGTCATTGCGAGCAGCGTGAAGCAATTTCCAACGTCGCTGGAGGAGATTACTTGACCTTAAAGCGGGGTGCGTTGTTATTGCTAAGGCTCCTTGCAACGGCATGACTCATTTGAAGACGCTACACAAGCTACTTTTAGGATGGGTGAGGGCGTTGCCATTGTCCATCCAGCCGGAGAAGTGGAGAATTATCATATGTGTCACCAAGCATCGGCGCTTTATCAAGATTTAGCGCGCTATTTACGCGAGCAATGGGCACTTGCTACCGCCGATAGTCCGAACGAAACGACTTATCGAGAAAATTTGGCGCGAATTAACGCATTGATAAAAACATGGTTTTTCACGCCGCAAGATGTATTACATGGTGATACACCGCGTAACGTCATTCGGCGGGAAGAGAAAAAATTGCCAAATCGCATGTCGGATAGACCTGCCGACGATGATTGTCCCGAATGCGATGAGATGGAACAGATGATAAGCGACTTGGGGCTTTCCGAAAGCCAGGCCTACTGGGCTTATGATGATGGTGGCGTTTCTTTGTTGGATGAGTTCGATTCTTTTCCAGACGATGATTCTTTCCGAGAATTTTTGGGGGAAATGGGATCTGGGGAAGATGGAGCAGCGCCAGTCCAGAAATCACGGGATCAAGGTGAGGCGGATGCAGTAGAGGAGGACGCTGACGATGCCTCGTTTCAGTTTACGGATGACGATGATCTTGAAAGCTGGTTGTGGGAACACGGTGCACTCCTGTCACCGGCATTTTGGTCGCGTGTCCGTCGGAATGCCTGGTTAGATCCTGCTTTGCATCACGCCGCGGCTATTTGGCAAGAAAGCGTTGGTTTCTACATGCCTCACCTTCCCGGCGACAAATCATGGAAAATGCGTTGGCACCACATGAGCAAAGCGGAAGCGCTGACTGTTATTGCCGGGTTGCAGGACCGCGGGGCGGATGTGGAAGGTTTAGTCGAAGAAATTGCTTCTTTTGAAGAAGATCGGGTATCGATTTACTGGTTGATTGAGCCAGAGCAGGAATTGAGTCATTTGCTGGATATCCTTTTGGACGAAGATGACGATGCAGAAATTCGAGAAGGCGTAGCATTGGTTTCCGAATTTATCAATAGTGTGCGCTATTTAATGCCTGTACAAGCCCGTCTGTGGCTGCGAGGCTGGGTAGATGCCCATTTGCACGGTGCTTTAGCCAAGCAAGTAGGCCTGGAATAAACGAGAATTTGCCTGAAGCGTGTTCGCGGGAGATGTCATGCAACACTTAGTTTGTATGCAATGCGGAGAGACTTTTAGCGGGGAACGTGAATTGTGGCGCTGCCCAAGTTGTGGTGGCCCCTTGGTTTGGCGCGATTTGCCGGCGTTTGAGCCGGCGCACATTGCTCCTTCTGCCCCCGGATTGTGGCGTTACCGGGCGTTTTTCCCCTTGCCGCCTGACCACAAGCTGTTGACCTTAGGGGAAGGCTGGACACCGCTCATTGCATCGCCGGGGTGGGGCGGGAAGGTGCTTTTTAAGCTGGAATTCTTGCTACCCACCGGTTCCTTTAAGGATCGCGGTGTGGCGTTAGTGATTAATCGTTTAGCCGATCTTGGCATCAAGGAAGTGGCAGACGATTCGTCCGGCAACGCCGGAGCTTCAATGGCCGCTTACGCGGCTATGGCGGGCATCAAAGCGCATATTTGCACTCCGGCTTACGCGCCAGAAGGGAAAAAGGCACAGATACGTAACTTTGGCGCCGACTTGATCAGTGTGCCGGGCCCCCGGCCGGAGGCAACGAAAGCTGCTCAGCATCTGGCGACCGACGGTATTTTCTATGCCAGCCATGCTTGGGTGCCCATCAATTTAGTCGGCCAACAGACGGCGGCTTTCGAGATTTGGGAACAATTGGGGGGACATGCCCCAGATTGGATTTTGCTGCCGACGGGACAAGGCACGCTCTTTTTGGGGCTCTATGAAGGCTTCAAGCGGTTGCAAGCCGCCGGCTTGATCAACCGTTTGCCGCGCTTAGTGGCCGTGCAGGCAAGTAAAGTAGCTCCGTTAGTACGGGCCTTTAGCGCTGGCGCAGCGCAGGTAGCCGCCGTCGCACCCGATTACACTGTTGCCGACGGCATAGCCATCACCCAGCCGGTGCGTGGTCGCCAATTGATAGAAGCATTGCGCGCTAGCCACGGCTTGGCCGTGGCGGTTAGCGAGGAAGAAATTCTTGCAGCCCGACGGCGTTTGGCGCATTATGGCCTTTTTGTGGAACCAACCAGCGCTGCGCCGGTAGCTGCTCTGCTCCACTTGCGCGAACAGATCGACCCCGACGCAGTTGTGGTTATCCCCTTGACCGGAAATGGCCTAAAGAAGCCAGAAATGGCGTAGCGTTTCGGGAAAAAGAGCACGTTTTCTCGCGCGAAGCCGCACAAAGAGAAAGGGAAACGAGGTACATGCGTTCCTGCTATTCTCCATTTTTCGCTTTCCCTCTTCTCTCACGCGGAAGTCCGGTCATTGAATCACAGGAAAACCCCGTTCTCGATCTCGCGGCGCAACAGTTGTTGTTTCTTATCGAAGTAAAGCTCGATAGTTACCGTATCGAAACAACGATTGGCCCCTGAACCCTCCGCTAATTTACGACAATAGTAACCAGTAAGCTGGCCACGGTTGTCATATTGGGCCAGTAGCTCTTGGCGCAAATTCACTTCGACGTTAATCGTCTCCTGGCAACGACGGGAGCGCACTTTTAACGTGTACAACGAACGCGGCAGCATGATGTCACCCCGTAACGCTTGGCTAATATTCTTCCAAAAGCTCATGGAATACCTTTGTCCTGCGGTACGCTATGTCGCCTGTTTGATTGGTTATTTATCGGCCAACGCGGCCACACCGGGGAGCGTTTTGCCTTCTAAGAATTCTAAGGAAGCACCGCCGCCGGTGGAAACATGGCTCATTTTGTCTGTCATGCCGGCCTGCCGCACCGCTGCTGCAGAATCACCACCCCCGATGATTGTCACAGCATCCGGTAAATTGGCCAAAGCTTGAGCGATGGCAAAGGTACCCTGGGCAAAGATTGGAAATTCGAACACGCCCATGGGCCCATTCCAGATGATTGTTTTGGCGGTGGATAAAATTTCTTTGAACGCGGCAACAGTGGCTGGCCCAATGTCTAAAATCATCCAGCCGTCTGGCACATCGGTTAAAGCAACTATTTTGTGGACGGCGTCCGGCTTAAATCCATCCGCGACCACGACATCAATCGGCAATTGTAGCCGATCGCCGAAAGTCGCTAACAGTGACTTGGCCACGTCCAAGACGTCGTCTTCGACCAATGATTTGCCCACAGCATAACCTTGTGCCTTGAAAAACGTATTCGCCATGCCGCCGCCGATGAGCACACGATCCGCCTTATTCAATAGCGAGCGGATAACAGGCACTTTGTCCGAGACTTTAGCGCCGCCCATGATGGCAATGAACGGATGCTCTGGCGCTTCCAAAGCATTGCCCAAGTAAGTCAACTCTTTTTCCATGAGGAAACCGCTCACTGCGGGTAAAAACTTGGCGACGCCAACGGTGGAGGCGTGGGCACGGTGGGCGCTGCCGAAGGCATCATTGACGAAAATACCGTTTGGCCCGGCCAGGTCGGCCAACGCTTTTGCAAACGCCGGGTCATTTTTCTTCTCGCCGGGGTGAAAGCGAGTGTTCTCTAAAAGGAGCACTTCGCCGGGACGTAAGTTCTCTGCCAGTTGTTGCACCGCCGGGCCGATGCAATCCGGAGCCATGATGACCGGCTTACCCAACAATTGGGCTAAGCGCGTGGCGATGGGTGCCAAGCTTAATGCCGGATCTACTTTTCCTTTGGGCCGGCCTAAATGAGACATAAGAATCAACGCCGCGCCCTGTTCCAGCAAATAACGCAGCGTCGGCAAAGCAGCGCGAATGCGGGTGTCGTCGCTGACCTGGCCATTAGCCAGTGGTACGTTGAAATCCACGCGCAACAATGCTTTGCGTCCTGCCCAGTCAACGTCACGTATGGTCTTTTTTTGTAAATGCATTGCTAACCTCGATTTTTGTTCAGCTACATATTGTATTCTATCTACCAAACGAATGGGAGATGCTCAACGAACACCTCCCACTTTTAGGTAACGTAATGACGCCCAACGCGCCCAAAAGGTGAACTAAAGACCTTTGGCAACGATCAATTGGGTCAGATCGGCCACGCGGGTAGAATAGCCCCACTCGTTGTCATACCAGGCTATCACTTTCACCATATTCTCGCCGTATACTTTGGTAAACGGTGCATCGACGATACTGGAGAAAGTCGTACCTTTGTAATCAGAAGAAACCAGCGGTTCAGACGTAATATCCAGGATGCCTTTCATACGACCATCTGCTGCCACTTGGAATGCCTCGTGCAGCGCCTCTGTCGTCGTGTTCTTCTTGAGCACAGCAACAAAATCCACAATGGAGACGGTGGAAGTTGGCACACGCATGGCCATGCCGTCGAAGCGCCCTTCCAATGCCGGAATGACTATGGTTACCGCTTTAGCAGCGCCGGTGGTGGTGGGAATGATGTTCATGGCAGCGGCTCGGGCCCGTCGGAAATCCTTATGCGGCAGATCCAAAATGCGCTGGTCGTTGGTGTAAGAGTGTACAGTGGTCAAAAGGCCCCGTTCTATGCCAAATGCGTCGTGCACAGCTTTGACTGCCGGCGCCAAACAGTTGGTGGTACAAGAAGCGTTGGAAATGATGTTATGTTTCTTTGGATCGTACATTTCCTCGTTGACGCCGAGTACGACCGTCAAATCCGGCGCCGTGGCCGGGGCGCTAATGATGACTTTTTTAGCACCAGCCTCTAAATGAAGGGCAGCTTGTTCGCGTTTACGGAAAACGCCGGTGGACTCCACTACGATTTCCACGCCCAACTCGCGCCAGGGTAATTCTGCCGGGTTGCGTTGGGCATACACCCGCACTTCATCACCGTCGACGACTAAGTTACCATCTTTTACTTCTACCGTGCCCGGATAAGCGCCATAATTGGTATCATGGCGCAGCAGATGGGCGTTTATTTCGGCAGAGAATAGATCATTGATGGCGACGACCTCTAATTCATCCCCGTAACGCTCGCGAATAGACTTAAAAACCTGCCGACCGATTCGTCCAAATCCGTTAATGCCAACACGTGTCTTCATAGTACAACTCCTTCTCTTGTTCAGAGGCAACAGTCTACATTCCCTCCATCATTTATCCTGTGAAGAAAGATATGCTATCACAGCTTTTGCCAACTTGGCTGGGTTATGACGTGGTTCTATGTTGCTTTCGTCAAGGCAGTCAGCGCCGATAAGGCGGTAACGGCCGTTATCCGGCCCCGGCTTGACCCAGCCTACGCCGCTTTGTTTTGGTAGCGGTAATCCCCAATTCGTATTATACAACACATCCGTAAAAACACGATGTCCAAGGTGGTCGTTTATGGCTTGGACATGATCTTGCACGGTATATCCTTCCGTTTCGCCGGGCTGCGTGGCAATATTGCACACATATAATTTGCGGGCGGGACTAATTTGCAACGCTTGTGCGATTTCTTCGACTAATAGGTTTGGGATGACGCTGGTGTAAAGGCTGCCCGGGCCGGCTATAATGAGATCTGCTTCCAAGATGGCTCGTAGTGCTTCCGGGTAAGCGCGCTTAACCGGTGGATCTAAGTACACGCGCAGAATATGGTGCTCCGGCTGCGGTATCTTGGATTCGCCCTCGATCCGTTTCCAGATCACTTGTTCGCGCGCGGTGCCTTGTGGCGAGACTACATCGGCAATGAGGGTAACTAAGTCCAATGTGCTGGGCAGGACACGTCCTCGAACGGCCAGGACCCGGCTGGCTTCCAACAAGCCTTGTTCGAAACTGCCGGTTACGCCGGCCATGGAAGCGATGAAGAGATTGCCAAAACTGTGCCCATTCAGGCCGCTGCCCCGATTAAACCGGTATTGAAACAGCCGCGTGGTCAACAATTCTGCTTCGGAAAGCGCAGCAATGCAATTGCGAAAGTCGCCGGGGGGCAGAATACCTAATTCTTGTCGCAAGCGGCCAGAGCTGCCCCCGTCATCGGCTACGGTCACGATGGCGGAGAGGTTCGAAGTATGTTGTTTCAAGCCGCTAAGCAGCACCGGCAAACCGGTTCCGCCACCTAAAGCGGTGATGCGGGGCCCACGGCCCAATTGTTGGTGTTGATAGATCGCTTCGACGACATTTTCCTGCCCCGGGCGCATATAAGGCGCCAAGATAGTGCGATTGAGCTGTATGATGGCCACGACCACCATCACTGTGCCGGCGGAAGCGAAAACCAAAGCACGCATCCAACGAGGTAAAAATTGCAATGTCAAATAATAGAAAACGAACGGATAAGTGCCTTGGATGTACAGTTGTCGCAAGAGGTAAGCAAATCCTAAGCTAATGGTGGTAATGCCCAAGATAAGCAAAAGCAGCCAGCGCTTGATGTATAATCCAGGATAGAGAAGTTTTTTGTTCAGCCAGCTCATGGTGTCCACCTTTTTGACGCTCTGACATCTATCTCATTATACACCAAGTGCGTCTGGCCGCCAGAAAATGTTTTCCATCCGTTATAATGAGAGCCGAAGGGTTGACCGGTCATACTAAAACGACAAGTTTTTACTATTCGTGCAAAGATCACACTGCTAAAATTAGTACTCTGTCAACTGTGCTATGATACAGTAGGCGAGAACCGCTGGCTATGAATGCTGTGCAGAGAGCCGTTAGCCGATCGCCGTTGGCCGATTGCGATTGCTATGTTTGTATATCCGTGCTAACTGCTGCCAGCCACCGGCTAATTACTCATCAGATCGGCGGGTGAGAATCGCAGGCAAGCCATTCGTCGATGCGTCCATTCACTGATTCGAAAGCAGACAATGCCATTGTTCCACGGTTGACAGAGTGATAGATGCCGCATCCCGGACTCCAGAGGTTTAATACATGATCGTTTATTCACATCCCCCGGCACTTTGTCCACAGGTTATCCACAGAGCCAAAGTCGGCATAAGGGCAGTGCCAGCAGCAGGGTGCCGATTACCGCTGCCATCGCCGCGCTGATTAGCACCGCGCCGGCTGCACAGTCTTTGGCAATGCGGGCCAAATCGTGGTATTCTGGCTGTGCTAAATCGACAACGGCTTCCACGGCGCTGTTCATCAGCTCCGCTCCCAAAACAAGTCCCCAACAAAGGAACAAGATACTCCAACGGAGAAAATCCAATTGCAAATAAGCGGCCAGAACGGCGGAAAAGAATAGAAAGACCAGGTCGATGCGAAAATTGCGCTCGTGGGTCGTAGCATAACGTATCCCCTGTGCGGCAAAGCGCACACTGACCCAAAAAGAAGAGGCACCCGGGCGATCAGGCTGTTGGTTCATTTTTCCGGTTGGCATCGGTGATGCATTGGGCGAGAAGCGCTTTTTGGCGGTTAAACATTATTTCTTCTTCCTTCGGCGTGGCATGGTCATAACCTAAAAGGTGTAGCAAACCGTGAATGGTCAAAAGCGCCAACTCTTCGGCGATGGATATACCGTGCTCACTTGCCTGGCGCTGGGCTATGGGGAAAGCGATAATAACGTCACCCAAATAGTTCTCTGCTTCCGGCGCGGAGACGAAATCTTCCTCTCCCTCCCGCGCTGAGAACGAAAGAACATCGGTGGGTGCGTCCACATTCCGGTAGACGCGGTTCAGTGCTTGTATTTGCATTGTGTTGCCGATGACAATGGTTACTTCTTTGTCCGGAGCATCTTCCAGGCGCAGAACGGCGGTGGCTACCTGCGTTAAAAGCGCTGTTGGTGTCTCCTTTTTCCATTGCTCATCAACCTCGATACTGATATGATCTCGTCTGAAAGTTTTCACGTTGTTTGTTCCTCGGCTGTTGTAATCTGTTCATGCCTCGGCGCGGGCGTTTCGTCAGGGTAAGTGACGCGAGGATGATGGACGCCTTGTAACACTTGCACGAAAACGTTTGCGATCATCGCAATTTCCTTCAAAGTCAGATCGGCATTGTCCAACTGTCCTTCGTCCATGCGCATATGAATCATTTCCCACACGCTGGTTTCGATTTCCTGAACCGAATGCGGTCGGCGGCTGCGCACCATGGCTTCAACGCCGTCTGCTAGCATGAGAATGGCTGTTTCTTTGCTGCGAGGCCTGGGGCCGGGGTACGTAAAATCACTGATGTCTACTTGATCTGGATCCTCTGCTTGCTCACGCGCCTTCTGATAGAAATAACCAACTTGTGTCGTGCCGTGGTGTTCGCGGATGAAGTCCTGAATGCGCGGCGGCAAATGGTATTTTCTAGCTAATTCCACGCCATCCGGCACAACGTGGCTAATGATAATGCGAGCGCTGGAATATGGATCTAATTGCTCGTGGGGGCTAATGTCACTGACCTGATTCTCCACGAAATACTGCGGATGCACTGTTTTGCCGATGTCGTGGTAATAACTGCCGACCCGCAATAGAAACCCATCCGTCCCAACGGCATCTGCAGCCCGTTCGGTCATGTTGGCCACCAAAAGCGAATGGTGATAGGTGCCAGGCGCTTTCATGAGCAGCGCTTTTTGCAACGGATGGGTTGGGCGGGCCAGTTCCAACAACTGTACGGTTGTAGTCACATGCAAGAGAAGGCCTAACACGTAGAAAGTCAGCAGGGTGACGCTGGCGACTAAGCCGCCGTTGACGATGGCGGCGATGCTTAGCTGCAATAATCCGGTCAAATCGTGCCAGTGGCCAGGCAGGAAAAAGAACGCCAATATGGTAGCCATCTCCGCGGCAAAAGCGGCCGCGCCGGCCCAGATGAAAGCGCTGAAACGATCCCCCCGGTCAAAAACATAAACTGCTGCCGCGCTGCCTAAGATTAAATAGCTGGTAAGCTCTAAAGAACCACCACTCAAATAGCCGGCAAACAGGGCCAGCAATACTGCGCTGAGGATGCCGGTAGACGGAGAAACGGTTTGGCGTATGGCAATAGCCAGGGCTCCCAACGGTAGCAAGAACGGCAAAACGCTGTGATGCGGGACAATCCATTTGATCACAATCACATAAAACGTCATGAGCAAGAAAAGCGCCCATTGTTGGGTACTGTCCTGCCTATATTGGGGCACATATTTATGAAGGTGCAGGCCCAAGATAACAGCGATAAGCAAGATCAGTGTGATGATGCTAATGACTCGGGTCGTTGTAAAGTGGTCTTGCAAGAGACCGTACTTTTGCAGCGCTTCCAGGTCGGCAGCACTGATGCGCTCTCCCTGCCGGATAATAATCTCCCCCGGTTTATAGCTGACCTTGACCGGCTTTACGGCATTGCGGGCCTTTTGGCGCAATAACTCGGTTTGCTTTTCATCTCGGAAAGTATTAGCCCGTATCAACTGACCGGCAATATCTCCGATGACAAGTGCTTCTCGTTCTGGTAGGTAAGTTGAAATGAGTAAAGGGATGCGTTGGCGTGTTGTAGCCACTGTACCTTCGCGGATTTCTGAAGCCATGGCTGTATTGAGCACATTGATAATCTCGCTGCTATCCCGCTTCCATTGTTGTGGCGTGAGGGAGAGAATAGTCTGGATTTGTGCATCGCTCAGGTTTAAACTGCTGATAGCTTTGAGCATAGCCATTTTATCGGCAGGTGTGGCGTATTGGTCCGAGCGCACGATGTCAATGAAATGAATGATATCCCGCACTTTGTCCACCTGTTCCCGGGCAACTCGCGCCGAAGGCGGGTTGAAGACTTCCGGTACAGCTTGCACAGCCCGTTTGATGGCCTGTTCAGTGAGAATGTCGCTATCGTAACTGATCGCGTAAGGTGCGCGAATATCTTGCGGTGCAATATCCCCTACTTTCAAGGAGAGGTGTGCTGCTGGATTGAAATCATAAATGGTGATAATTATGGCGATGGCAACAAAAACGATTCCCAGCGCAACGGCTTGTATTTGTTTGAGGAGCGACTGTGGTGGTCGCGTCGGCAAGCCGGGTAACAAACGGTGACGTTTGCTCTGGATCACAAGCTGTTTCTGGGTCTCGACTGGGGGCTCTGGGGTGGAATCGCTGGGCGCTGCTGTCACAATGTTATCCGGCTAAACGTCTTATTTTTGGTCGTGAGTCAATAAGGGGCGCACAACCTTATTGACAAGACGCCCGTCAGCCTGGCCGCGCAAATCGGCCATCAAGGCTTTCATCACTTTGCCGAAATCAGCCAGGCTCTTTGCACCTACTTCGGCAATAACCGCTTTTGCTCGCTCGCGAATCTCCTTTTCCGTTAGTTGTTCCGGCATGAATTTCTGCAATACTTGCAGCTCTTCTCGCTCAGCTTGGGCTAAGTCTTCCCGGCCGACTTTGCTATACTCGATAATGGCGTCTTGCCGCTGTTTGATTTGCTTCCCGATCAAAACCAAGATATCCTGGTCGCTTAAATCATGATTCGCTGTTGCTTTCTTAGCCATCGTGATGGCCGCTTTGAGCATGCGCAACGTGCGTTTCCGGATGTCGTCACGGGCTATCATGGCCTCTTTCAACGTTGCATTGATCTGTTCTTCTAGTCGCATTGGTCAATTCCTTTTCAACTCGTTAATCCCTTTAGAAGTCCAACTTCTCGCAGGCGTTGAATTTCTGAAGGGAGACACTTTTCTAAGTATACCATGATGAAGTATAGAAGTCTATTGTGACTGGCAACCTGACGTTTTGTCACCTCCTATTTACAGAACAACAATGGTTCCTCTCTCCCATTTCCTTTCTTTTGTCTGGCGTTTATAGTTAAGAATAGAGGTAACAGGTTACGCGAGGAGAGGTTAGTAATGAAACGTGGTTTACAATGGAGCTTGCGCTTCTTTCTTTTCATGGTTGTCAGTTTGCCGTGGTCGGCCATTGCTGCCCAGCCCCAGCAGATAGCCATAACTTCTACCTGGCCGTTGAGTTCTTTGACGGCTTGGGGTCGCATATACCGCAGTCAAGTCGCACCGCTGGGGTACGTCGGGGGGGCTTCTACACCCTCCGCGGCAGAATTAGAGGCCAAAGAGTGGGAATTGATCCATCGGACGAATTTGACGCGTCGCGAAAACGGCTTGCCGCCCCTCAAGTTCAATCCCAAATTGCGTACAGCAGCCCGATTGCATAGCCAGGACATGGCCGATAACGATTTTTTCAGTCACATTAGTTCTGACGGCAGCACTTTAGCGGATCGCATTCGCCGAGCCGGGTACACCGGTTGGCAGTTGGCCGGCGAGAATATCGCAGCCGGCTTTACAGAGCCGTGGGCTCTGCTCTATAGCTGGATGCAAAGCGATCATCGACTAAACATTCTTAGCGCCTATTTCAACGAAATTGGCGTTGGCCTTGTTTACGATGCTGGTGATACGTTTGGCCCCTACTATTACTATTGGACGCAAGATTTCGGCATGCGCAACACAGTTTACCCGGTAATCATCGATAACGAAGCGTACAGCACGAACAGCGCGCAGGTTTCCCTTTACCTTTACGGTAATGGTTGGGCTTCTGCGATGCAAATTTCTAATTACGCCGATTTCCATGACGCTGCCTGGCAACCGTTTCAATCGGATCTGGACTGGACCTTGTTGCCGGGAAACGGCGTGCGCACCGTTTATGTTCGCTTACGCCATGATACGGCCCTTGTTACGGCTCAGGATACTATTGTGGTGGAAAACAGCACCTCCGGCACAGCCACGCCAGTGCCCACGGCCACGTGGACGCCCACGCCCACGCCGACACCCCCGGCGACTTCTACACCCGTGCCCACGGTGACGCCGACGCCTACGCCTACGCCGGAAGCAAACGCCGCCGCGCAGATTGATTTTGGCACGACGCATCGCCGGGTGTACACGCGCCAAAGTCGGTTGCATATTCATTTGGTGCCACCATCCGGCGGCCAATATGCCCAGGTGAGTGATCACCCCGACTTTGCCGGCGCCAAGTGGAATCCAGTAAGCAAGGATATTCCCTGGCAGATTCAAAGCGCACATAGCATCGACATATCGCTGTATGCCCGCTATTGGCTGGAAAATAGGGCAACCATTTCGCCGGTGTACAGTATGACTATTGGCTACGATAACCGGGCCCCGTGGGGAAATTTGTTGCTCAGTAGCAACGATTCGGCCAGGGAAACGCTCCTTTTACCTGCCTACGACGATCTTTCCGGCGTTGCCGAGATGCAAATTGGCCCTCTGGCGACTTTGACGAACAGGCCCTGGCTGCCTTACAGTGCGACCTATACCGTTTCTGGGGCGGATGTGGCCGATTACGCTGTTCGTTATCGTGACCGGGCCGGCAATGTCAGTCGTGTTATCAACTTAGGCAGCACGACGTTGTCACAGCACAGCTTTCTGCCCTGGGCCTCCTGGTAGTATCAGACCTCCGGGCTTTCCCGTTTGCTGGCGTAAACGATGTCGTCGTGAATATGGTAGCCGGCAGACCTGAAAAGCGCCAACGATGGCGCATTCCACGTTTCGATGAGGGCGGTCCAAATGCGCAGTCCTTTCGCTTGCAGGAATGCTTCCGCAGCCGCGATCAACTGTTTGGCCAGGCCACGCTGCCTGTAGGCCGGCGCAACCGCTAAACGGTTCAGCCATCCTTTGCGGCTATCATCGGTAACAACGACGACGCCCACTATTTCTTGGTTGCCGGGCAGAAAGGCCGCCAACAGGTGTTCGCAGCCGGAATCTAATTGCCGGGCGAAAGCAGTGTGGCTATCCCGGCCCCGGGGACGATAGGACAGCCCGGCTTCCTGCCACAATGCGATAATCTGGTCATAGGCTTCGATGCCGACTTCTCGGATTTCTACTTCCAAGGTGACGCCTTCCGTTGGGCCAACAAAGTTTCGGCTGCGGTCAACTGTCGTTGTACGGCAGTGCGGGCCGTGCCTCCGGCCGTCATTTTACGCTCGACCGCCGCGTCTGGATCCCAAACCTGAGCCACATCCGCCTGGAAACGCGGTGAGATGCGTTGTAGTTCGGCTAATGGAATCTCGTGTAACGAACGATGGCTTTCTTCCGCTAACCGCACTACTTGTCCGACCAGATGATGGCTTTGCCGGAAAGGAATGCCGCGGCGCACCAAATAGTCGGCCAGATCGGTGGCCAACAGCTCATCGGTCAGCGCGGCGCGCAGACGTTTTGGATGCAAGGTCATTGTTTCCAAAACGCCGGCCAGTACCGCCAAGCCGATGTGGAGCGTCTCGGCGCTATCGAAAAGCGGCTCTTTGTCTTCCTGCAAATCTTTATCATACGCCGTGGGCAATCCTTTCATCACCACCAATAGCCGGGTGAGATTGCCAGTGAGCCGGCCGCTTTTGCCGCGCAACAATTCCAGCGAATCGGGGTTCTTCTTCTGGGGCATCAAGCTGGAACCGGTGCTGTAAGCGTCCGCCAACGTGACGAACCCGAATTCGTGGCTGGACCATAGGATCAAATCCTCGGCAATGCGGCTCAAATGTGTGCCCAAGAGTGCGGCCCAGGCCAAGAATTCCAGCGCGAAATCCCGATCGCTTACTGCATCAATGCTGTTAGGTGAAACCGTCGCAAAGCCTAACGCCTCGGCCAATGCCTCCCGGTCGATAGGGAAAGGATTACCGGCCAGGGCACCACTGCCTAATGGCAGAACGCTCACCCGGCGGCGTAAATCCCGCAGCCGTTCCCAATCCCGCTGCCACATCCAGAAGTAGGCCAGCAGCCAATGGCTGAAGCGCACCGGTTGGGCCGGTTGTAAATGGGTGTAGCCAGGCATGAGCTGATCGATCTCGCGCCGGGCAACGGTAACGCTGCTTTGCTGCAATAGGGTGAGTTCCTGGTTAAGCTGGTCGATTTCGCCTAATAAGTAAAGGCGCAGGTCAGTGGCGACCTGGTCGTTGCGGCTACGGCCGGTGTGCAGTTTACCGCCCACTGCCCCGACGATCTCCGTTAGACGGCGTTCGACGGCAGTGTGGATATCTTCATCGCCGGGCTGGGTGACAAAAGTGCCGGCAGTCCATTCCTGCCACACTTGTTGCAGTCCGGCCAACAGCTTGTCCTGTTCTTCCGAACTGATGAGGTCGGCATTGGCCAGGGCTCGGGCGTAAGCCATGCTGCCATGAATGTCCGCCTGCCACATTTTGTAATCGAAAGGCAGGGAATCGTTGAATTTGCGCATCAGGGCTGCCGTTTCCTGGCTAAATCGTCCCCCCCAAAGTTTATTCTCAGGCATGATTATCCCCTTTTTGGTTTGTGCGTGACGCACGTTACCCGCAAAAGCGTTCTGTGATTTGTTGTTAAAATCATTGCCCGGTGCTGTTCCAGGCCAAGTCAAAGGCCTTGAGGTTAGTAAGCGTCAAGGTGCGCCGAGGGTATGGTGTCTCTTCTCGTTCCAGGGTGACCGGCTGGCCGTTCAGCAAAGCTCGGCCAGGCTGTCCCAGTTCATCCCGCAGGCGCAGTTGTATTTTTTGCATCGTTGGCTCGGCTTGAACGTACAACCGGATGCCATGGCCATCGCCGGCTATGGTCCACTGCAACGTGAGCTTGGCCGAGAGGTAGTTGTGGTACACGGCATGGAACGAACTGCCGGCCAAAGTGTGGCTCAACAGCGGCTCAATCACGATCTGCTTGCCGGCCGGATCATAATCTAACCCACCGATAACCCGGCTGAGCAGCGCCGAGTAGACCCCGTTGGTCCAGCCAAAGCCGTGCTGTTGCGGATAGTCCGGGCTGACCGCGTCGGCGTTGCCGGCCACGACATCATACTTTTCCCACATTTTTCCGGTGCGGGCTTGTTCTGCCGCATTCAGTGTTAACCATTTGCAGGCGATGCGGGCTGCCTCTTGGAAATAACCGTAGCGGCGCAATCCGTTCACGGCGATCCAGTGCAGCGGTGCCCAGCCGTTGGGCGTATCCCATTGTCCCCAATCCTCGCCGTAACGCTGCAGCGTGGTGCGCAGGCCAAAATCCGTTTCGAAACGGGGCAAATTAGCGACTACTTGCGCCGCCTGTTGCGAGGTTGCTAAGCCAGCGAAGAGGGGCGAGAAAGTAGCCAAACTCCAGCGCGGCGAGAGTTTCTTCTGTTGCAAATCGTAATCACCGAAAAGACCTTCTTGGGCGTCGAAAAAGAGCTCTTGCATCCAGGCAGCGCGTTCCTTGGCATCCCTTTCCCATCGATTGCCTTCGTGTTGTAGCTCCAGCAGCCATGCTAAACGCGCCAGGTCCATTTCGTAAAGATAGAGGTTGCTATTCAAGTCCACCGGTGCTATTTGGAGAGACCGGCCGCCCCAGCGGGAACTGAAATCCCAACCCGATTCGTAAATGCTACGCCGGGGATCGTCAGGGGCGTCGATGTCGATATAGCGGCTCAAACCAGTTTTCTCGTCTTTGTGCGTTTTCATCCACACTTCCTGGTACTCTTTGCGCAGCATTTGATAAGCGTGATAGAGCCAATGACGATTTCCCCGTAATTTGTATACCTCTGTGATCATGCTGCTCAGGTAGGGCGATTGGCTCCGATGCAGTGCGTCTTGGGCCGTGTAGTTCAAAGTGGTTTTATAGCGCTCAATCTGGTAAATGAAATTGTCCACGATTTGCCGCGCCAAGGTGCCCTGCCCGTCGGGTATTAATCCGACCAAAGTGAAATAGCTATCCCAATAGAAAAGGTACGGGAATTGCTCTTGGCTGGGCACGATGTAAGGTTCTGGCATGACGAGACGGTCTTTTTCCGCAGGATCGTCCCGGCGGGTGAGAAGCGGCCAATTTTGTTGCACGTAATGATGTGTTGCTGTGACCTGTTCTGAGAAGGTTTGTAGAATCTCTGTATGCATGTTTGTAATACTCTCCATTGAAAATAGAGCGCCACGGTACTGGAGTGGAGGCTTTAGCCGGTGTTGACGCTGCCAAGCCGCCTAAAGGCTCGACGCCAGTCGTAAATTTTTAGCCGCTGTGGTGTGCCGTAGGCTCATGATAACTACCTTGAAAATAAACTTCTCTGAAGGGTAGCTGAAGGCATTGCCTTCGGCTACCCTCTCCTCCGAAAAATAGAACGCTGATCAACGCAGGCTGCGCACGCAGATAAAAAATTAGGCCCTATTTAAGAAGTTCAACTTCTGCGAGAAGTTGAACTTCTATTCGACGGGGTCTTCCGCCCAAGCGCACGGGGGGCAAATCCCCGTGCTACGTCGCTAAGAAGCTCCCTGAAAGGGGGCTAGTGTTGAGCCGGCGATCAGAAATCGCTGCTACAACTGCGAAACCTGCCTGCGCAGGTTGCAAGCTAATCGCCGTAGGGCGATTTTGCAGACGTTGCCGTGACTTTTAGTCGCTGGGCGCCGAATAATCGCCCCTCGGCCCCCAATTCTGGGGGTGTTGTGCTCTCTCCAAGGTTGGGGAATAGGGGGCGTTTTCAGCCGCTGTGGTGCGCCTGTCTGCGTGTCCGCACAGGCAGGCCGCAGGCCCATGCCGAAGCTTTTGCATAATAGCCTCTATACCGAATTGTACAGAAGAAATGGGAAAATTACGAATTGGAGAAGTGCAGGTTTTTCAGCCTGTCGCATGGACGGTGAGAATTAATGATGTTGCCGATAAAGGGAACGGTAAATAGTTATAGTCTGTTTGGCGCTCTCGGTCCAGGAAAACAGAGCCGCTCGGGCTAAACCGCGTTCGCTCAAAGTCTGTTGCAGCGCTTCATCTCGTCCAACGCGTCCCATTTCTCGTGCCAGTTGCTGCGGACTATCCGGGGAAACGTATAACACTGCCTCGCCGCCGACTTCCGGCAAACTGGCGCTGCGGGCGCAAATGACCGGTGTTCCGCAAGCCATTGCTTCCAATACAGGCAGACCAAAGCCTTCATAACGGGAAAGGAAAAGAAAAGCGGTGGCGCCTGCGTAAAGCGCCGGCAAATTATCGTCCGGCACCATGCCAAGGAAGATGACATTGTTTTGCAGCCTTTTTCCCCGGATGTATTGCTTCACGGCGTTGTAACGGTCGTCCCAGGGGCCGGCAATGACCAGTGGTGGCACATCTGGATCGGTTTCTTTTGCCCGGTGTAATCCCTGTACTAAAGTGAGCAAGTTCTTGTGCGGCTTGTTGCTGCCGATGTAGAGGAAATAAGCGTCCGGCAGCGCATATTTCTTTCGCGAGGTGATCAATGCTGCGGCTGGCTGAGGCCGAAATCGTTCATCTGCGGCTAACGGGATCACCGTGAACCGTTGCGCGGCGATACGGTAACGCCGACTGATATCCTGGCGGGTTTGCTCGGAGATGGCGACGATATGCCCCGCTATGCGCAATGCTATCTGTTTTGATTCTTCGATGAAAAAATGTTTCCAGGTTGGAAAGTAATGGGGGAAACGGCCGGGAATATCATCGTAAACGGTGAGCAGTGTCGGCACGCCGGGGCGAAACGGCATCATGTAATAGGTCGCGTGGTAGATATCCGGCCGCAACTGACGCAGCACCGCTGGAACCCGCCAGTGTTGCCATAAATTGAATGGCGATGCGTCCACCGGCTGGCGGATCAAATCCGCCGGCAGCGCATTCAACGGGAAGAGATGGTTCGGTGCAGTCGGCTGGTAAAGCAGTGTGAAACGGTATTGTGGTGCTAAGGCAGGCAGAACGCGGGCCAATTCGTAAACGTAACGGCCTATGCCGGGGAAATGATCTTGAATTGGACGGCCATCTAACACAATGTGCATCGTCACACCTGACATGATGAAGGTTTTCCGGCGGACTCAAACGCCGCCGTTTCGCCGCGAGTATACAACAACCCAGCGCAAAGCATCAAAGTTTGCGCGAATTGTGTTATAATCGGAGCTGGAAAGAAAAGTTTTCCGGCGCGGCTCAAGCTGCGCCAAGAGGGAGCGCTGCCATGCCGACGCAGGCCGGCGTTTGGGGCGGAGCGGTTGGCCGGGCGAGCGCACGGAGCTCAAACCTCCGTGCTACGTAAAAAGGCAAGCCCCTTGAAAGGGGCTGGGGATTAGAATTGGCGTAGCCCGCCGGCTTTAGCCCTCACCCGCCAGCATGGCTGCTTCACGAAGTTTTCGTTATCTGGAAATGTCGAACGTAGTGAGACAGAAAGGGAAAGGGCCGACGCAGGTCGGCGTTGGCAACACCGGTTAAAGCCTCGACTCCACTGCTGGGGAAGGTGCTGAGCTTTTCTAACAACGGCATCTTCGGGATTGTTTTTTGACTATTGTTTTTTATCTGCGTGCGCAGCCTGCGTTAATCAGCGTCCGATTTATGTTTTAGAGGAGAACGCATTTGTACGACCTGTTGGATTTCCGCCAGATTCAGTTGCGACAGCGCGAATATTTACTGAAAATCAGTCGTTTGCTGGCTTCTAATCTGGATCTAGTTTCTGTTCTGCAAATTATTCTGCACGGCGCTGTAGACTTGACCAAAGGGAATGTCGGCCTTATTGCGTTGGTGGAAAGTGACGGGCAGTTGCATATCAGAGCCAGCTATGGCGTGCCGGAAAAGACGCTGCCCGCTTTTCAGCCATTACTGGAGCTTTGGCCGACCCGCAGTGATACCGAGCAATTGGCCCCGCCGGGGCTGGAAGAAAAGCTGCAAGAAGTCGCGGCCCAAACCGGCTTGTCTTTGACGCAAGTGGTAGCGGTTCCACTGATCAGCGACGAGCAATTGTTGGGCGTGATTTACGTATTGCGCGGGGGAGCGCTGCAATTCTTAGCTAACACGAATCAACTAATGGCCAGCTTTGCTGATCAGGCCGCCATTGCCGTTCGCAACGCCCGTTTGTACGAAGCTTTGGTGCGTGAAAATGTCCAACTGGAAGGTATTATCGACGGCATTGCTGACGGCGTCATGATTTTAGACACTAAATGGCATATCATGCGCATGAATCGGGCCCTTTCTGCTTTGACCGGCTGGGCGCCAGCGGAAGCGGTTGGCCATTCCTGCGGCGCGGTGCTTCACCTGCAATCTTCTCGCGGGCACGATTTTTGTGCAGATCGCGAGCCGCCCGTTTTGACGAAGAAGCATTACGTGGAAGGCGATATCATCCGTGATGGTTACCCCCGGCGTTCGGTGGCTGTGATGTTCGCCCCGCTTTTCGACCAACAGGGCCAGTTACTGAACATTTTGGTGGACGTCAACGACATCACCCGGTTCCGGGAAGCGGAAGCGATGCAATCCACTTTTATCTCGGTTATTTCGCACGAATTGAAAACGCCGGTGGCGTTGATCAAAGGCTATGCCGACACGCTGCGCAGGGAGGACGTGACCTGGGATGCCGAAACGGTGCGAGAAAGCTTAGCTATCATCGACGATGAAGCGGACCGTTTGACGCATCTGATCGACGATTTATTGGACGCGTCCCGTTTGCAGGCCGGCGGCCTGCAGTTGGAATTACAGCGGGTGCATATCCCCGCACTGGCGCAGCGGGCAGTAGAGGGTTTTCGCCTGCAAACGCAAGCCCACCAATTTGTGCTGGATTTCCCGTCCTCGTTGCCAGATGCCTGGGCTGATGAGCAACGGGTGCACCAGATTTTGGATAATTTGTTGAGCAACGCGATTAAATATTCGCCGGATGGCGGCACAATCCGCGTGGGGGGCTGGGCCAACGATTATGAGGTCACCACTTACGTAGCGGATCAGGGCATTGGTATTCCCAAGCCGGAGCAAGAAATGTTATTCCGGCGTTTTTACCGGGTAGATTCATCGTTGCGCCGGGAGACGCCGGGCGCCGGGCTGGGGCTTTACTTGAGCCAAGCTTTGGTAGAAGCGCAAGGAGGACACATTTGGGTGCACAGTAAGCCCGGCGAAGGGAGTACTTTCTTTTTCACGTTGCCATTAGCAGAGCAAAGGAGCCATCATGAACGGTAAAAACTTTCGTAACCGGTTGATCCTCATTGTGGATGACGAAGCACGCATGCGGAAATTCGTGCATATGAACTTGCAAGTGGAAGGATTCCGAGTCATTGAGGCGAGCAATGGCAAGGAGGCGTTGGAGAAAATCCGCACCGAATTGCCGGATTTGGTGGTGATGGACGTGGCAATGCCAGTCATGGACGGTTTCGAGGCATTGGAACACCTGCGTGAATTTTCCAATGTGCCGGTCATTTTACTCACGGTGAAGGACGAAGAGGTTGATCGCATCCACGGCCTGGATTTGGGCGCGGATGATTATGTGACGAAACCGTTCAGTCCCCGGGAATTGGCCAGCCGCATTCGTGCTGTGCTGCGCCGGGTGGAACAAAGCCGGTCGGTGACGGAAGCGACGTTAGTGAAGGTTGATGATTATCTGCAGATCGATTTTCCCCACCGGGATGTTCTGGTAAACGGGCAGCGCATCAAATTGCGCCCTACTGAGTACCGGCTGCTGTACCATTTGGTGCAAAACGCAGGGTGGATTCTGACCCACGACCAGCTTTTGAGCTTAGTGTGGGGGCCGGAATATAGCGGCGAAGGGCATCTACTCCGACTTTATGTCAATTATTTGCGCAAGAAGATCGAGCCGGATTTGGAGCACCCGCGCTATATTTTAACCGAACGCGGGGTGGGCTACAGTTTTGTGGACTTCCGTGAGAACAAATAGCACCGAAATAGCCGTTCGCTGCGTCCATGGACAGGCGACCACCTGCGTCGGCGTTTGGACGCAAAGAGGTTGGCCGGGCGAGCGCACGGAGCTTAAACTTCCGTGCTACGTAAAGGGCAAGCCCCTTGAAAGGGGCTGGGGGATTAGAATTGGCGTAGCTCGGCGGCTTTAGCCCTCTCCCGCCAGCATGGCCGCTTCACGAAGTTTTCGCTACCCGCTCCCGAGTTCGGGGGAGAGCCGACGCAGGTCGGCGTTTGGCGGCGACCGATTTATCGAGTCGGTCAAAGAAAGAGGCAAAGGAGTTGGGCTGTGTGCGGTACGGTTGGCAGCTAGGCAGCATCAATACCGGCTAAAACCTCGACTCCAGTGCTGGGGAAGGTGCCGCACTTTTTTAGCGACAACACCTTCGGGATCATTTTTTGACCACTGTTTTTATCTGCGTGCGCAGCCTGCGTTTATCTGCGTCCTATTTTATTTTCAAGGGGGAGAAGGCAAAATGAACCGTGAACTATATCGTCACCGTTTGCCGAGCGGCCGGCACATTGTCATTGTGCAGGGCGACATCACCCGGGAAGAAGTGGATGCTATCGTTAATGCGGCTAACGGCCACTTGCAGCACGGTGGGGGCGTGGCCGGGGCCATCGTGCGCCGCGGCGGCTCGATTATCCAGCAGGAAAGTGATGCCTGGGTGCGAGAGCACGGTCCTTTAGCCACCGGCGAGGCGGCCATCACCGGGGCGGGCACATTGCCGGCGCGTTACGTAATTCACACCGTGGGGCCGGTTTACGGCAGTGGCGATGAGGACAACAAGTTGCGCCGGGCGGTGCGCAGCGCACTACAGATGGCGGACCGACATGGCATCGGGCGCCTTTCTTTGCCGGCTATCTCCTCGGGCGTGTTTGGCTTTCCCAAAGAGCGGGCTGTGCCGTTGATTTTGGACGAAGTCGTGCGCTATTTGAGCACTGAAAAGGGTAATTTAGAGGAAGTGCGGTTGTGCAATATCGATCAGCGCACGACGGCCATGTTCGTGGCCGTAGCAAAGCAGTTGTGGAAGGCGTCGGCATAGGTAACCGTTTTACGGCCGGTGCGTTGCGCGCAGCGAAGCACATTATAGCAGATGAAAACAGAAACAGTGTTGATCAGCGCACATCGGTGTTGGTCAGCGTTCTATTTAAAAAGGGAGCGGATTTCATGGATGAGCGGGCAGTGGTGGCATGGTTGACAGAGCGTTTGTCGGATTATTTAGCCGATTTGGAGACAATCGTCAATATCGATAGCGGTAGTTATACCAAAGAAGGGGTGGACCAGGTTGCAGATTTCTTCGCCGAGCGCTTCGCCGGCTTGGGTGCGGTGGTCACTCGCGTGCACAACGACCGGTTCGGCGATGATTTGCTGATGCGCTGGCAGGGGCCGGGGGCCGGCAAAGTCATGGTTTTAGGCCACATGGACACCGTTTACCCGCCCGGCACCGTCGCTGTGCGCCCTTTCCGCAATCTCGGCGCACAGTTACTGGGTCCCGGCACGGCCGATATGAAAGGGGGGCTGTTATTGTCTCTTTACGCGTTGGAAGCACTGATCCATTTTGACGCTCCGGAACCGGGCTTGCTGACGTTCCTTTTCGACAGCGACGAGGAGATTCACGAACGGCACTCCCGCGAACTGATCCAGACGGAAGCACAAAAAGCGGACGTGGGGTTGGTGCTGGAGCCGGGACGGTCTAACGGCGCTGTGGTGCGGGCGCGCAAAGGGGGCATGTGGGTCACTTTCCAGGTGCACGGCCGGGCGGCGCACGCCGGCGTGAATCCAGAGGAGGGGCGCAGCGCGATCCTGGCGCTTTCCCGGCTCATTAAAGAAGTCAACGCCTTGAATGGATTCCGCAATGGCGTGACGGTGAATGTCGGCGTGATCAAAGGCGGTTCCCGGCCCAATGTGGTGCCGGACGAGGCCAGCGCGATCCTGGACGTGCGCGCTTGGCGGCAGGAAGACTTAGCCGCTGTAGAGGAAGCGCTGCGCGATCTGACTCGCCGCGATTGGGGCACCGATATTCGGGTGGAGATTGCGTTGCCGCCGCACAAAATGCCGCCGATGGAATTTACCCCGGCCGGCAAAAAATTGTTGGATTTAGCTGCCAAAGAAGCGGCTCGAATTGGCTTCGAGCTGCCTTTTGTAGCTACTGGCGGTGGGTCGGATGGTTCCATCGCTGCCGCGACCGGCTTGCCCGTGTTGGACGGGTTAGGGCCGGTGGGCGGCCATGCTCATAGCCCGCAGGAATACGTGGACGTGGCAAGCATCGTGCCCCGCATGGCGCTTTTGGCCGCCTTGATGGCTTATGGACCCGCCAGCCAGAAAGGGTGATGGTTCGGCTACCCGCCTTGTGTACCTTTGTCCATGAACGCGTGGAAGCCGTGCAGCAGGAGCGGTGAAATAGGTGCCGACGACGCGCCAGCCGGCCTGTTGGGCGGCAAAGATTAAGGCATAGCCAAAAAACCGCTGGCGCCGGTAATGAGCAGCGTTTTACGATATGTCACGGTCCGGCGCTTCGTGAGCCAGAATGTTGTTCATAGCTGCCTGGGCCGCGGCTTGTGACGCAACTTGCTTGTTGCGACCTTCGCCCACGCCGTAGACTTTGCCGTTTATGACAGCTTCCACCGTGAATGTTTTCGCGTGATCCGGGCCGTTGGTGCTAATAGTGTAATAGGCGGGCGTATGGTGCCAGTGCCCTTGTACCCATTCTTGCAGCCGACTTTTCATGTCCTTGGAAAGGGCAACTTCGTAGGCATGTTGCAATTCCGGCTCGACGAAATGCAAAATGAAATCACGCGTTTTTGGCAGCCCCTGATCTAAATAGATTGCGGCGATAAGGGCTTCGAAGGCAGCACTGAGCGTGGTGTGGCGTTCCCGACCGCCGGTGGCTGCTTCACCGCTGCCCATGAGCAAATAGTCCCCCAAAGAAATGGAAGCTGCAAAGCCGGCCAACGTGCTTTCCCGCACTAAGGCTGCACGCATATTAGTCATTTCGCCTTCATGCAAATTGGTATAACGACGGAACAGAACCTCGGCGACGACAAAATCAAGGATGGCATCGCCAAAATACTCCAATCGCTCGTTGTTGCCAACGGAAGCCTCTGGCTGTTCGTTAAGATAAGAGCGATGTGTCAATGCCTGCTTCAATAAAAGGGAATTATTAAACGTAAAGCCTAACTGTTTTTCAAATTCGTGTAACTGTTCTTCCATAACGACTTGTTATCTCTTTCGGAAAGATTGCCATATGCCCCCAGAAAAATGCCTTTGCTAACAAAGATCCTTTTCTCAAGGTAGATAGCTTTGGCTATTATAATCAAAATGGTCGGAATTGGCGAAAGGCAACGTACTCTCTTGAAAATAGAATGGGACGCAGATAAACGCAGGCTGCGCACGCAGATAAAAACCAGATAAAAAAATTTTTTCGTTACGGTGTTGCGACCGCAGTCCCTTTTAGAAATTCAACTTCTCGCAGAAGTTGAATTTCTAATCGACAGCATTCTCCGCCCGAGCGCACGGGGGTCAAATCCCCGTGCTACGTCGCCAAGAAGCCCCCTGAAAGGGGGCTGGTGTTGAGCAGCCTCTTGGCAGCGGACGCAACCTTGACGTACCCTGCCGCCGTACCGGAATCGAGGCTTTAGCCGGCGTAGACCCACCAACCCACCTAAAGGCTTGACGCCAGCTGTAGATTTTCATTCGCTGCGGTGCGCCGTAGGCCCATGATAACTCTCTTGAAAATAGAGCGCTCTGAAAAATGGAACCTCTTCCCCTCCCCGTATCGGGGAGGGGAAGACTTGCCGCCCCTTTGGGCGCTAAGCCAGGGGAGAAGTCTTATTTTCAGAGATGGTAAAGATTACTGCGGTCGTGACGCCATAACGAAACAAGTTTTTTGATCTGATTTTTTATCTGTGTGCGTAGCCTGTGTTGATCTGCGTTCCATTTTCATTTTTAGAGGAGCTATGCCATAATTTTCGAGTACGAAATTATTCGTTCAGGAAGAAACAGGCGTGTTTCTTGGTAGCTATCATGAGCCTTCGGCCTGCCTGTGCGGGCACGCAGACAGGCGTACCACAGCGAATGAAAATGCGCCCCCTATCCCCCAACCTTGGGGGACGCAACACACCCCCAGAATTGGGGGCCGGGGGGCGATTCACCCCCCAGACCCTCTGAAAAAGGTTCTTGGCTGCGTCGTGGCCGGTTTGTTGCGGGCTATCACTTTTTACTGCCACGCTGCTATCCGCCGCCATCCTGGCGGCAACCAGTTCTGACATATCGTCGGCGGCTCGAGTTTGGACCAGTTTGATGCTATGTATTAGTGTGAACCAGGCTCGAGAACAGAAATTATTTGTATTGCCGGCGCGACCGGCTGGCCTAAGCAGCGACCAATGACCTATTTAATTCGTTTTACCGTCTTAGCCGGGGGAACGTATTTCGGAAGGGTTGGATGGGAACCGTACGGTTCCCCTACCGGGAGCTCGAGGGCAGCGCCCTCGAAGAAGAAAAAGGAGGCGAAATTATCTTTGATTAGAAGTTCAACTTCTTCAAGAAGTTGAACTTCTAAAACAGCAAAATCGCCCTATGGCGATTAGCATGCAACCTGCGCAGGCAGGTTTCGTAGTTGTGGCAGCGATTTCTAATTGCCGGACAAGGCAGACTGCGTGCGCGGCCTGCGTTGATCTGCGTCCCATTTTGTTTTCAAGAGGAGAGAAAACCATGCATGAAGCAGCTACAAGACATAGCACGTACGGCATCGAACATCACGGGATTTACAATATGGAAGAAGTCCACTGGAACCTGACCCATCCAGCGCTCTACGAACACATTGTGCGCCGGCGCGAGGGGATCATTGCCCATTTAGGCCCCATAGTCGTTCGTACCGGTGTGCATACGGGCCGCTCGCCGAACGATAAGTTCATCGTCCGTGAGAGCGGCAGCGAGGATAAAATTTGGTGGGGCGAGGTCAACCGACCGATGAGCCAGGAAAAGTTCGACGCATTGTACAACAAAGTCACGGCCTATTTGCAAGGCCGAGAGATCTACGTCCAGGATTGTTTTGCTGGTGCCGATCCCACTTACCAATTGCCCATCCGCGTGATTACTGAGTCTGCCTGGCAAAGTTTGTTTGCTCGCAATATGTTTATCATTCCTACTTTGGAAGCGTTGCAAAAACACGTTCCCGAATTTACGTTGATTGCTGTGCCCTCTTTCCGCGCGATTCCAGAGGTGGATGGAACGCACTCCGATGCGTTCATTTTGGTCGATTTTGGTCGCAAAGCAATCCTCATCGGCGGCACAAGTTACGCCGGCGAAATTAAGAAGGCTATTTTCACCGTTATGAACTATCTATTGCCGGATAAAGGGGTAATGCCCATGCATGCCTCGGCTAATGTGGGCGCGGATGGTGATATTGCTGTTTTCTTTGGCCTTTCCGGTACTGGTAAAACGACTCTTTCCGCTGATCCCAGGCGCCGGCTTATTGGTGATGACGAGCATGGTTGGAGCGACCACGGTGTTTTCAATTTTGAAGGCGGTTGCTATGCAAAAGTTATACGTCTTTCCCGGGAGGGGGAACCGCAGATTTATAGCACAACGCGCCGCTTTGGCACTATTTTGGAGAATGTGGGCATAGATATTGCCACGCGACGGGTTGATTTAAACGACGATACTTTAACGGAAAACACGCGCGCTTCTTATCCACTGGGATACATCGACAACGCCATCGAAACAGGTGCGGCGACAGGGCAACCTGCGAATATTATCATGCTTACGGCGGATGCCTTCGGCGTTCTGCCGCCCATTTCCAAATTGACGCCGGCACAGGCCAAGTATTATTTTCTTTCTGGCTATACAGCTAAAGTGGCCGGTACAGAGACAGGCATCACCGAACCACAAGCGACTTTCAGTGCTTGCTTTGGCGCACCATTTATGGCTCGCCATCCTAATGTGTATGCTGAGCTGTTGGGAGAGAAAATCCGCAAACATCATGTCAATGTGTGGCTCGTGAATACAGGCTGGAGCGGTGGGCCGTACGGCGTAGGCCGGCGCATGAAATTGGCGTACACCAGAGCGATGGTGGAAGCGGCGTTGCAAGGGTATCTGGAGAATGTAGCTACCAAAACTGACCCCGTATTCGGTCTACAAGTGCCTACCACCTGTCCTAATGTCCCGGCGCAAGTATTGTGGCCGCGCAACACCTGGGAAGATAAAATGGCATATGACAAAATGGCCAAGCACCTGGCAGCACTTTTCTACAAGAATTTCGAGCCTTTTACTGATGCGGTCTCGGAAGAAGTGCGCAATGCGGGGCCGGTACTCCGTTAATGGCTGACTACTAACGGGGCGCATGGCAACAAACTGTGTAACCCGTATAATATCTTTTTGAGGCCATGGATTATTTTCCATGGCCTTGCTTTTGCGCGGTCTGCTTTAGAAATTTGATCGCTTGTGCAAGACTGGTTTTAGCTTGTCCAAATTAGGACATTTTTCCTGTAGCGCTATGTGATTTATTGTACTATAAAATATTATGAAGGAGTAAGAAACATGGAAACGTATGTTGTTACCGAAATTACTTCTAGCGGCGTAGGCTTGGCGTATTTCAACCGGCCGGAGGCTTATAATGCGCTGAACACAGCGGTTATTCGCCAATTGGTTGCGGCCTTGGCGGATTTTGACGCTGACCCCCAAGTGCGTGCTGTGGTGCTAACGGGTAATGAGAAGGTCTTTGCCGCCGGGGCGGATATTCAGGAAATGTCCTCTTTGACGCCCATGCAACTGTTCGCCGAGGCGCGATTTGCGTTGTGGGATCGCATCGCCACGACACAAAAGCCGCTCATAGCGGCTGTTAGCGGCTTCGCTCTGGGCGGCGGTTGCGAAGTGGCCATGATGTGTGACATGATTGTTGCCAGCGAGAGTGCCAAATTCGGCCAGCCGGAAATCACCTTGGGCATTATACCTGGTGCCGGGGGGACCCAACGCCTGACTCGAACTGTGGGCAAAGCTTTGGCCATGGAAATAATCTTAGCGAACCGTTGGCTGAATGCTGAGGAAGCATTGGCTCACGGCTTGGTAAATCGTGTCGTGCCGGTGTCTAATTATTTAGAGGAAGCGATTGCGCTGGCAGAGAAAATTGCGTCGTTTTCTCCAGTCGCTGTGCAGTTGGCCAAACAATCAATTACAGCGGCTTGGCAGACGCCGTTGACAGAAGGTTTGCGCTTTGAACGGCATAATTTCTATCTTGCTTTTGCCAGCGAAGATCAAACAGAGGGCATGGCTGCCTTTTTGGCTAAGCGGACGCCGCATTGGCAGGGAAAATGAGGAGAATCTATTGCATAGAACGGCGTATGGAAATCTCTTGACGAGATTGGGGAGCGCAGGCTTGAGAAGTCATGCTACGGGGAAACCTCTCCCCCAAGCTGCGCTGCGCTTAGCTTTTTCCCCTCCCCGACACGGGGAGGGGAAGGCTTACCGCCCAAAGGGGCGGTAAGCCAGGGGAGAGGTCTTATTTTCAGAGAAGTTGTCATGGGCCTGCGGCCTGCCTGTGCGGGCACGCAGACAGGCGCACCACAGCGGCTGAAAATCTACGGCTGGCGTTAAGCCTTTAGGTGGGTTGGTGGGTCTACCACCGGCTAAAGCCTCGATTCCGGTACGGCGGCAGGGTACGTCAAGATTGCGTCCGCTGCCAAGAGGCTGCTCAACACCAGCCCCCTTTCAGGGGGCTTCTTGGCGACGTAGCACGGGGATTTGCCCCCCGTGCGCTCGGGCGGAGAATGCTGTCGATTAGAAGTTCAACTTCTCGCAGAAGTTGAACTTCTAAAAGGGACTGTGGTCGTGACGCCGTAATGAAACAAGTTTTTTTGATCTGGTTTTTTATCTGCGTGCGCAGCCTGCGTTGATCTGCGTCCCATTTTTATTTTCAGAGGAGGTAACTGGGTGAAGCGTATTGTCCGGAAGGAATTTGTTTTTGTAGGCCTACTGGTTATCGTGGTTGCCTTATCCGGCGGGAGTAAGAATGTCAAAGCGCTGCGTGATGAGCCCGTGCGTATGACACATGTAGCGACAACATCAGAGGCAGTATGCGTTCCGGGCCAATTATTGGTCCGTTTTCAACCTGGTGTCAGTGTTAGGCAAATGGAGCAATTAAGCGAGACCCTTCCGATTCACGAGCTTTCTGTCGTCCAAGGACTGGGCGTCCATCTTTTCCGAGTGCCGGTGGGGCAAGAACGTTCTTTGTCGCTGGCCTTGAGCCGCTTACCGACGGTGCGCTATGCCGAGCCGGATTATCTTTACAGCGCAGCCAGCATTACTAAAACGCCCAATGATCGCTATTATCATTACCAATGGCATTACGGAGCTATCAACCTGCCCGCAGCCTGGAATATCACCACCGGCAGCAACAACATTGTGGTGGCTTTACTGGATAGCGGCGTGGATTTACAGCACCCGGATCTGGCGGCTCACATCGTGCCTGGCTACGATTTTATTAACAACGACGCTACCCCAATGGATGATAATGGACACGGCACAGCTATTGCCGGCATCATCGGCGCCGTCACGAACAACAGCACAGGCGTGGCTGGCGTGGCCTGGCAAGTCAAGCTAATGCCGGTAAAGGTACTTAACCAGAACGGTATCGGCGCTACCAGCGGCATCATCAGTGGCCTGAATTGGGCAGTTACCCATGGGGCCAAAGTGATCAATATGAGTCTGGGCGGCACATCACACTCGCAGGCTTTCCAGGATGCCATCGATGGTGCTTATCGCCACGGAGTAACGATCATTGCCGCCAGCGGGAATAGTTACGGCAAGGGCAACCCTGTTTTTTATCCGGCTGCATACCATCATGTCATTGCCGTGGCTGCTGTGGGGGATCAGAATGAGCACGCCAGCTATTCTGAAACCGGATCGTATGTAGATATTGCGGCGCCTGGGGGCAACGCCTCGAGTAATCACGATAATAATCAACGCCATTGGATTTGGAGCACGTACTTACGCAGTAAAGGGAGCGCTTATATTGGCATGACCGGCACATCTTTGGCGACGCCGCACATTGCTGGCGTTGTGACATTGTTGCTCAGCGTGAACCCTTCTCTGACGCCGGCTCAAATCGAGGCAGCTTTGACGCAAACAGCTACGGATTTAGGTCAGCCAGGGCGCGATAATGTGTTTGGCTTCGGTTTGGTGAACGCGGTGGCTGCCGTGGAACACGCTCAATCCGATGCCAAACCGGATGCTTTCGAGCCGGATAACAGCCCCGCTGCGGCTCATTGGCTTGCCATCAACGGCGTTAGTCAAAGTCACAATTTTTACCGGGCCGGTGATCGCGATTGGCTGAAATTCTATGCCCGCCGGTACACGGTTTATCACGCGGAAACTTTCGCATTAGGCAGCAAGAGCGATACCGTGCTCACCCTGTTCGACACCGATGGCAGCACTGTTTTAGCGCGTAATGATAACTGTACCGTTTTAAATCGATTGGCCCGGCCAGACAACGAGGCATTGCGTTCCTGTTTGACCTGGACTGCCCCGGCCGATAAACAGGTTTATCTGAGTGTGTCCCCCCACAGTGATACGGCTAACACTGGTGCTAATTCGGGTTACAAAATCAAGCTCAGCGCGACCAATACGGTGAAACCAACACCAACTACGGAACCGTCACTGCGAGGCGTTTGCCTCTACACCGAAGTCAATTTCCAAGGCCAGCATGCCTGTTTTACAGCCTCAACTCCTGATTTAGCAAACAGTATCATCAAGAGACACACTGCTTCTTCTGTACGGATCGTTGGAGCCTACATCACTGTATTACACGCCTGGATCAATTACAAAGGACCACAGCAGCTACTTAGGGCCGATAGTCCCAATTTAGCAAAAACAGGTGTAGGGAACAATGCTGTTTCTTCGTTACAGGTGTGGCACTGGCAAGAAAATTACCTTCCTCTTGTTTGGCGTCAGGAAGGCAAGAAGCGTGCTTCTCGCGGGGAATAACAGCCTGTTGTCATCATTTTTGCGCCCAAATCGCTAAGACTTGCTGCCATTCTGCCGGCGTATTGGCATTGCTGAATGATCGTAAATCAGGGTCTAAGGGCCGCATGGCTGCTTCTTCCACGAATCTCACCTTTACGTCTGGCAGAAAGCTGGTGACGCGCCGTTGGCCGGCTTGTAAACGGGCTTCCACAGCGGGCAGAACCCGGCGCTGGTATAAAGCATGTAACGGCTCTTCACGCCCGTCGCGTTTGGGCATGACCACATCGACTTCTTGGCGCTGCCGGAAAAGCCAGCGCAACAAAGTTATATTGAGCAAGGGCATATCACAAGCCACGATAAATACCCACGGTTGGGTCGCATAGGTCAACGCAGCATGAACACCCGCCAGTGCCCCGGCACCGACAAACAGGTCCTTGTAAATGGGTAGGCCTAAGAAGCTGTACAGCGCAACATTGTTACTGATGATGATGCTCTCTTTTGTTAATTGTGCTAATTTGTTGGCGACGTGAGCAATGAGCGGCTGACCGTCGAGTGATAATAGCGCCTTATTCTGCCCCATGCGCCGGCTGGCCCCACCGGCCAAAATAGCCGCTGTTGCCGGCAATAAGTTTTCTGGCACGTTGTATCCTCCACGCTTACAGTAGGTACAATTTACAAATGCTGGCCGTTGCCGGCCTGCGTTATAACGACATTTTTATTGTACCATGATTCTTGCGAGATTGCATCTCTTTCTGTGTCTGAGGCTTTCGAAGTAAAGGCTGGCCTTTCTATTTTCCTCCTTAGCCAGGGGAGTGTACTTCGGAAGGGTTAGAGGGGAACCATACAGTCCCCAGGGCGGGAGCTCGAGGGCAGCACGCGCTCTGGCCACGCTGCTGTTCGCCGCCATCCTGCTGGCAATAAGCGCTTAGCCCGTGTTGTTGCCGCGAGTTGGTAGGCACTGGATAGTAGCCCGTAGTGTGAGCCAAGTCTCATAACAGGAGTCTTCGTACTGCCTGCATAATATATTTGAAATCAGTGTTCATCAGCGTTCTATTTTCAGAGACAGTAATAAGACGGGAAGTTATTTTTAGACGGTTACCGAGCATGGTACTGCTTTCGATCAAATGTGGCACTACGCACTCACTGCCCAGTTTATTACGACGAAAAACTGGTTCTGTGCTATGATGATGTGTCATTCTTGTTTAAGATTAGAGGTGTTGATATATGATTACGGAACGAACCGATTTAAGAAATATTGCGATTATTGCTCACGTTGACCATGGCAAAACAACATTGGTCGATGGGATGCTCAAGCAAGCGCACGTGTTTCGGGCTAACCAGCAAGTAGCCGAGCGCGTGATGGATTCCAATGATTTAGAGCGGGAACGGGGCATCACGATTTTAGCTAAGAACACGGCTATTCGCTTGCATGACGCCAAGACAGGCCAACAGGTTAAGATCAATATTGTTGATACGCCCGGCCATGCAGATTTTGGCGGAGAAGTGGAACGTGTTTTGAATATGGTGGACGGCGTTTTGTTGCTTGTGGATGCCGTGGAAGGCCCCATGCCACAAACACGCTTTGTCTTGAAAAAGGCGCTCGAACTGGGACACCGGGCCATTGTGTTAATCAATAAAGTTGATCGTCGCAATGCCGAGCCAGAACGGGTGTTGAATGAGACGTTTGACTTGTTCATTGAGCTGGGCGCCAGCGACGAACAGGCGGATTTTCCCGTGGTTTATACTGTGGCCACGACAGGTCGTGCCGGCTACACGCCAGCCTTAGAACCGAATTTGCAACCATTATTCGAGACGATCCTCCGTGAGATTCCGGCACCCAGGGTTGACCCTGACGCCCCGTTGCAAATGTTGATCACGACGCTTGATTACGATAGCTATCGGGGCCAGACTGCTATTGGCCGCATTTTTGCCGGCCGCATTCATGCCGGACAGCGTATTGTGCGCCTATCCCAAAAACAGGCCAACCGTATTGAAACGGCTCACTACTTGTTCGTTTACGACGGACTGAAGCGGGTCGCAGTGGAAGAAGCAGCAGCGGGCGAGATTGTTGCTATTGCCGGGTTGGAGGACATTTCTATCGGCGAAACTATTGCTGACCCCGATTACCCAGTAGCATTGCCTGTTATCAATGTGGAAGAACCTACCGTGCGCATGACTTTCGGCGTGAGCACTTCGCCGTTTGCCGGCCAGGAAGGGCGTTGGAGCACATCCCGCAAGCTGCGCGAACGGCTCTTTGCCGAGCTCAAGCAAAATGTTGCCCTGCGCGTCGAGGAAACCGATAGCCCTGATACATTCATCGTTTCGGGACGCGGCGAATTGCACTTAGCGATTTTGATTGAAACTATGCGCCGGGAAGGGTACGAGATGCAAGTTTCTCGTCCTGAGGTCATTTTGCGTAAAGGGCCGCAAGGCGAGACGCTGGAACCGTACGAAGAAGTACACATCGAGACAACACACAACACAGTTGGCTCGGTTGTGGAAATGTTGGGCAGACGGCGCGGCGAGATGATGGACATGCGCGAGAGCACGACGGGCAGTGTACATCTCACTTATATCGTTCCCACCCGCGGTCTATTGGGATTCCGCTATCAGTTTCTCACATCCACCCGCGGTGTCGGCATCATGCACTCCATTTTTCATGGCTATGGACCATATGTCGGTGGAATCGGTGGCCGCAGTCAAGGCTCCATTGTTGCTTGGGAGAATGGGATCTCGACCTCTTACGGCTTGAAAAACGGGGAGCAGCGAGGCGCTCTGTTTATTGGCCCCGGCGTGAAAGTGTATCAGGGTATGGTTGTGGGGGAACATCAGCGCCCTGGGGATATTGATATCAACGTAGCCAAGAAGCGCAAAATGGACAACATGCGTCAGTCTTTCAAGGAGATCACGGAGCGGCTTACTCCGCCCCGTCAGATGAGCTTAGACGAGTGTATTGAGTATTTGGCGGATGATGAACTATTAGAAGTAACACCGCAAAACCTGCGCATTCGCAAGCGCGTTTTACTAAAGCATGAACGGGGCAAAATAGCGCACAGGTTGAAATATACGATAGAAAAAGTATGACTCTACTGCAAAAAGGTTCACTGCCGAGAGCACAGAGGACGCAGAGAGATAACAAATATTCTCCTCCGAAAATAAGTTGACGCAGCGGCGCAAAGGCGCAGAGCGTCTAAAAAATCAGGCCCCCTTTAAGAAGTTCAACTTCTGCGAGAAGTTGAACTTCTAATCGACAGCGTTCTCCGCCCGAGCGCACGGGAGTCAAATCCCCGTGCTACGTCGTCAAGAAGCCCCCTGAAAGGGGGCTGGTGTTGAGCAGCCTTTTGGCAGCGGACGCAACCTTGACGTACCCTGCCGCTGTACCGGAATCGAGGCTTTAGCCGGTGGTAGCCCCACCACCCCACCTAAAGGCTTGACACCAGCCGCTTCGTTTTCATTCGCTGTGGTGCGCTGCAGACCCATGCCGACTCCTCCGAAATAGCTGTTTTTATCTCTGCGTTCTCTGCGAGCTCTGCGGTAAGAAAACTTTTTTCAGGAAAGCCAAGTATAGATGTCGTTTCATTTAGACACTTATTCGCTATCGATAGTTTTTTGTCGATAGCGAATGTGTTCTGATGGGATTTGCGAAAGGTTTCAATCCATGCGCTCCCTCCGCGAGGGGAGCGATATGCTTTGTTGTAACTGGAACCCTCTACGTATTCGCGGTTTCAATCCACGCTCCCCACGGGGGGGAGCGACACGGACGGCACAGACTGGACAACCGTTTCGAGCGTTTCAATCCACGCTCCCCACGGGGGGGAGCGACCTGTAGGGCTGCCAAGTACCTTTGTCAAATCGCGGCCAAACTGGGCCACGCGTTCGCGGCCGAAATGGGCCAAAAAGCGGATGACAGTAGGGTCAAACTTCTGCATGACGGTAGATAGCATTTTCGTACATTTTGTACCTTTCAGTGTCTCGGCCATCCTGTCATGGCC
>WFQU01000172.1 GCA_015486845.1 Anaerolineae bacterium | reverse complement strand
GCCTATAATAAGCGGGTTGTAAACGATCCTCGGTAGCTCAATTGGCAGAGCGACCGGCTGTTAACCGGTTGGTTGTAGGTTCGAGTCCTACCCGAGGAGCTCGAAAATGTGTGCCGGGCCACTTCCCGGCGGGGAAACAATGGCCCGGCCTATTGCGCCGGGCTTTGTTGTTTTGCGCAGGAAGCAAGGGAGGGTATTCGGTGCCAACGATTGAAGCTCTACCCACTTACATTTCCCTTCACGAAGCTGCTATTCGTTACAGCATTAGCGAAACCGTGCTACGTCGCGCTGTCAAAGTGTTGCTTTGTAGCTTATCATTCTCTTGGTGAGCCTTCTTAAAGCCCACGGTGGTACTTTCCGATGCCACAAAAGCTGCCAACACCGCACACGCCGCCCGAGGCTCAAAGCCGTCGGGCTACGTCAGAGGGCTTAATTACAATGTAGCACGAGGATTTGCCCCCCGTGTGCTCCGGCGGAGAACGCCGTCGATTAGAAGTTCAACTTCTTGAAGATGTTGAACTTCTTAAAGGAGGCCTGATTTTTATCTGTGTGCGCAGCCTGTGTTTATCTGCGTCCCATTTTATTTTCAGGGGGCTTTTTGTCAGGAGACGGTTGAGACTGCTTTGGTTGCGGCTTTCATGTACAAAAAGGCGGTTTATCCCTTCTACAGTCTTGTTTTCAGAGACGATCAAGCCGTTAATGTAGCGTTGAAACTCAATGAAGGCCTGCGGAGAGAAGATATCTTCAAGGAAATGCGTATAGTGTTGTATTAAAGCAGGAAACTCTACCAATGGAAACATCTTCTTACCTCCAGGGTCTAGTTCTTTTACCCTGGATTATAACATTTTCCCGTTTCTTATCCTTATTACTATAATATTTATTTGTTAAAGAACCATAACCGTAATCACTCTGATTGCAAAAGTCGAGTTAATAGCTGGATAGGGAAATTCTTATTTGTTTGTGAGACGCAATGTCGGCGATTATCAGATAACTTGCCCCGTTTTCTTCTGAAGTTTTGGCCTATTTTATTGCTGTCACCTGGTGTGTACACCCCCTTCCGTCGTCCCCGTCTCCAGAGAGAAATCTGGCCAAAGCTACTTTCCTGGCCTTTTTTTGCACTTGGTGCTCAGAATTCCCCAGAAAAACGCTCAAATCTGCACGTTGAGACGCCAGAAAGTAGGTCGCGGGTTTGATGCTTCCAGTGACTTCAAATCCGCGCTGTAGCCAATGGAAACTGCTGCGCGTGTGGGGCCGGGTGGGGACGAACCGACAACGGATGAAAGGCACGCCGTATCCGGGTATTGCCGCTGCCTGGCCGGAGATGAGGTAACTTACCAGATGGCGCATCCGGCACGGCTACAAAGCTCTTCCACTGTGGTAAGTCCGGCGATGTTCTCGGCCATGAAGATTTGAACACGACCCGGATTTACACCGTGCCGTCACTGAGTGACTTGGCGGAAACAGTGGAGAAAGTTGGGTGAACGACCGCCATCGTAACCATCCTGAACAGCACTACCACACCGCTCTCGTAGATTCCACATGTTGGATTACGAAGGTAGTAGGCGGATCCACAGGAGTGAGTCTCCAACCTTCTGAACCAAACGCCTATCGGCAGTCCAGAACTCGGCCCCCAGTCTCTCGGCCAGGGCGAGATAGTGTGAATCGTAAGCCGCCGGGAGGGAAAACTGCTCCGCTATTCGCAGCGCCCGTCTGTGCAGCTCTTCGTCCCCGTAAAGTACGATGTCCAGCTTCAGAGCCACGTCCAGGAGATCAATTGCATCTTGCGAAGTGAGCATATCGTGGACGACGTAACGCCGGATGGCATTCGAGACTTCGTAGTACAGAATGGTTGGAGCTACCAGAGGGCGTCCGGACTCATGCCACGCTCCCCAATGTTTCACGGCAGGCGCGTCGCGAGAGTCGCTTTCCAGCAACCTCAGTACGTAGCTGGCGTCAACGCAAATGGGTGAGCTGGGCATCTCGTTCCTCTCGTGCTTCACGAATCATTTCTTCCGGTGGGGGCAGAGGCTTTCCTCCCCGCTGGTCCCTGATGCGTGTGCTAAGCTGGAGAATCTGTTCCAGAGTTTCCTGCCATCTTTCTCCGGCTTGTCCTTTCCGGAGCCGATTGTACCCCTCCACGGAGAGCATCACCACATAAGGCTTTCCGCTTCGTTCTACAATGATGGGTTCTCTCCCTTCCACAGCCCGGCGCATTACTTCTCCAAAACGAATGCGGGCTTCGGTTGCGCTAATCACACGTTCCATCGCTGGTTTTCCTCCTCCCTGCACATACATTAATCGATTCATTACTCAGTTAAAGTATACCTCGGATCGACCGGGAAAGCAAGACGGTAAAGATGTACGTATTCTCCTATTTCCACACCCCCGAAATTTAACGACGCATGCAACACCCTGCTGATGGAAATTCCTGTTTGATCAGCAGGACTCTCACCTGGCGATAGCAGCTCGGAGGCACTCTCTATGGGGGAGCGGTACCCGCTCTCCACCATGACTCGCAGCATGGAGTCTGCATCTTCGGGGCGTAGACTTTCCCTACGAACCAGGCTCAACAGAATATCCAGGGTTCCCACCACAGGGATGCCCAAGCCTTTTGCCACACGCCTTGCTGCCAGGTCATCTGAACAGATAATTCCACCCCTTGCTCTCGCCGCAGCGGGGCACTCGGATTCTCCTGGTCCTAACGGACGCCTTACCGACAGGATAAATTCTTTCTCTTCTTTACATAGCTCTATAACAAGGTAGCCGGCATGGGCCTGCGGCCTGCCTGTGCGAGCACGCAGACAGGCGCAGAATAGCGGCTGAAAACGGTGCTCCAGCGACTAAAAGTCACGATAACATCTGTAAAATCGTCCTACGGCGATTAGCATCCAACCTGTGCAGGCAGGTTTTGCAGTTGTAGCAGCGATTTCTAATCGCCGGGCGAGGTTGAAGCCTCGATTCCGGTGCGGCGGCGGGATATGTCAAGGTAGCGTTCCCTGCCAAGAGGCTGCTCAACAGCTCAACAGCAGCCCCCTGAAAGGGGGTTTCTTGGCGACGTAGCATGGGGATTTGATCCCCGTGCGCTCGGGCGGAGAACGCCGTCGATTAGAAGTTCAACTTCTTTAAGAAGTTGAACTTCTATCCGTTAGCCCAATTCCAACGCCATGACAGTCAGGGGCACGTCGCGTTCTTGCCGTTCGTTCAGGGGATGGAAGCCCAGCCGGACGTAAAAGGCCTGGGCATGGGTGGTTTCAAGGACGACGATGGTGCAATGTTGTTGGCGGGCCACTTGAATTAGATGCTTGGTCATGGCCGTGCCAATGCCTTGGTCGCGGAATGCCGGAAGCGACAATCAGTGCGGCGAATGACGCCATAGCCAGTTGGGGGAAATATACGGGATGCACGTCCCGTTTTCGGTTGGAAGGGCTAAGTGAGGATGCGGAAGCGCCGCTAGCTGGCACCACTACCCTGGCCTTACCAAAAGGTGACGGAATGCTCTGTTAATTGAGTGTTTTGGTGTATTTTTTATGGCGGTATTCGGTGGTATTTGCCATATCCGATACTTGTATGTTATAGTGATAGGGTAAAGTTCTCTTTAATGTCGGGTCTGTTTTGAATCCACTCAGGGATGTAATCCAGAAGAAATTCGCACGATACCACTTAGCGGGTCTTCTTTACACATGAGCACAGTACAAATAGTGGTTAGGTAAGGTATTCACTGGAGGCACTGAAATGTTAGACATCCACAATCTCGAAACGCTGGACAGTATACAAGCAAAAGATGGCACTGTTGTTGAAATCGTTCAGTATCCCCAGCTTAGGGGCTCTTCCGATATTCGTACTGCAGAAAGTCTGTTTTTCGCGAGCCAGAGCGGCGTGCACTTAAAGATGGTTCGGATCAAGTTGAATAACTCGCATGTGCGCGTTGAGCCGGGTGGCTTGTATTTTATGAAAGGCAAATTGGCGATCAGGGCCAGCACCGGCGGTGGGTTAGTGAAGGGTTTAACCAGAAAAATGGTAGCGGGTGAAAGTTTTTTCGTAAATGAAATTCACGGGACCGGCGAAATATATTTGGAGCCTACATTTGGGCACTTTTTCTTACATCGTATAGAGGAAAAAGAAGGGGGAGTAATCGTAGACAAAAGTCTGTTTTATGCAGGCACAGCTGGTTTATCCATTTCTGCGGCCGTTCAAAAAAATGTGTCATCAGCATTGTTTGGCGGCGAGGGCATGTTTCAAACAAAGATAAAAGGGACCGGAGTAGCCGTGTTGTATTCTCCCGTTCCCCAGGATGAAATTGTCAAATTCGAACTGACAGGCGACAAG
>WFQU01000171.1 GCA_015486845.1 Anaerolineae bacterium | reverse complement strand
TGAAAGTGATGACCTTCTACGGCACTTATCAGGTAGACAAGAGCGAAGCAGCGCACGGCCTCCAAATTGCCCATGACATGGTCGTCATTCAATGGCAAAAAGTGAGTGGCAAGCTGGCAAAAGTGATTGTCTGGCCCGAATCAGCGAAGATACGAGATGCTATTTATCCACTTCGTTGAAACAGTATAACGCAGTAAGCAGCCATAAGCCCTCCGTTACGGAGGGCTTATGGCTAAAATTGTGGGAGGTTTTGATTGATGACGATTAATGCTAACGTTCTGATCGCTTCTTTGCTCGATGGCCTGCTCATAGGTTTTGTTTACGGCTTGGCGGCTATGGGGCTAACGCTTATCTGGGGCGTGATGGACGTGATTAATTTATCCCATGGGGCACTTATCGTACTTGGCATGTTCGGGGCCCTATTGGCTGTCCAAAGTTGGGGATTACATCCTTATATCGCCTTCATTATTGTAAGCATCGCCGGCCTATTCTTAGGCGTCATCATCTACTACATTGCCATTCGCCGCGTCCTGGAAGCGCCTGAATTAACAACGCTGCTATCCACGTTTGCTGTCAGCATGATTATCATTGGCGGTGGGACGGCTGCTTTCACCACGTCACCTCGCAACATAAATTTTAATCTTGGGACGATCAGTTTTGGCGGGGGGGCCAATGTGTTAGGAACTAAGTTGGCGGCTGCGCTGTTAGCTGCCATGGTCACATTTTTGCTGTATATGTTTCTTTATAAGACCAGAATCGGAAAGTCGATTCGAGCTGTTTCTAACAATCGGGCGGCGGCAGAATTGATGGGTATACCGTCGATGCAAATCCTTGCTCTGAGTTTCGGTATAGGAACACTTTTAGCCATGGGTTCCGGAGCTTTAATTGCTACATTATTCCCCTTCAACATCCTTTCAGGCTCCGTGTACGAGCTCAAGAGTTTCGTCATAGGCGTTTTAGGCGGGTTAGGTAATCCCATCGGCTCTCTGCTGGGCGGGCTCATTCTGGGATTCATTGAGGGTCTCATTCCCAATTTTATGGACACCAGTTGGACACCCGTGATCGAGTTTGCTTTGTTCGTGATCATTTTATTGGTAAAACCACAAGGACTGTTTGGGTCCAAGGACTGACCATGAGAAGAATTATCTTGTCACCGTTTTTATGGATAGGCATTATCATATTGGCAGCAATAGCTACTTGGCCGATGGCGACGAATAATCCGACACTTCGTGAAGAACTTTTCCTGATCTTGATGTTCATCACCATGGCCCTGAGCTTGAACATCATTTTGGGCTATACCGGATATGTAAATTTCGGCCACATTGTCTTCTTCGGCCTGGGCGGCTATTTAGGCATTTACGTTATGAGCACCCTGCATTGGGGACTCTTCCCTGCTATGATAGTGGGCGGCATAGGTGCTTCGGTTTTTGCTTTCTTATTGGGAGCAGCCATCTTGCGATTGCGCGGTGCCTATTTCGCGTTGGCAACCATTGGCATAAACGAAACAATGTTGGCGCTAGCGGGTAACTTTCAACCCTTCGGAGGGGCCACCGGCCTTACCCTAAATTTTAGGATTTACAAGCTATATGGGGGAGCCGGCAAGGCACTTTGGTTAGCTTTCGCCCTCTTGGCTGCGGTTACCATCATTGCGTTCATCGCCTCATTTATCATAGAGAAATCCAAGTTTGGTCTAGGCCTTATGGTGATCCGCGAGGACGAGGATGCCGCCATGGTCATGGGCATTCCCACCCCGCTTTTCAAGAATTTGGCTTACACCGCCTCTGCTTTCTTGCCCGGCATCATTGGCGTCCTGTACTTTTTCAAGAACGGCAACATCGAGCCGGGAGAAGCTTTCAACTTAGAGATGTCCATCGAGGTATTGGTTATGATCATGCTCGGTGGGTTCGGCACGGTTAGCGGCCCTATCATTGGCGCAGCCCTGTACGAAGAGATACGCAGTTCGCTCATTGTGAATCCTCTCCTACAAAGCATGCACCTGGTCATTGCCGGCCTATTATTGCTGGCTATCATCTTGTTCGTGCCTATTGGCGTCGTGGGGTGGATCAGACAACGGGTACCTGCGGTGCGGAGGTACTTAGAATGAATAACGAAAGCATCCTACAGGTTGACAATGTAACCAAGAATTTTGGTGGGCTCACTGCTGTGAATCATGTATCTCTGGAACTGCATCAGGGTGAAATACTTGGCCTTATCGGTCCAAACGGAGCCGGGAAAACGACACTTTTCAACGTGATTAGCGGCGTATTCTTGCCCTCATCAGGGCACTACCGCTTCATGGGCAAAGATATCACCAATTTGCCGGCGTACAAAATCGCACGGCTCGGCATAGCACGTACCCATCAGGTCGTCCGGCCGCTCAACGATCTAACAGTGTTGGAAAATGTAACAGCTGGAGCTTGCTTCGGTAGGGAGAACCAATCGTTGGGGCAAGCAGAACAAACTGCACGCGCTGTGTTAGACCAAGTGGGATTGATCCAGAAAAAGGATATTCTGGCTGCCAAGCTCAATTTGCCAGAGAAGAAACGATTAGAGTTGGCACGGGCTTTAGCAGCTAAGCCGTATCTATTGCTACTTGATGAAGTATTGGCCGGCTTGAATCCTACTGAAGTCGCGAATATGTTAGAAGTCATTGAAAATATCCAGAAAGATAACATCACGATCTTAATGATCGAACACCTAATGCATGCCATCATGCGCATCTCCGATCGAATCGTCGTTTTAGATTACGGGCAGAAAATAGCTGAGGGAACGCCAAAAGACGTTGTCAATGATCCAAAAGTTATAGAAGCCTATTTAGGAGATCCAAGAGTAGCGCAAGCTTTGGCGGCAGAGGGAAAGGAGTAATCATGGAGATTATGCTGGAGCTTCAAGATATATCTTCCGGCTATGGCGAAGTACAAGTGCTCTGGGATGTATCCATGAAACTAGAAAAAGGGAAACTCACCACGATGATTGGCTCCAATGGTGCCGGCAAAACCACTACGCTACGCACTATCATGCACTTGATCAAGCCATGGGGTGGCAAAATTTTCTTTGAGGGCGCTGATGTGACCAATAAACCTGCCCACGCCAAAGCAGCATCAGGCCTTGTATTAGTACCTGAAGGGCGCCAGTTATTCACGAATATGTCGGTCAGGGAAAATTTGGAAATGGGTGCCTTTTCGGAACGGGCCCGGAAAGATATAAAACCCAACGTCGAAAAAGTCTTCAAGCTATTTCCCCGGCTTAAAGAAAGAGAATCACAACATGCCGGCACGCTCTCAGGTGGGGAACAACAAATGTTAGCTATCGGACGCGGCATCATGGCGGAGCCCGACATTCTGATGTTCGACGAACCTTCCTTGGGATTGGCACCAATCCTTGTGCAGGAACTTTTCACCATCATTGGTGAGCTCAGGAAACAGAATCTGACGATGCTACTCATTGAACAAAACGTGCATTTGGCCCTGACAGTGAGCGATTACGCATATGTTCTTACCAACGGCAGAATCGAAATAGAAGGGCTGGCCTCCGATGTACAGAAAATGGGCTCGATCAGAAAGGCGTACCTAGGGCTATAATAGAGTACCCCAATTCGGTATCATGAAACAAGGCTTCTGACTGCGGGCCGTTAGAGGACAGCGGCCCGCTGGCTATCAGATACAAGCCAGGCTGGGACGGGATAGACCAATGAAAATAAAAATGGGACGCAGATCAACGTAGGCTGCGCACACAGATAAAAAATCAGGCCTTCTTTAAAGAAGTTCAACTTCTTGAAGAAGTTGAACTTCTAATCAAAGATAATCTCGCCTCCTTTTTCTCTTTCGCGGGCAGCGCCCTCGAGCTCCCGGCAGGGGAACCGTACGAGTCCCCGCCAATCCTTCCGAAAAGCATTCCCCCGGCTAAGACGGTAAAACGAATTAAATAGGTCATTGGTCGCTGCTTCGGCCAGCCGGTCGCACCGGTAATACGAATGATTTCTGTTCTCGGGCCTGGTTCACACGAGTGCATAGCATCAAACTGGTTCGAACTTGAGCCACCAAC
>WFQU01000170.1 GCA_015486845.1 Anaerolineae bacterium | reverse complement strand
CTTTCAGGGGGCTTCTTGGCGACGTAGCACGGGGATTTGACCCCCGTGCGCTCGGGCAGAGAACGCTGTCGATTAGAAGTTCAACTTCTGCGAGAAGTTGAACTTCTAAAAGGGATTGTGGTCGTGACGCCGTAACGAAACAAGTTTTTTTGATCTGGTTTTTTATCTGCGTGCGCAGCCTGCGTTGATCTGCGTCCCATTTTTATTTTCAGAGGAGCAATATGTTACGACAGCCGGTAAGCGAACAAACAGAAAAAATCATTGCTAAGGAACGTCTGCTACTGTTACGGGTAAACACCTTCTTGGCCGCCCTGGACGCTACGCCAAAGGATTTGCAACGCGTGCAAGACGGGCTGACCCAGTTAGACCAACTTTTCCTATTAGTCGTCGTGGGAGAGTTCAATTCCGGCAAATCAGCGCTAATCAACGCACTTTTGGGCGAGCCTGTTCTGCGGGAAGGGGTAACGCCAACAACAGCTAATGTGCATCTGCTCCGTTACGGCCAAGAAAAAGTCCAACAACAAAAAGAGGACGGCATTGTTTATGTCGATTACCCTGCTCCGTGGCTGCGCTATCTGAATGTTGTGGACACCCCCGGCACCAACGCCGTTATTCGCCGCCACCAGGAAATCACCGAGGCGTTTGTCCCTCGCAGTGATTTAGTGCTATTCGTCACTTCCGTAGACCGGCCTTTTACCGATAGCGAGCGCCAATTTCTGCAATCAATCCGTTCCTGGGGTAAAAAAATCATTCTCGTCCTCAATAAAATTGATCTATTGCAAAGCGAAGCAGAGCTTGAGAAGGTCGTTTCTTTCGTCCAGCGAGAAGCACAACGCACTTTAAGTTTAGAGATTATACCCTTTCCGGTCTCAGTACGAATGGCCCACAAAGAGGAAAACGATTTGCCGGCCTGGCAACGTGGACGCTTCCAGACCCTACGCGAGGCCTTGCTACAACGGTTAGACGAACGGGAACGGCTGCAACTAAAGTTACGCAATCCCTTGGGCGTTTCGACACGGATGTTGGATCGCTATGCCGACCGATTGGCGGAACAACAGACTTTGTTACAGGAAGATAGGACAGCGCTGGCTAAGATCGATCAACGACTTTCCGCTTATGAAGCTGAAATGCGCCGGGATTTCGTTTACCATCTAAGCCACATACAAAAAGTCATCTACCAAATGTCGGCGCGCGGCGACCGTTTCCTAGACGAGCATGTACGCCTGACACGTTTCTTCGATTTACTGAACAGTGAGAAGATGCGCGGCGCTTTCGAGCGCGAAGTCATGGCGGATACAGCAGCTCAAGTAGATCATCAGGTGAGCGATTTGATCGATTGGTTAGTAGAAAAGGATTTCGAGCAATGGCAAGCAATTATGTCCTTCACCAATGAGCAGGTCGTGCGCTATCGCGAGCGCGTCATCGGCGAGGTGACCGGACGTTTCGCCATGAACCGCCGCCAATTGTTGGAGTCCATCGGCGAAGCAGCTCGCCGCAGCGTGGCCAGCTATGACAAAGAAGCCGAAGCACGTCAGTTAGCCGATTCCATCCAGATAGCCGTGGCCCAAACGGCATTAGTAGAAGTCAGTGCCATTGGACTGGGTGCACTCTTGGTGAAAGTTTTGGCAGCGACCATGGCAGATGTCACGGGCATCCTGGCCGCTGGCGTGTTGGCCACAGCCGGCTTATATCTCATCCCGGCACGTCGCCAAAAAGCGAAAAAAACCCTGCACCGGCAGGTCGAGCAATTGCAAAACGAGCTAAAAACAGCGCTGCAGAACGCTTTCGAGAAAGAATTGGGGCTTTCTCTACAACGCATCCAGGCGGCACTAACACCTTACGAACACTTCGTGCGCCGAGAAATGGAGCGTTTACAAACGCAGCAAGAGACATTAACCGCTTTACGAGACGAAATGAAACAGATAGAGGAACAAATTTCAACATTATGAGTCAAACATTACCGCCTATCCGCCTGCGACCGCTGACAACGCAAGACGCAGAAGCTTTGCAACAAGTTTACAACGCGGCCGCTGATTATTTTTTGGGAATCTTAGCCAGAAAGCCAAATCTCGGCGAAGCAAGCCGAGACATTCAGTCGGCAATCATCGAACCGAATAGACATATTTTAGGCGTGGAATATGCCGGCGCGTTGATTGGTCTGTTGGACGTACGATTGCACTTCCCGGCAGAGAATGTAGCCCAAATCGGATTATTGCTGCTATCCGAAAAACAACGCAACCAAGGCTTAGGCACATGGGCGTTACGCATGTTCGAATCCTGGTTGCGCCGAGATACGCCCATCCGCATGGTCCGGCTGAACATTGCCGCGTCCAACCGGGATGCACAACGATTCTGGCAACGCGAAGGATATCGGTTCAACGGAGAAGCATCGCGTATTGATTTAGCCACACATTCTCCGCGCCTGTTAGTTATGACTAAAACGCTAACGGAACCACCAACACAATAAATCTACACTTCCGGCCTGGCCAAAACCACAAAGCTTGACGCAAAGGCACAGGGACGCCACGAAAACTAATTTAAGCCTGGCCATGTCTGCTTTGTCCTGATCGGATAGAATGCAGACCTCACGCAGATAAATCAGAAGAGATCAGCGCAAAGCAGCGTTTGTCTGCGTTCTAGCGTTGGAAAAGCTGCGTAGCGACGCCTGGCTTTGAGATAGTTCCCCTCTCGCGTCAAATCTTTGTCTGGCATACAGGAACTCGACTACAAGCTCCCCATCCGGACGAGCCAAAAATCTGCAATAATTCTTCCCCAACACATCACGCGCCGGGTGAAAAGTTAGTCAAACCTGGATAATTTCGTTATAATAGAGCCACTACTTCAGCATTCATCTCAGAGATCAGGGAGAAAGTATGGCTAATCTCATTACATTGTCGAGATTCCCATTGTTGCTCATTTTTATTTTGTTGACTTATTGGGGAGATCACACCGGAAAGCTCATCGCAGTGCCGCTGCTCATCGTGTTGCTCGTGTTCGACACTTTAGACGGCTTGGTGGCTCGCTACCGGCAAGAGACTTCGTTGCTGGGCTCCGTCATCGATATTGCGGCGGATCGTACCGTTGAGCTTCTACTCTGGGTCATGTTTGCCGATCTGCGGTTGATCTCCGTTGCCATTCCCTTAACAGTAATTGCCCGGGGGACAACTGTAGACGCGGTACGAGGCGTTGGCCTGAGCCAGGGACACACGCCTTTCGGTATGATGCGCACCAAGTGGGGCAAACGATTGGTTGGGTCACGTTTCATGCGCAGCACCTACGGACTAACCAAATTTTTCGCTTTCGTCGGATTGAGTACCGCTACCGCCCTGCTCTCTTTTCAGTCGACCAGTCATTGGTACCAAACGGGACATACCGTTGGTTTTGTAGCTGCTATTTTAAGTTGGTTGGCATTGCTGCTCTCTTTGGCGCGCGGATTACCTGTTCTCATAGAAGGTGTGCCGATATTAAAAGCAGCCGATCGGCCCCATGAAGAGACAGGTAAATAGCCTTGGCACAAAGAGACTTCTTTTCCAGTGCCGCCGGTTGGGAAATAGGGCTGTTCATTGGACATTTCCTGCCCCCTTCCGTCAGCCATGTCCTGGCCCGCATTACCGCTTTCTATTTAACTAAGACAAATTCGCGCCTGATTTCCGTCCTGGCCACTAATCAACGCGTGGCACATCCAGAGATGGATGACAAACAAATCAAAGGGATCGTTACAGAGACTATCCAGCAAGCGGGCTACGGTTACTATGACCTATTTTACTTGTTAAGTCGACACCATGATGATCAGGACGATTCCTTTGCCCGATTCGCCCCTGATTTCATTAAAGCATGGCGCACCTCGCAACGCGTTGGCCGCGGCACGATTTTAGTTAGCGGCCATATCGGCATTTTCGATATTCCGGCGTTGCTGTTCGCCCGCCAAGTATCAACCATGCAAATGCTTACTTACCCACACCCGCGCAGCGGGCATGTCAAGCAAAATGCGTGGCGTAGCCAATTCGGCATTAATGCTACGCCGGTGAATGTCAGCAATTTGCGGCGGGCGGTCAATCGTTTACGCCAAAACGGATTAGTCATTACCGGCGTGGAATGGCCAGATCCAACAGCGCCCTTGCCCGTGCAGTTCTTTGGCCGGCCTACACGGCTCACTTTAGGACACGTGCGTTTAGCCATGGAAACCGGCGCCGTGCTACTACCTGTTTATACATTGCGTATTTCTGAACAGCGTTATCGGCTCGAATTAATGGGAGAGCCCTTCCAGGTAAGCAAAAAACGGGGGGAAAACCGTTCTCAAGTGATCCAAGAGGCAGCTGAAAGGATCTTACAGCCCTTAGAAATGATTATCCGGCGCCACCCAGAGCAATGGTTCATGTTCCATCCTCTTTGGCCAGAACTCTTACCGCCAGGAGTACCCCATGATGTTTAGCCACTGTATGGGCCTGCTGACGGTGGCGATCTTGCCCGGTCTGCTTTGGATAACGAGACGGGGACAATTATGGGACCAACAGCTATTCCTGCGCATCAACACAGTCTCGTCCAGCGCCTTGAACTGGCTGTTTCAGGCGTTATGGCCATTGGGAACGTCTTTTTTTCTACTTTTGTTGCTGCCCCTGCTTTTTGCCATTCGTTGGCAGTTTGCACTGTTTTTTAGCGCCGGCCTGCTGGTCAGCGCCGGCATAGAACGCTTCATCAAACTGCTGGCACACAGGCCACGCCCTTTCCAGACATTGCCTGCAGCGACGTTGCGACAAAAACGTTATCCCAGCGACACTTCGTTTCCCAGTGGTGATGCAGTCCGAGTGGCTTTCATCGCGGTTGGCATCGCCATGGGCCTGCCAGTCAGCCCACCCATCATTGCGCTCCTGGGCCTATTGGCGCTATGTGTGACCGTAGGCCGGGTCTTCTTAGGTGCACACTATCCCACCGATGCCTGGAGCGGGATCGTGCTGGGCAGCGCAATAGCCTGCGCCTGGTTCCAGCTTTACCCATTTTGGCTGGGCTGGGTACCCAGCATCTGAAAGAAAAGAAATAATGCGACAGAATAATCCATTCATTGACTTTTTCGCCAGCGGGCTACTGATCACGTTTTTAGTAGCCGCTTTGTTGTTTCGCTTTGCCCATTTATCCATCTGGATAGCCTGGCTCATCGCCATTAACGTGGCAACAGCCTTTTACTACACTTTCGACAAATTACGGGCTACGAAACACGGATTCCGCGTGCCGGAAAAGACATTATTACTCTTAGGATTTTTGGGGGGCACCCCGGCAGCATTTTTCAGCATGCTGCTTTTGCATCACAAAACGCGCAAAGCTTCTTACCAATGGCAGTTTGCTTTGGTAACGATCGTCCAGATCGCATTAGCCTACATCTGGTTTTTCTGAACAGCACGCAGGTTACGACCACAAGCCGCATCAACAATGCAAAGCGCCACGGCCGGTAGACTTCATTGCCTTAGGCTGGCCGCAGAAACCCCCAATAGCCGGTAAATTCGCGGCAATCCCTGCCTAATAAGCTCGGATAGTAGAGCAGCCGTAGCGGTATAAACCGATTCATCCTGGCCGTAAGGATCAGCAATGTCTATATGTTGGCCGCTCATTTCGCTGAGCAAGTACACTTTGTAACTCTCTTCGGGTGCCAAGTAAAACAGCGAGCGCCGATGTTGCTCCTCCATGACTAATACGACATCTTGCGCGTGTAGTTCTTCCACACTAATCGTGTGGGCGATATGATCCGTGATGTCGATCCTTTGTTCAGCCAAAACAGCAACGGCCGGCGGGGAAGCCCGCCGGCCATCCAGAGCGCGTACCCCGGCAGAAGTAACCATGACCTGGTCTTCCAAGCCGTCAACCCGCAATTGCTGGCGCATAATGCCCACCGCCATGGGGGAACGGCAAATATTCCCCGTACAGACAAAGAGCAACTTTGGCGTCGCAGTCATCCTGTTCTCTTTCCATACCTACGGCATTTCCTGCAGCACGACTTGTATTTAATAGTCGGATGGCTTCGCCAAAAAGAACGGACACTTGACCATCCGCCGCCGGTTGGTTCCCGCTTACATAATCACGCTCTTGCTACGATTACCACTTCTTTGTTGCGCAGGCGATAATTCCCGTTTTTCGCCAAGACCTGATCGACAAATTGTTCCGGTACATCTACAAAAGCACTCCGATCTTGAATGCGAATTGCACCGATCAGCTTGCCGGGAATGTTAGCGTGATAAGCAATTGCTCCCACCACATCACCGGGGCGCAAGCCATGCGAGCGTCCTTTGTCGAGGCTCAACCGAACCATGCCATCCTCATGCCAATCTGCGCGAACGCGCTTATTGCTGCGTCCTTTATCACGATTGTCGCGAGCCTGGCGCGGCGCACGTCGGTTGCGTCGTTCATGCCACTCGCGCACTTCGCTAACGCCTTCGATGGGGCGCTGTTTCTCACTCTCGCGCACGATACGCAACGCGGCGGCAGCCACTTCAAGGGGATTATACCCTGCCGCGACCAACTCGTCGACCATCTCCAGCTCGTTCTTATACCGGCCTCGCCGCAACCAAACGCCCATACGCGCCATCAGTTGGCGTTTACGCCCAGCCTGAATATCAGCCTTGCTGGGCAAAGGCATCTTTGTTTGCGGCTGGCGGGTGTAACGCTCGATGCGGCGCAGTGCCTGTTGTTCACGCGGTGTCAACAGCGTGATAGCAATGCCATCCTTACCGGCACGTCCTGTGCGCCCGATGCGGTGAACGAATATTTCGGGGTCATCCGGCAAATCATAGTTGAAGACATGAGAGATGTCATGGATATCAAGGCCACGCGCGGCCACATCTGTAGCAACGAGGACCTTAATCTGGTCATTCCGGAAACGGGACATAACACGTTCGCGCGCGTCCTGAGAAAGATCGCCGTTTAACATTTCCGCCGCAAAACCGCGGGAGGCCAGGGCATTAGCCAATTCTCCCGTTCCAGCGCGGGTGCGGACAAAGACCAACGCCCTGCTGATCTCTTCCGTTTCGAAGAGACGGGTGAGCGCGGCAAGTTTGTCACGTTGGTTGACGACGTAATAGCGCTGCTCGGTCGCTGCAACGGTGCGCTGTTTGTGCTTGATGGCGATAGACTGCGGCGCATCGAGGTATTTCGCGGCCAGCCGGCGGATAGCCTGCGGCATAGTTGCCGAGAAAAGCGCCAGTTGGCGTCCGTCGGGTGTGGCGTCGAGCAGCGTTTCGATATCTTCAATGAAACCCATGCTCAGCATCTCATCGGCCTCGTCGAGAACAAGGGTGCGAACGTTGCTCAAGTCCAATGTCTTACGCTTGATCAAGTCTAACAGACGCCCGGGCGTACCGACGACCACATCCACACCGCGTTTTAGCGCGCTGATCTGGCGCCCATAGGGAGAACCACCATAAATAGCCAGCACACGGACATCCACATGCCGGCCATAAGCCTCTATGGTCTCAGCGACTTGCAAGGCCAGTTCACGCGTCGGCGAAAGGATCAAAGCCTGAGGTCGCTTCTGTCCAGGAATCAAGTTTTGGAGGATAGGGAGGGCAAAGGCAGCAGTCTTGCCGGTGCCAGTCTGCGCCTGACCAATGACATCTACGCCGGTCAGCATAATGGGAATCATCTGTGCTTGAATGGGGGTCGGCTCGGTATAGCCGCGTTCTTCGAGAGCCTGCATCAACTGCGGAAGCAGGTTCAAATCACTAAATTGGGTTATCATTCGAATCTCCTACTTGTATTTTGGTCTTGATAGGTCCTTCAATACACAGGCTTCTCAGTCCATGCCCTGTTATTTCCAACAGTTGACCCATCCCAAATGCAAGTACGAGCCATTCTGCTGCAACAAAAACGCCCTTGTTTCTCAGGGCGTCATTTCGACAAATCAAAACAATAATTGTAGCTCCTCCCGGAGCGAATAGCAGTATAGCACAGTTATTATCTGCTGCGTAATACTGAAGCCAGTGATTGAAAGTCGTGCCGACATTGACTGGCAAGAAGTAAGGATTCTCACGCTGAGCGATGCCAAGTCGCCGCTACAGGCGACCAAGTGCACTGGTGCGGACTATTTTACAACCGCCGTAGGGCGACTTGGCAAGTATATAGGTGCAGTTTCTAACCGCTTGATGCTCAGACCCTACCACGCACTGCGTTAGAGCTGGAATGACTGAGCAGCTACCATTATTCTTTACTTTGATTCACTATTCTGCTAAGATTTCGCGCAAGCGATTATAGCTGACGGAGGCACAGCGTGCAACGATCTCATCAATCCTGGCTGTTCATCTTGTTCGCGGCGCTTTTCTTGTTGCCGGCGTTAGCGTGTGGCTCCTTCGCCCCCGCGGACCGGCCGACGCCATCGCCGACGGACACAGCGCCGGTCACAGTTGCCAGCACATTCACGCCAACGACAACACCCACGCGCCTCGTGCAGCCCACTATCGTCGTGCTCATCCCTACCGCGACGGCAACCCCTCACCTGCCTGTGGGCGGAGACGGGTTGATTGTTGCCCACAAAGACCTCAACGTGCGGTCCAAAGCGACGACACACGCCGCTTTGGTTGGGCAACTGCCGCCCCAAGCTGTGGTAACGATTAAAGATGGACCACGCCAAGCAGATGGCTTCACGTGGTGGCTCGTAGACGATGGACACGGCTTGTTAGGCTGGATTGCGGAAGGGGACGCACAAGACAAGTGGCTGATCTCACGACCTTCCATCACGCCAACGGCAGCCCCGGGGCAAATAGCCATCGGCCGGCAGATCGTCGTCACGACCCATGGCGCCTCCTGGCTGGCTATGCACGAGCAACCCAGTCGCTTTGCCAAAATAGTGCGCCGCTATCCGCCCGGGAGCGTGTTGACTGTAGAAGATGGGCCGGTGGCCAGGGAGGGTTATCACTGGTGGCTTTTGCGAGCCAAAGACGGCAGCAAAGGATGGATGGCAGAAGGCGATAACGAAGACCGTTGGCTCAAACCATTGTCGCCGTAGCCTCTTCTGGCGGCAAGTGAATTCGGAGAGCGTTGTATGTTCCCCAAAGAGCGAACAGGATAGCTAAGCCGAACACGGCGTCATAGCCATAATAATGGACCACTATCCCCCCCGAAATGGCGCCCACACCGAAAATTGCCTGCACCGTGTCGGAAAAGCCGATGTACGTTGGTCGCAAAGTCTTCTCGTCACGACTCACTTGTAGCAATAGGCTTTGAATCGCGATGATACGGCCGCTCATGGTGCCGCCGAAAAAGAGATACAAAAGGCCAAACCCCCAGTTGATAGCAGGCTGGGATAAATGCGCGTACGTCGCGAGGGGACGAAAAGTCAACGCAATCAATGGAGCCATCAAAGTGATTGACATGGCCGACTTCATAACCCACTGAGCACCCCAACGCCCGTCGATCCAGCGCCAAAGGAAATTCGTCAATAAGTTGGCGCCTATTTGCAAGACAGTGTAATAGCCCACCATCATCGTGGGCACATGTAAGACCTCTATAGCATAAACAATGTAAAAAGGGGAAGCAATATGGTACAACGGCAGGGTAATGCGTGTCATAATGAACCGGCGATAGTTTACATTGCGCTGTAGAATGTTCAGGCCCGTCCGAAACTGTTCCCGCAGCGTGGGACCGGTTCGGGGCAGCGGAGCTTGGGGCTCTTTGATCAGCAAAATGGCCAAAGCTGAAATGAATAACATAAATGCTGCTACGATTAACAAATAAGCGTAGCGGGATAGCGGCACATGGCCGGTGGCACCGGATCGCAACACGATACTGATAAAAAACCCGGCGAAAATGCCAAAAACGCCGGCTAAAAGCTGATCATTGGCGAAAAATAATGTTTGTTTGCGCTCGCTGAAGAGGCGCCCCAGCAAGTCCAAACGGACGACTTGCCCCATTTCCACCAGAAGCGCATTGACGATCAAAACGACGAATAGAGCAATTAACATAATCGTCGGATAACGGACGCTGATCACGACCAGGAGAACGCCTAAGAGAAGATAGAATAAGCCTCTGATCCCCTGCAGCCAGCTTAAAATGCGACGCCTGTGCGGGTGGCGCAACAAATACGCCGAGATGAGCAACGGCCACCCTAATTTGCTGAACATGCGCAGGTTGGCTAACACGCCAACTAAGAAATCTGATCCACCTAAAGCGCGGACTAAAACAGCCAACACTAAGCTCGGCGAAAGCAAATTTTGGGCAAGACGGTTACTCTCGGAGTGCAGCAACATTGACGCATGGTGTCGCATTTCGGCCGACTGCACTGTCTCACCTACGTGTTCCAACAGACCCTTCTTCGTCGGAGGGAAATAAAACCATCTTGTCTCTTCCTGCGCTCCGCGAGCCGTCAGCAAAATAGATTTGACAGTTAGGACAACGGCTCAGACTATGATAGGAATGACTCAATCTTCTACCACCAAGGGCACAAAGTGTTCCTTCGTGAGCTTCGTGGTAACGAATCTTCGCAACGCCGGCGTAGAAAGGTATTAGCAGGCGGCGCAATTACCGGTTCGGATTCATGGGCATGATAACGTGGAGAAACTCTTCATCGCCACCGCCTACCGGCCGTATCACGCCGGGCCGGTCCGCTGCCGTCAGTTCCAAAGAGACTTCCGGGGTATCAATGACCGATAGCACATCAATGAGAAAGCGCACATTGAAAGCAATATCCATCTCCTGCCCCTCGCCACGGGCATCTAATGTGCTTTCGTGGTCACCCAAGTCGTGGGATGAAGCGAAAAACTGGATCTGCCCCGCTTCACCCGGCGTGAGGTGCAATTTGACGATATTATTGCTATCCCGCACAAATAGATAAGCACGCCGCGCCGCCTGCAAAAAGCCAGCTGTAGCGGTAGTCACTTTGGTGGTATGCGATTTGGGAATAATTGTTTCATATTTTGGGAAAGTGGCTTCCAGCAACTGTGAGACGATAGATAGGCGTTGAAAACTGCTTTTGCCGGCACTTTCTTTGCCGGTCATTTCGAATATGGCTTGACTGCGGTTCGGCGTAAAACTAATAGAGGCCAAATGTTCATCATCCGCATCAGCCGCGCCCCGGGCAACCTCGGACAATGAACGGCCCGGCACGATCACTTTGGCTTCCTCGGTAACGGCTACCGGTAAATGCGTCCGCCGCCAAGAGAGTCGGTAACCATCTGTCGCCACCATGGATAGGGTATCATCCTGGGCTGTGACTGAAACGCCGGTCAAATTCGGGCGACTTTCATCTGCGGAAGTAGCAAAAACCACCTGCTGAATCATCTGCCGCAATGTTGCTGGCTCAATCTGTAACGTGCTCTTTTCCGCTTCCGGAATAATAGGAAACTCGGAGGCATCGATGACCCTAAAGTTAGTCTCTGTGCGGTCACAGGCTACGTGAAGCTGTTCTGCACGGACCGACAGTTTCAAGTCGACCGGTTCTGCCGGCAACGAACTGATATACTCGTTGAAAAGTCTGGCCGGCACCGTTGTTGCGCCCTCTTCTTTCACCTGTGCGCCTAACCAACAATTCACCGTGATATCCAGGTTAGTGGCCGAAAGGCGCACCTGGGCCGGCGATTCAGCTTTCAAAAGAATATTGGACAAGACCGGCAAACTGGTGCGTGAAGAGACAACACGCCCAACAATGGAGAGACCTTTAGCTAAGTTATCTTGCAAGCAAATAGCGTGCATAACGCGCCTCCGTAGTATTATCTTACTATTGAAATTCTTGTACACTGAGCAAAAACTTAACGCAAAGCCGCAGGAACGCAAGAATGCAAAGAAAATAAAAAACTTTGCGACTTGGCTTCTTTGCGACTTGGCGTTGGCTTTTTCTGTTCTGGCCCATCCAAGTTAGGTACATTATACATAAAACTAACATAACGACCAAGTTCCCCCCGCTATCAGTCAAGGTTTATCGGCCCAGCAGCCTTGTGCCGCTTCGGATAAACCAAAATATCCCAAGGTAACCCAAATAGAATTTGGGATAGCAATTGTTGAGCGAAAAAGAGGCCAATGCTATAATGGTCTTGTGCTATTCTCGATAAGGCAATCAATGTTTAAACCTTTGCCTGTCATATTTCACTCTCCAGGCAGCGCATGAGCAGACAGGATCAGATCAGCGTGGAAAAGAAGCAAGACAATTTCGTGCATCTGCACGTACACAGCGAGTATTCCCTTTTGGACGGGTTAAGCCGGATTAAAGAATTGGTAGCCCGGGCCAAAGAAATGGGGCAGCCGGCATTAGCACTCACAGATCATGGCGTAATGTACGGTGTCATCGAATTCTACAAAGAAGCGAAAGCGGCGGGCATCAAGCCAATCATCGGCGTGGAGGCCTATTTAGCGCCCCGGCGCATGACAGACCGGGACCCAAAATTAGACCGCAAAGCGTATCATATGCTGTTATTAGCCAAAAACCAGGTTGGCTATCATAACCTGTTGCGCTTGACCTCTGCTGCGCAGTTACAGGGATTTTACCAGCATCCTCGCATTGACCATGACTATTTGGCTGAACATGCCGAGGGACTGATTGGCACCACAGGCTGCATGGCGGCCGAAATTCCTCGTTATTTGGCTCAGGGGGAAGAGAAAAAAGCCGAGCAACAATTGAAATGGTATCTGGACGTCTTTGGCCAGGAGAATTTCTTCGTCGAGTTGCAGGAACACAGCATCGAAACGCTCACGCAGATCAATCGCACATTACTCTCCTTCGCTAAAAAGTACCAATTGAAAGTTATTGCCACCAACGACGTCCATTACGTGCACCCAGAGGACGCGGTGGCCCACGATGTGTTACTTTGCGTGCAAACTAAATCTACCATTCGGGATCCGAAACGGATGCGGATGAGCGATAATTCGTATTATCTGAAGAGCGGCGCCGAAATGGGACGACTCTTCGGCGAAGTGCCCGGGGCACTTGCTAACACCTTAGAGATTGCCGAGAGGTGTTCCATTGATTTGTCCAAAGACGGCTACCATTTGCCCCATTTTTCGGTACCGGAAGGGTTTGACGAAGAGACCTATTTGCGTCATTTGTGCGACAAAGGACTCCAATGGCGTTACGGTGAGCACGCCAATGACGAAGAAGTCCGGAAACGGCTCAATTACGAACTCGGCATTATCCACAACATGGGCTTCGACGCTTATTTTCTCATCGTGCGCGATCTAGTTATGTACGCCAAAGAACACGGCATTTGGTGGAATGTTCGTGGTTCCGGCGCCAGCAGCGTTGTCGCATATAGTTTGGGTATCACGCACATTAATCCGTTACCGTTCAAATTAATTTTCGAGCGTTTTCTGAATCCATCCCGGGTCAGCATGCCGGATATCGACCTGGATTTTCCTGATGACCGGCGAGACGAAGTAATCCGTCATACACTGGAGAAATATGGCAAGCAAAATGTGGCCCAAATCATTACTTTCGGTACTATGGGCCCTCGGGCTGTCATCCGAGATGTAGGGCGAGCTATGGATATCGAACTGCGCCAAGTGGACCGCATCGCCAAAATGGTGCCTTCCGGACCCAAAGCTAAAATCGCCGACGCGCTATCCTCCCCCGACTTGCAGGGAGAAATCGCTAAGGACGAGGAAATCAAAGAGCTGATTGACATTGCCCAACGGCTGGAAGGCATTACCAGACATGCCTCTACCCACGCGGCGGGCGTCATCATCTCTGACAAACCATTAGTGGAATATACACCGCTGCATCGCATCAACAGGGAAGGCCCTATCGGTGTCATGACACAGTTCGTGGGCGAAACGCTGGAAGGAGACATCGGGCTGCTCAAAGTGGACTTCTTAGGCTTAGCCACTTTGACCATTATGCAGCGCGCGGCAGATCTAATTAAACAACGGCACGGCGTTTCGCTGGATTTGGCCACGATCCCCACTGACGATGCGGAAAGTTATAAGCTCCTTTCCACAGGTGAAGTCACCGGTATTTTTCAGGTGGAATCGCCCGGCATGCGCCGGGTTTTGCGCTCCATGAAGCCGACGAAATTGGCACATATCATCGCGACGGTGGCTCTTTACCGCCCCGGCCCCATGCCATATATTCCAACATTTATCAAGCGCCTGCACGGGGAAGAAGAAGTACATTACCGACATCCCATTTTGGAGTCAATCTTGGGCGAGACGTATGGCATCATCGTTTACCAGGAACAAATCATCCAAATTGCAACCCAGATGGCCGGCTACGAGCCGGGCGAGGCGGATTATATCCGCAAAGCAGTTTCCAAGAAGAAAAAAGAAGAACTCTTGCGTCATCGCCAGAAGTTCATCGCTGGTGCTGTGGCCAACGGCATTGCCCAAGACGTCGCTTTAGCCGTATTCGATGACATCGAGAAGTTTGCCCGCTACGGTTTCAACAAGGCACACGCTGCGGATTACGCAGTCATCACAACGCAAACCGCTTACATGAAAGCGCATTATCCGCTGGAATACATGACGGCTCTCTTGGATGTGGAGCTTCACGATTTGGAGAAGGTCGCTAAGTTCAGCAAGGACGCCCGGCAAATGGGCATTGCAATCCTGCCGCCGGACATCAATGCCAGCGACATCTCTTTCACCATCGAATCGCTAACGCCGCCAGTAGTCGCCGCTATGAACATCCGACAACGCACGCAATACCCATTCCCGCTACCGGAAGGTGCAGCGATCCGCTTTGGCTTGGCCGCGATCAAAAACGTGGGGGACGGGCCAGTGGAAGTGATCTTGGCTGCCCGGCGGGCAGGTGGTCCTTTTCACTCTCTGGAAGATTTCGTTAAGCGTGTGGATTTACGCGTGGTCGGCAAACGAGCACTGGAGTCACTCATGCGTGCTGGTGCCTTCAGCCAATTTGGCAACCGGCAGCAGCTACAAGAAGTAATAGACCAGATGGTCGGTATCAGCTCGGCTCATTTTGCGGCGGAAGATGTCGGGCAAGGCAGCCTTTTCGGCCTTTTGGAAGATGATGAAGGCGTGATGGAGGAAATAACCTTACCCGATGTACCATCGCCACCAGAAAGCGTGCTTTTGGACTGGGAGAAGGAATATGTCGGGGCCTATATCACCGCCCACCCCCTGGAAAAATTGGGTGTCAATCTAGAAAAGTTCAACAATTTTCACTGTGACGAATTTGATTCCGATATGGTCGGCAAACAGGTTGTTTTCATGGGATTGATCACAAACGTGCGGCGCTTGACCACTAAAAAGGGTGATCTGATGCTCATCGCTAACGTAGAAGATCTGCGCGGCGAGTGTGATGCGGTAGTTTTCCCGCGCACTTATCGTGACACGAAAGAGATGTGGGAAGAACGTAAAATTGTACAAATAGAGGGTAAGGTTAACAAACGAGGCAAGGAGGAAGAAGAATACAGCATTATCGTAGAGCAAGTGCGCGATGCACTTCTGGAAGCGAGGGCAGCCACAGCTCCTCCAGCAGATAGCAAACGCCAGACGAAATCTTTTTCAGCGGTTCTACCCCCAGCCAACACGCCCCGGCTCAGCGAGGAACCGCCGCCTTGGTTAACAGAAGAAGACGAACCCACAGCGTTACCTGCCTCGGGCAGCTCGACGTCGCTGCCATCCGGCAATGGCCAGGATCAGCATCCACAATCGAACGCACCGGTTACCCCGGCCCACAAACCGGCCCGGCGGATTGACATCCACTTCCAACGCACCGAAGATAGCGTTGGCGACATCCGCAAGCTGAAAGCAATTTATCAGTTGCTAACCGCAGTGAATGGTTCGGATTCATTTCATGTTTTCATTCCCACTACACACAGCACGGTAGAACTCGAATTTCCACAGCACACGACGCAATGGTCCGAGGCATTGGCCGAGAAGCTAAAAGTGTATCTCGGAGAAAACACGATCACGGTTATTTGATGTGTCTCCTCCCCTGAAAATAAAAATGGGACGCAGATAAACGCAGTCTGCGCACGCCCGGCGATTAGAAATCGCTGCTACAACTGCGAAACCTGCCTGCGCAGGTTGCGTGCTAATCGCCGTAGGGCGATTTTGCAGACATTGCCGCGACTTTTAGTCGCCGGGCCGAATCGTTACCCCCGGCCTCCAATTTTGGGGGTGTGTTGCTCTCCCCCCCCCCCCAAGGTTAAGGGACCGGGAGCGTTTTCAGCCGCTGTGGTGCGCCTGTCTGCGTGCCCGCACAGGCAGGCCGCAGGCCCATGCCGTTATCTTTAAAGTAATCTGGTCTCTGCGCTTCTACGTCGAGCTTTTTGGTTCTGGCTTGTACAGGTTAGGCTTATGTAGACTACTTTAGCCATTAAAAACTTTGTCAACCTGTTTGTTGGTTAATCCTGCGTCTTATGCTATGATGAGAGACACGCAACTCGATCCGTAACAAAGTTTAACCGTGGAGATAGATAGAGGTAATTATAATGGGTATATGGAACGAAGCAATTGCCGATCAGATACAGAGCACACGCCGGGATATTCTGGTGGCGCTGAAAAAGAATGGGCCCTTGACCGCCCAGGAATTGGCGGAGCGGCTCGCTATTACCAGTATGGGCGTGCGCCGGCATCTCATGACATTGCAAAAAGACAATTTGGTGGATTTCGAGGTACACCGCCAACCGGTCGGCCGGCCCGTTTATCGCTACCAGCTCACAGAATCGGCTGAGGTATTCTTCCAGAAAGGATATGTTGACTTCATCCGAGACGCTTTAGCCACTGTAGAAGCGTTAGCTGGCCCTGAAATGGTGGAAGCAATTTTCAATGAGCAGCAAAAGCGGCGTTTAGCTGAAATACGACAGATGGTGCCGGCACAAAGCACGATTGAAAATCGTTTGGAAGCCTTAAACACCGTCCTGAATCGAGACGGCTTTTTAGCCGAGTGGGAGAAAGTAAGTGACACAGAATACCGCCTGCGTGCGTATAATTGCACCATTCGAGATATCGCCAAACAATTTCCCCAAGCTTGTGCGGCCGACTTACAACTTTTGCATGATTTCTTCCCCGATGCCGATGTGCAACGGGTAGAGCATCAATTGCATGGGGACTTTTTCTGCGGCTATCACATCGTGCTTAAGGAATCCGCCCCCACTGACGTTCAGGATGAAACGGATGACCAGGAATAGAGCGATGTGGTCACAATTTAATACGTGTGCATTACGGCTGCAAAATGTATGGGCGAGCTAATAGAAGCGCCAGAGCGCTCTGAGCATCTTTGATCTCGTGTCGTTGGATCATGGCTAATGCCTCTTGGTACGACACAACATGCACGGCCATAAATTCAGTACACTCTCGATGTGGTTTCTCCTCTAAGCGCACATCCCAGGCTAAGAAGAAATGCCCGATGGCATCACTGGTGCCGACTGCTCCGTAAAATGAGCCCAAAGACACAATATCCCCGTGTGCAACACCACCGATTTCTTCCGCCAATTCCTCGCGTCCGACCTCGACGGGCGCTAAACCTGGCTTGGTGCCTAAACCGCCGGCCGGCACTTCCCAGCTCCAAGCATCCACCGGGTAACGGTAAGAACGGATCAAGGCAACCTCATCTGCGCTCACCATGGGCACAACTAAGACAAAACCGGGATGTTCCTGGTAAGTGAATTGAATTTCCCGCCCGTTGGGTAGAATCAAATGATCCTGACGCAAATTGTGCCAGCGGCTCTGAAAAATGTAGCTCTTATCTATCAGGTGCCAGCCCAATTTCTCACCCACCGGCTTGAGACAGTTGGTCTTCTTCGGCATGCTCTTTTCTTTTTGATCCGTCATGGCGCTCCCTCAAAGGCATGTTTAGCGGCCTGGATAAATGCTATTACTTTAGTCGGATCTTTCCGCCCGCTGTCCGACTCTACGCCGCAATTGACATTCACGCCCCAGGGACGCACATAGCGGATCGCCTCGACAACGTTAGCCGGCGTTAGACCGCCCCCCATTATGATCTTGAAGCGTTGCTCCGTCAAATAGCGTTGAATATCCCAGTTCAGTTGGGCAGCATCTTCGCCATACAGATCTGGATGATAAGCGTCGACGAGCACTTTCGGCGCATGTCTTCCTTTCGGGGCTAATGGTGCATACCAGCCGGCATCAGCGTCCGCTTCTTCGGCTGAATGCGGGCGCAATTTCTTATAAGCTCGACGGCCTAACGCTTGTAGCACAGCCGGCGTTTCGTCTCCTTGCAATTCGCCGTAGTCCAGGCCCGTGACAGCTAAAACCGCCTGCACGGTTTCCACGGCAGCATCGGCGAAGATACCCACAGTATAGGGCGGAGGGATCGGTTTTTCCCGGTGCAGCCGCTGCACGATGATGCGCACTGCCTCCGGATCGATGTAGCGAGGGTCGTTGGCATTGCAAACGAAGCCGAGAAAATCGGCTCCGGCTTGCAGCGCGTTCCATGTATCTTCCCAGTTGGTCAAGCCGCAAATTTTTACAACGACCGACTGACGTTTTGATCGGTCTTTTTCCATACCATGCTCCTCTGAAAATAGAACGCAGATCAACGGTAGAGTAGAGAGCTGGGTAACAGTGTGTAGGCTCCAGGTTAGCCCCGTTCCCGGATTTCTCCTGCGTGCCTAATCACCTTCATGCCCTGCACTACGTCCCAGCTCCCCCTCATCGAACCGGACATGCGGATTTCCCGCATCCGGCT
>WFQU01000169.1 GCA_015486845.1 Anaerolineae bacterium | reverse complement strand
GGGCGATTTTGTATGTGTTACCATCCGCCAACTTCAAGCCGCCGGCATCATTGATGTGCTTAGCCCACAGCTTCAGACCGAGTAACTGTCCGGTCGACTCGACGTTGTATTTGCCGGTCTCGGAGGCCGTGAATCCAATAGTTAGCGTCTTTGTCTTCCCTGTTGTGGCCTTAGTAGGTGCTTTCGTAGCCACAGGTGCTTTTGTAGCCACTAAAGCCTTCGTTGGAGCGGGTGCTTTCGTGGGGGTTGCTTTGCCCCCACAGGCTGCCAAAGGAGCTACCATCACAATCACCAGTAAAACGATAAGCCACTTACGCATGATTCTTCTCCTTTCTTACGTTAATGTATGAAATAACCAACCATTCACGCATACGCTTCTCCTTTCTTAAATGGAACATTCACATGCTTGCTTGTGGCGTTTAGCTTCCACAGCAAGCACAAAGAGGATGCCACCGTCCTTTGTGCATTGTGGATTATTACCTTCTACACACAGTTGAATACCGTTTGCTCAACGGCTAGGAATTGTGTGATAGAGGGATAAAGCCCACCACCCTCTCATTGCCAGCAAAGCAAAACCAGAGACGCTGTTGCCTTCAGGCTGAAAAGGCCAAAAGTGTTTCTCGGTCTCTCCTTCTCAAGTATCAGATGGCTATAATTCCTGTTGTTTTTTCTTGGTGCTTTAGCGATCTCTGTCGCTCTAAGTAAAGTTCCCGTCCAGTACATAAGAATGTCATTGATGAGCTATAAAATCTAACAATCGTGCTCTATCTACAGCGATTTCAAATGTGTCAATTTAAACGTCTCTGGCTCGGTTTTATGCTTGTTGTAACCGTTACATAGGCTGGTGAAAAGTAATAAGCCCTCATGCTGAGTGACTTAAAGTTGTCATTATAGGCTACCAAGTCCGCCGAAATAGACTGTTTGGCGCTGTAGGAGGACGGCTTGGCAAGTGCAGATGTGGTTTCTAACCGCGTAATTCTCGAAAATTTATACGCCCCGTGTTAAATTTCGAATTGCTGGCACGGCCTCCCAAATAGTATAGGGACTAGGAGATGTATACTGGATGAACCCGTTTAGGAAATACGCAACGATGCAAAAATGCTCTTAGCAGTTTAGTCTTCAACGGATTAGAATAGTTACTTTACACTGCTGTCAGTCTTACTCATTCTGGAGACAGTCATTCTGTCTGAATCTTTGCGTTCAATTTTAGGTGCTTGTGACATGATAAGCATAATAATTATATCATGTGCTTCGCATATGTCAAAATAGCTTGTACAACAATTTCGAATGTGCCAACCCGGGTATCTTTGACTTGGGCTCGAATCTTTTTACGCCCCAGGTTGAATTTCTTGAAAGAAGGTATTGAATCGCAGGGATCGCTGAGAAAAAGCAGATTGCAAAGGCGAAATCCTGTCGCAAACCCACTATTTTTCTCTCTGAGAACGAAAAGTGTGCGGAGGTAAAGGTTTTTCAGTAGAACCTATGTTGAATGTGGAATGGCTGGCATGAATCTTGGTAGGCTGAGCTAATGTTTCGCACTGGGCGAGACGCTGGAGAGATTATTGATGATCAAGCAAGCCCCAGCGCGTGGTAGATATGATGCCAGGTTATGAGAGAAGGCATTGCCAAGCCTGATACGATGACTTATAATGTGCATAGTAAGTCATTTAAGTGTGAAGTAGCGCGAGATCAACGGTTGTAATACACGTTGCGAGCCATACTGAGAAGCTAATACTGTTCTTTGCTAAATAAGGAGGCTACGATGTCCGAAATAAACAGTAATGCACCGGTGACAACCCCAACCATGCTCCATAACGATCTGGCAGTGGAAACAACCGTGCACATTTTCCAGGCTATTTTTGCTGAATATGGCCCTTGGGATTTCCAAATCCGGCTGTGGGATGGCACGACCATCGGGCCGGCACCGGACGCTGAGCAAAAGTTCACCTTGGTATTGCATTCTCCAACTGCGGTGCGAAAGTTACTTCTTTTGCCCACCGAATTGAACATGGGGGAAGCTTATATCTACAAGATGTTCGACATTGAGGGCGATATTTTCAACGTTTTCCCTTTAGCTGATTACGTAGGGCAGATAAATTGGCTCAAAAAAGGACGCGGACTTTTAAAACCATTGCTTACTTTTCCTACTGCAGAAGAGCATAACGATGGCCGGCAAGGATCTCGTCTGCCGCTTTTACACGGCCTGCGTCACTCTCTCAAGCGGGACAGAGCGGCCATCCAGTACCATTATGATGTGTCCAACGATTTCTACGCGCTCTGGCTGGACAAACACATGGTTTACTCGGCAGCCTATTTTCCCACCGGCCAGGAGGATTTGGACACGGCCCAGGAACTGAAGTTGGACTACATTTGTCGGAAATTGCGCTTGCAACCGGGAGAGCGTCTCCTTGATATCGGCTGTGGCTGGGGCGCTTTGATCATGTGGGCCGCCGAGCACTACGGTGTGCACGCTACTGGCATCACGCTGAGCAAGAACCAGTATCAACTGGCTAAAGATCGAATCGCCGCGGCGGGCCTGGAAGACCGCTGCGAAGTGCGGTTGCAGGATTATCGACAAGTCAGAGGAGAGTCATATGACAAATTAGTCAGTATTGGCATGTTCGAACATGTCGGCGCCGGCAAACTCGCGACTTATTTCCGCCAGGCTTACGCATTATTGGAGCCAGGTGGCGTCTTCTTGAACCATGGCATTGCTTCTATTGGCAAAAGTATGCCGCGCGCCATTGAGCAAAAAACCAGCTTTAGCACCAATTACGTCTTTCCAGACGGCGAATTGGTAAACATTAACAAGACCCTATCTGTGATGGAAAAAACACGCTTTGAAATCCGGGATGTTGAGTCGCTACGGGAACATTACGCCTTGACTTTGCGCCATTGGGTGCGCCGCATGGAAGCACACGAGGATGAAATTCTACAATATGTACCGGAGATGACTTACCGCATCTGGCATTTGTTCATGGCTGGCGCATCTTACGGCTTTGCCAGCAATCGTCAGAGCGTTTACCAGGTGTTAGCGGTGAAAGATGACGAACAAGGGCATAATAATTTGCCGTGGAGCCGGGCGGATTGGTATCGTTAGTCTTAGCATACTTTGTGATAGACTTCCTTGTTCCTGACCTTGGACAAGCCAGCACTAAAAAACTCGATGCCAGGGTGCAAAGACGTCATGGTTTTCAATTTTCTTCGTGTCCTTGCGCCCTTGGCGGCTTGGCGTTAAGTCCTTGCTCCGTGTACAGGCACTTCACGGGTAAGCGCTTAGTCCGGGGAAGTCTATCGTGGGCTTGCAGCACGGCGTAACAATTGAGAATAAGGCGTAATACGATATTGTTCGCTGCGCGTTTTTTTGCTCCCCGTCGGATCGCGGTTCCATCTTCGTTCTATATAGCTTGCTGCCATACGTGACTGGCATGGGAAAGCCCTATCCGCGCGCTACACTGTTTGCCTCTCCGTGCATACGTTTGTATAATGAAGCTAATCAGGGATAATGCCTACCAATCCAGACAAGGGGATGCCACTATCAATGGGAAATTTAGCCGAACACCGATACCGAGATCATCTGCACGCTGTGATTTTAGCCGGCGGTGTCGGCCGGCGGCTTTGGCCGCGTAGCCGCAACGCTTTGCCGAAGCAGTTCCTGGACTTGACCGGTCGGGGCACGATGCTGCAGGAATCGTATGTGCGCATCGCGCCGTTCATTCCGGCAGAACGCACTTTTGTTATCACCAACGCCCGTTATCTCCCGCTTGTGCGTCGTCAATTGGCTGTTTTGCCGGCCAGCAATTTGATCGGCGAACCGGTGGGGCGCAATAGTGCGCCCGCCATCGGCTTAGCTGCCATCCATTTGCAACGCCAGGACCCGGATGCTATTATGGCTGTGCTTACCGCCGACCATCTTATCGAACGGGCCGAGAGATTCCGGCAGGCTTTGTTAGCCGGGGCTGCCCTGGCCGAGCAAGACCACTTAGTTACTTTGGGCATTCGCCCCACCGGGCCGGAGACCGGCTTTGGTTACATTGAACGGGGTGAACCATTGGGCGAATGGGACGATTTCCAGGCCGAGAAAGTGCTGCGTTTTACCGAAAAACCTGATGCCGGTTTGGCACGCGAATTTTTGACTAGCGGCCGCTACGTTTGGAACAGCGGCATGTTCGTCTGGAAAGTTTCCCGTATTTTGGGCGAATTCCAGCGGCAAATGCCCAAACTTTACCAGCAGTTAGGCCAGATCACGGCTGCTTTCGGTACCCCCGACGAAGAAGAAATCTTTCACAGGGTCTGGCTCAATATCGAAAAACAGTCTATTGACTTCGGCATTATGGAACACGCTCAGGACGTAGTCGTCATTCCGGTCGACATTGGCTGGAGTGATGTGGGCAGTTGGGCTACGTTGTACAACGCATTGACCAAAGACATCAACAATAATATCGTGCAAGCACAACATATCGGCGTAGAGACCAGTGGCAGCTTCATTTACAGTGATATTCCGGAACGACTTATAGCCACCGTGGACGTGCGTGATATGGTGATTGTGGATACCCGGGACGCCTTGTTAGTCGTACCACGGCAACAATCGCAACGGGTGCGCGCGATAATCGAGCGATTAGAAAAAGAACAGCGCCCGGAGTTCCTGTAGTCTAAATTGGACCAGGGCGTTTTTGGACGCAATCCGTTGACGGGTCCCCGGCCTGAATGATGCGCTCATAGTAGATCGCGGCAGCGGTTTGATTACTTGCTTGGAATCTACAGCAAAGCACACCGCGTTACGTTCCGATTAGCGGCAGCAGGGGAGGTCACATTTCTGCGTGACAGCAGAATCGAGAATATGATAAAGCCAACACAACGAGTTATTTTAGTCCCCCTTTTCTTTTTAGCCTTGCTCTTTGCACCGGTGGTTAGCCGGGGCGACAGCAGCGAAAACTTTACAGCGATACAGACCGGCTTGTGGAATGCGCCGGCCACATGGGGGAAGCAAGGTACTGCTCAGCCTGGCGTGACTATCCCCGGCCCGAACAGCGATGTGACCATTCAGGGCGGCATCACCGTGCAAACGGACGCCAGTGCAGTGGCCGTGCGCCGGCTGACCGTGCAAGCGCATGCCGGGCTCACCAACGCGCCTGGTGCACGCACTATTCGGGTCACGGCCAGCGATAGCATCGAAAATCTCGGCACAATGCGCGGCCAGGATGCTGACATCCTCCTGCAAGTCGACGCCGGGGCGCTACAGAATCAGGGTGCCATCATCGCCACGGCGGGTAGTGACCGTGCGCCCGGAGTGCATCTCGTTGCCGAAAGTGGTCTCATTCTTAACGAGGGACTCATCGCCGGTAGCTCTGCCGCTGGCAGTTTGCCCGGCGGCTTCGTGTGGCTGCAAAGCAAGAATGGCCAGGTTATGAATCGTGGGCTGATCTACGGGGGCGATAGCCGGGGTACGCGCGGCGGACCGGTCCTGATCAGCGGCACGACCGTTTTGCTGCGCTACGGCCGGATCAGCGGCGGACGCCAAAATGGGGGCGTTGGCCGCGGCAAAGTCGCCGTCGTGGCGACCAAAAGGATCGTGGCCGGCAATAGTCACGTCACTGGCCAACAAATTAGTCTGGCGGTCGGCGGCAACGGGCGGCTCGATTTGGAAGATATGCCCGAAGGCGCTTTCACCGCTGGCTCCGGCGGTCTCTGGATCAGCGGCGGCGCGTTGACTGTGTTGGATTTACAGGGGAACAGCCACCGCTTTGCCCCATTGCACAGCTTAGGCGGCAGCGTGAATATCCAGGCAGATGCGGACCGCCGCTATCTCGACCCCGGCAGCAGCATTGCTGATCTGAGCGCGCCGGCGGCTAACCTGAGTAGTGGCGGGGCAGTGGTCAGACCCATGGTCTGGTTCACCGCCATGCCGCCGTTGCTCCCCGGCCAGGCGACCGTTTGGCAAGGGCAGATCGTCAATGTTGGCAACACCACCGGTGCTTTGCAATTGCAATTACAAGCACCGGCCGGCTGGCAAAGTGGATTTGCCAACGGCAATATCATCCCGCTCCTGGCCCGGCAAGTGGCCGATTTCCAGTTGACTATTACACCGCCGGCCACAACTGATTTGCACAAGCCGATTTCTCTGACCATGAAAGCAATCTGGTTGGCCAATCCGCAAATTGGTGACGAGGTTGCCATTGCCACATCCGTGAACGGCCAGCAGTGCTACTTTCCCCGCATCTTGCAGAATCTATCCGGCAAAAGTGTCGCCGCCTTCAGTTTGCCGGCCAACATCCGGCCCGGGCAGCCCATCGCGCTCAGTAACATGAGCAGTGGCCGGCCACCGTTGCACTTCCTCTGGGATTTTGCCGATTGCCACGGCGATAGCGCTGCTGCCGCGCCACAACCGGTTTGCGACGGTGCCGGCTGGCGCCAATTTAGCTTGCAAGTCAGCGGGCCTGGCGGCAGCGATAGCCTCACCCGTTGGGTGCACGTGGACGGACCGCCGCAACCACAGCTTAGTTGGGCCGGCGCCGAAAAAGGGCCGGCGGTTTGGGGTGAAGCACATTTGTTAGGCTGGGACCGCAGCAATGAAAGGGACATCACCCAGGCAATTTTCCAGTATTGGCAGGGTGATCACTGGGCGCTTATCGGGGACGGCATTAGCGCGGGGGAGCAGATTGCGCCGGGCGCCTGGCAGTTGACCTGGCCGACGACCGCTTTGCCGCCAGGAACGTACACGGTGCGCCTTTGGCTCTTGGACGCGTCCGGCCAGCAAGCAACGATGGACGCGAATTTGACGGTGCAAAAGCCGCCCGTGCCGAAGGCCAGCGTCGTCCAGTGGAACGGAAAGCAGGTCACTTTTTCCGCCGCCGATAGCCTCGACCGGGATAATCAGATCAGCAGCTACCACTGGGATTTCGGCGACGGCGGGCAAGGCACAGGCATGACGGTCACACACAGCTACGCCGGGGTCGGACCATATACAATGCGTCTACTTCTACAAGATGAAACAAATCTCTCGGGGGAAGAAAGTTATACCTGGGATCCGTCTACCCACACGTTATCGAAAGTCACCACGTGCGGCTGTCAGAGCATCGTGTTGCGCAGCCAGGGGCAGAGCGACTTGCCGCTGCCGTGGCTATCGTCAGGGGAGCGCTTCACGTTGGGCGCACTGACCGACACGAGCACGCCGTTGACGGCCCGCAGCCAATGGGAAGTGGTGGCCACGCTCAAGCCGGGTAGCAATGCCAACGCCTGCTGGAGCCACGAAAAGGCCCGGGGCAGTATCCGCTGGAGTGATTATTCCGGCACACAGAATCTGTCCTACCAGTTGGCTGGTTTGCCCTATCCGAATAGCAGCCAATTTTTCGGCTTCCACGGCCAAAGGATGCCGGGTTACCAGCAAGCGCGGCAAGGCAGAACGGTGCGTTGGAGCGGGTTTGCCGGCTGGGGTGCGCCGGTGGCCGGATTGGGGCTCGACGCCATTACTCGCACCGCCGGCGCCACATTAATCGCCACGTATCGGGCGCAAGTCGCCGGCGATGATGGGTCGTGTGGCTGCACCTGGCAAGTGCGTCTGCAAGTCGACAAAGATGGCAACATTAGCGGTCAACCGCGCATCGAGCATGTCCAGTGCACGCCGTAGCCAAGATCCATTCGCAGAAAGAAGCGGGACAGTATCGCATCGAACAGCTGGTGCTGCTCGTGATACTGCTGCTCTATTTGGGCAGCGGCGCTTTGTACGCGTTCTTGACGCCACCCTGGCAGGTGCCGGATGAGCCGGCCCATTTCAATTATGTGCGCCATATCTGGCAAACGCATCGCTTGCCCGTTTTGCAAAAAGGCGATTACAATCAGGCCTATTTGGAGCGGATCAAAGCAGCCCATTTCCCGCCAGATATGTCCGTGTCCAGTATCCGTTACGAAGCGCATCAGCCACCGCTTTATTATGTCAGTGCGGCGCTCTTTTTGGCGCCGTTGGCAAACGCACCGCAAAGGCAACAATTGTACGCTTTGCGGCTTTACTCGCTTTGCCTTGGTTTCTTTTCTTTGCTGGTCATCTACAAAATGTTCCGGTTGCTTTTTCCCAACCACGCCAGTTGGGCGTTGGCCGGCGTTGCTTTCGTCGCTTTCCTACCCCAGCATTTAGCCATGATGGCGGGCGTGGATAATGATGCTATGGCTGAGCTCGTGCTGAATTTGACCCTCTATTTCTCGGCGCGTTTTCTGTTGCGCCCGCGGCGCGATGGGCATGATTACGCTGCTTTAGGATTGGCCATGGCCGCGGTGCTCTGGACTAAAACGACGGCGTATGTTGTTTTGCCCACTGCTTTCCTGGCTCTGGGACTGGGGAATTTTTGCCGGGGACGTTGGCTGCGCGGTGGGCAACCGGCGCTAGATCGAACGGCGCTCTGGCAACGGCTGTTTTGGGGCGTTGTGGTTCCGTTGGCTGCGGCGTTGCTCTGGTTCGGGCGCAATATCGCAGTGTACGGGGGACACGACATTTTGGGTTTAGGCCGGCATGCCCAGGTGGTCATCGGGCAGCCGCGCACAGCCGATTTCATCGCCGCACACGGATTTCCTGCTTATGTAGACAGATTGACAACCTGGACGTTTCACTCTTTTTGGGGACAATTTGGCTGGATGGGCGTGTTGCTGAATCAACAATATTACACGCTTTTCCTCTATTTTACAGCAGTATTGTGCATGACCTCCGGCTATTTTCTCTTCAAATTGTTCTGGGGGCCGGCGCTTTTCTCGTCGCGCCAGATTGTTGTCCTGCTGCTGGCCCAGCTTAGCGGTTTAGGAACCATAGCTGCCTACCTCTGGTATAATATCGGCTTCTTGCAAACACAAGGACGTTATCTCTTTCCGGCTTTGTTACCCTGGGCGCTGCTGGCGATCCCCGGCCTCTGGCTATTGCTGGAACCGAGTATGGAGCCCATTCTCGCCCTCGGCTTTGCCGGTGGTGCGCTTCTGGCCGTGTTCTCGGCCGCGACGCACCTGTTCAATTTGCATAGATGGGACGCACTGGTATTAGCTGTCTGGAGCCTCTACTTTTTGTCAGGGCGAAAGGAAGGTCAACGCTGGCGTGGCGCGATGCTGCTCTTGCCATTCTTGATTTTGGATGGGTTAGCACTGTTTATTTTGTATCGCTTCGTCTTGCCCGGCTTGGCGCTGCACTGATCCGGCCAGCCATGGACACTTCCGCCGCTGCGCTGCTATCTGCCTTGCAAGATCGAGCAAGCCGGCTGGGCTTGGCGCTGCTGGGCGTGACGTTGGCTGAGCCGGCGCCTCATTTGGCTGCTTATGAACAGTGGCTGGCGGCCGGATTACACGCTGATATGCGTTATTTAGCGCGCCCTGATCGTTTGGCTCGCCGCCGTGATCTCTCCGTGATCCTCCCCGGCGTGCAGCGCATCATCAGCGTGGCGCTTAGTTATTACACGGTGGATCCTCCGGCCGCACTGGTGAACGATCCCAGCCGGGGACGCATCAGCAATTACGCCTGGGGCGCGGATTATCACGATCTCTTCACGGCCAAGCTGAAGGGTTTGGGCGAATTTTTGGCGGAACAGGCCGGCGCACACTACGAAGTTTACGTGGATACTGGCGCCATTTTGGAACGTGATCATGCTTGGGCTGCTGGCTTGGGCTTTATCGGCAAGAATAATTGTCTCATTCACCCGCACACCGGTTCATATCTCTTTTTGGGCGAACTATTGGTGGACATTCCGTTACCCGTGACGACAGAGACCCCGTTGCCGAATCGGTGTGGTGTTTGCCATCGCTGCTTAGACGCTTGTCCCACTGGCGCATTGATCGACGCATATCAATTAGACAGCCGGCGCTGCATTTCCTATCTGACCATCGAAAACAAAGGGCCTATCCCCCGTTCGTTGCGCCCACTGCTGGGAAACTGGATTTACGGCTGCGATATTTGCCAACAGGTGTGCCCCTGGCAGCGGTTTCGCCAGCCCACCGCGGAGCTTGCTTTTTACCCGGCGGATACAACGCGCCTTGCACCGTCCCTCCTGGATCTGATCCAGTTAGACGAAGCAGATTTCCGCCACCGTTTCCAACGTTCGCCTATTTACCGGCTGAAGCGAGCTCGTTTTCTGCGCAATGTGGCGGTGGCCATTGGCAATTGGGGGAACCCGGCAGCGGTGCCACTGCTGCTGCCCCGGCTGCAAGACGAAGCGCCGCTGATCCGAGGACATGTGGCCTGGGCGTTAGGGCGCATCGGCGGTGCGATAGTACAATACGCTTTGCGGAAACAGGCAGTCCGCGAAACAGACCGTTGGGTGAAAGAAGAAATCGACGCCGCTTTGGCAGATCTTGGGCGGGGCCAATAGGTGCGCCGGCGCAGGCCGGCGTTCGTTCGCAATGACACGACTGATTTGAAGGCATTGTGTTAGGGGGTAGCCGAGGGCATTGCCCTCGGCCACTCCCTTGCCGGTACGACGGCGGGGTACGTTAAGGTAGGGACCGCTGCCAAGAGGCGGCTCAACGCCAGCCCCTTTCTAAGGGGCTTATCATTTACGTAGCGCGGAGCTTAAAGCTCCGTGCGCTCAGGCGGAGAGCGCCGTCGATTAGAAGTTCAACTTCTCGCAGAAGTTGAACTTCTTAAATAACGAAACAAGTTTTTTGGTCTGATTTTTTATCTACGTTCCATTTTATTTTCGAAGGAGGAAACAGTGGGGAAGCTTATAACAATTTTGACCGCCGCCGGTTTGCTGGGTGCCATTGTCGCATTTTTGGTCGCTGCGGCACAGAACAAGAATGGGCGCGTCCGTATTAAAACCGTGCTCACCATCTTTTTCGTCATTCTGTTTGCTGTCATTGGCATCGGGGCGCTTATGGATTCGTACACACAGGTTGAAGCAGGTTCCGTGGCAGTTGTCAAGCAGTTTGGCGAAGTGAAGGGCGTTTTTTATCCCGGTCTGAATTGGAAAATGCCTTTCATCCAAAATGTAGTGGTCTATCGCACACAAGAAATTGTCTACGAAACGAGTTCGCACCCGGAAGAATCCAAAGCTGATTACACTGATTTCGCCGTAGACACGGCGACCTCAGACGGGCAGCAGATCAGCGCTCGCTACACAGTGCGCTTTCGTATTGATCCTGCCCGAGCGACTGATATCCTCAAAAATCTTGGCACTGAGAGAGAGGTCGTGGAAAAGGTGGTGAAGGCCAACAGCCGAGTGCGGGTACGCAATATTTTGAAGCAATACCCGGCTAAGGACCTCTATTCCGGCAATGTGGAAGTTGCCCAACAGCATATCGCCACTAAGTTAAAAGCGGACTTCGATCATGAGGGGCTGACGTTGGTTTTCTTTGGGTTGCGTTCCATTGAGTTCACCAATGAATACAAGCAAGCGGTGGAAAACAAGCAGATCGAGGCTGAGAATATCACCACCAAAGAAAACTTGGCTAAGCAAGCGGAATACGAAAAGCAGCGCACTATCACGCAAGCGCAGGGCGAAGCAGAGCGTCAGCGTTTAGAGCGCATTGGCGAGGCCCAAGGTGAAGCGGAGGCTATCAAAGTGCAGGCCCAAGCGCAAGCCGAAGCGATCAAGATCAAAGCAGAGGCGCAAGCGCGAGCCAACGATCTCATAGCTAAGAGTTTGACGCCAGAGATGATTCGCTGGCAAGCTGTGACGGTCTGGAATGGACAATACCCGACCGTTGTGGGTAATGGGCAGCAATTTATCCTTCCTGGTGATCTCTTTCAGCGCGGCAGTATGGTGACAGCCCCCCAGGCCACCACGCCGATAACCTCGACGAAAACGACACCGTAGTCCGCGTCGGCACAAATAAAGTGACGGGCTTATGACCTTACCTCTGCTCGGTTGCTTATTCATCAGGGCTACGAAATGTGGAATATAGCTTATGAGGTAGCCGGCGTAGGTGGCTGGGCGTAATAGGAGAGGGCATGTAAACACACAATAGAGGGATGCCGGTGATGCCAAGCTGATATGATCCTATTGTCGAAACCACAAAGCAGCATAACTCGAATTTGCCGTGCCGGGGAGGCAGTGAGATAGGTTGTCTGCCCGGCATTGTCATATCCGGCACCTGCTGGATTATTGCTGTGCCGGTATTGGTGTCGTGCGCCCGGGGTAGTGTGTGCAGTGGTGGGGGCGATCAAGTAACGCCTAAGCGGTAATGGCCTTCCTTTACAGTTGGCGAAATGGACGTTTGATGGTAGGATTGTTTTTCCAGGGTCATTAAATCAGGACAGGAGAAGTTACTGCCGGATGCGTAATGAAGGATTGGCTGGCGTCGATCAGCCGGCGAATAGAGAAAACAGCAGTTTACCGGAATTTTCCTTAGCTATCCCCCTCTATAACGAAGAACGTAATGCTGAGGCGGTTATTGGCCAGCTAGTGCGAGTGTTGGACATTGCCAGTGTGGATTACGAGTTGGTGTTGGTGAACAACGGTTCTCGTGATGGCACCGGTGCCATCATCAAGAGATTAGCTGCCGCAAATCCCCGCTTGCACCCTGTGCATGTGCCGGTCAACCAGGGCTACGGCTTCGGCATTCTCAGCGGCTTGAGCGTTTGTCGGGGGAACTATTTAGGCTATAGTTGGGGTGATAATCAGGTGCATGCCCAAGATGT
>WFQU01000168.1 GCA_015486845.1 Anaerolineae bacterium | reverse complement strand
GCCCGAGCGCACGGGGGTCAAATCCCCGTGCTACGTCGCCAAGAAGCCCCCTGAAAGGGAGCTGGTGTTGAGCAGCCTCTTGGCAGCGGACGCAACCTTGACGTACCCTGCCGCCGTACCGGAATCGAGGCTTTAGCCGGTGTTGACGCTGCCAAGCTGCCTAAAGGCTCGACGCCAGTCGTAGATTTTCATTCGCTGTGGTGTGCTGAAGATCCATGCCGACCCCTCTGAAAATAGTTGACGCAGAGACGCACAGCGCCGCGAGCAACAATAGAACACGAAACACATATTATGTTATAACACATTATACTTGTTCTTAGAACTCGAGGAAAACAAAAAACGGAAGGTCAGCAACCTTCCGTTTCTCAATATCTTGAAACAAGGCCGATAGTTCTCGCCGCTATGCCTTTTCGGCTTCTTTCATGGTAATGATTTCTTTCCCTTTGTAGTAGCCACAATACGGGCATACTGTGTGTGGCGGGCGTAGCTCGTGGCATTGCGGGCAACGTACTAACGCCGGTAGGCTAATCGCATCATGGGCTCGACGACGGTCGCGCCGACCTTTAGAAATCTTCCTCTTTGGTAACGGTGTCATAATCCATTTACTCCTTTTTTGATAAATCCATGAGCACAGCCCAGCGAGGATCGACTTCTTCTTCCCGACAGTTGCATGTGCCTTCGTTTAAATTTTGTCCACAGATCGGGCAAAGCCCCTTACAATCCGGCCGGCATAACGGGTGCACCGGTATGTTTAGCAAAATATATTGGCGCACAGTTTCTTCCAGGTGGAGGATTTGATGCGCATCAATGAATAGATCCTCATCGACGTCTTCCTCTTCTTTCACCACAGGTGCCATGCCGCCAACTGGAATAGTCGGCAAGAATTCTTCCTCTACCGAAAAATCCAGATGTTGCAAAAATGGGGTCAAACAGCGGCTACAAACGAGCTCCACCGTCAGTTGAAATACCCCTTTGACTAAAATGCTCCGGCCTGTATTCAACAATTTAACACGACCAATCAAAGGAGAACGCACAACGAGCCCTTCCGACTCGTAAGTCGTATCTATCTCGTATTGTCGAGTACCGCCGATTGGTTCCTTTAAGAGCTGGGCGACGTTAAATTGTAAGTCCATTGCCGTATTCCCGTCCTTGAAACCGAGGCATTATAAGTCATTGAACTAAGCATGTCAATTTCTTGACTGTGAAGACAACAATTTCCAGATATGTCCATTCAAATATCTTTATCTCGGCTTTGTGTTCATAACCGCATCTGCACAGGATAGTGAAAAGCTTCGTCCGGCGATTAGAAATCGCTGCCACGACTGCGAAACCTGCCTGCGCAGGTTGCAAGCTAATCGCCGTAGGGCGATTTGGCAGATGTTGCCGTGACTTTTAGTCGCTTGGGCCAATCTGCTGTCATCAACCGACCCTATTCCTATCACCGTAGTGTTACCTCTCAAACCTGCGATCCCCAATCTTGTCACGAGACTTTCAATCCGCTGTGGTGCACTGCAGCCTCATGCCGACGCCTCATGAAATTTGGAATTACTGATGAAACCATTAATTCTTGAAAAAAAGTGCAATCTGTGTATACTAAAGGTGCATTGTGTGTACTATTCCGAGTTATTTCGGTGGCTCGAAGCACTTTTTCGGTCCTGCCAGCTCGCAGTCCTTGGACTACGGCTTGAGTTTCTGCGCCGAGTCGTAGCAATCGTTACCAACTAATGACAGAATAAAGAGAGGCCTATGAGTCCCATCACATTGACCTTACCAAAATTGGCAAGACGGATTCCCCTTTTTGCGGCATTGAACGCAACGGATTGGGAACGTATTGCTTATTACATGACATTGCGTCAATTTCGCCGGGGCGAGTACATTTTTTTCGAGGGAGACAAGCCCATCTCTTTATACATCATTTGGAATGGGAAGGTCAAACTGGTACGCCATTCCTCTTCCGGGCGTGATGTTGTTTTGGCTGTGGTTGGCACGGGGCGCCTTTTAGGCGATATTGCCCTCTTTCAAAACTGCGCTTACACTTCCTCCGCGCAGGCCTTAGACAAGACCTCCATTCTCATTTTGCGGCGCGAACAAGTTTTCCAGTTGATGGGCAAATATCCGGCCATTTCCAAAGGCATTATTTTAGATTTAAGCCGGCGCTTGCACACTGTCAGCGACTTAGTGCAAAGCTTAGCCGTTGATCGTGTTCGCCAACGTATTATTCGCATTCTGCTAAAGCTGGCTAAGGCGGCCGGCAAAGAAACGCCTCAGGGCATTATTTTGGACATACCGTTGACTCGCCAGGACTTAGCTGATATGACCGGCACGACTGTCGAAACGGCTATTCGGGTGATGAGCGATTTGCGTCGAGACGGTTTGGTATGCACGGAACAAGGTCGCATCCTCATTTGCGATATTGAGACGCTTTACATGATTGCCGAGGACGAACTATGAAAAAAGGGTGGGCGCGTTTGGCCGGGCAGCGGCAATACGGTGACGCCCACTGGTTACAGTTTCGTTTGGATGATCCCTGGCCGGCCTGGAGCGCTGGCCAATGGATCGCTATTCAGCCGGTACAAGGCTGGGATCCGTATCTACCGCGCACTGTGTTGCCGATTGCTTACCAGACGCCTTTTTTCACCATTGCTGTATCTGCCTGGCTGCACGATGCCTGGCTGGCTGATTTAAGCGCTTTTGCTCCCCTCGGCAAGCGTATCATCGCCACAGCACCCCGGGGACGCGGTTTTTCCGTGCCATCTGGGACGGGCAATCTTTTCTTGTGGGCCGAAGCAGCCGCATTGCCGTATTTTTCGTCCTGGCTGCAAAGCCCACCCGCCAGACTGAATGTTTTCCTCCGTGTCGATTTAGCTGCCGATGCGGTGTGGCAGCCACCATTCCCTTTCGCACCAGCTATTGAATATCAACGGATAGCCAGTCAGAACGAAAAAAGCCTGGGCCAGGTGGTGGAACTTAGCCAATGGGCAGACACTATTTTTATGGTCGGCCCGTATGCCTGGTTTCAGGAGATCGCTTGGCGCTTGCCGGAACAAATCGGTGCTAACGTGGATAAAATCCAGGTGTTGTTGCCGGATAGTTGTGGCTACGGCATTGGTGCCGCCAATGATGGCCGCCTGCAAACAGAGCGAGGTTGGTTTGCATTGCTGAAACGGGGTCCTGTTTTCCGTTTGCTAGACGATTATTTGTCCCGGAGGCGATTATGAGTGTCCATTTCCCGCCGCTGGAATTGATTGGTACCCATAAAGAAGAGCTGATTATCGATCCGCCTTTTCTGCCGGCACCCGGCTTCGGCCCATTGGGTGAGGCAGCTTTTCCTCCAGCAACAGACGGATTTGGTGCCTTCGTCACGCCGCCGTGGCTGTTGACTTCAGCGCCGGTGGCGCCACCCGTCTTACGGGAATGTGTCGGCGGCGCGATTTACCAGCCCTGCCGGCCGGCCAATCGTCTCTCCAACTGGATCGAACGGTTGCATCGGCGTTGGCGTCCTTTGGCGGCCGCCGGCAAACCGCTGCTTTTTACACTATCCGTTGGCCCGGACGCCGAAATAGATATTGCCATTGAACAGATTTTCCAGCGCCTTCCGGAAGCTAACGGTTTTTGGTTGATCCCCTGTCCTGATCTTTCCTTGGCCGCGTACGGGCAAGCCGTGACAATGGCCCAGGCAAGCGGCTTGCCGGTATTGGCCGCGCTACCTTTGGCCGCACCGGCGCCGTGGTATGTCGAGTTGGTGAAAGCCGGCGCGGACATTTTGGTTGTGAGTGTCCCGCCGGTGGGACACTGGCCAGACAAGACGGGCCAGTTTGTGGTAGGTCGGCTGTACGCCCCAGCGCTGTTGCCTATCGTTTGTGGCGCGTTGCACCGGGTGCGCACAACGGTTGGCGAGGGGGTGCCGCTGATAGCTGCCGGCGGCATACATCGTTGGGAAGACGTGAAGATTTGCCGGGAAGCAGGCGCCGCCGCGTACGTTCTGGGCGGCGTCCTCTGGCGGCAGCCAAATTTTGCAGCCCGGCTGCAGATGTCAACCGATACGACGTTGTTTTAGGCCGCCCGATTATCATTTTAGTAGTTACAGGCGTAAAATGTGGTGGTAGACTGATCCAGAATGATGAGGAAGAACCATGCGGGCTTTGATTCAACGTGTTTGCCGAGCGGAAGTACGGGTAGGTAGCCGGAGGGTCGGCGCCATCGGTCCTGGATTATTAGTTTTCTTGGGCGTCACCCACGCGGATGGCGTCAAAGAAGCGTGCTGGATGGCCGGAAAAGTGGCTTCGTTGCGCATTTTCGATGACGATGCGGGTAAAATGAACCGTTCTTTGCTTGATGTGGGGGGCGCTGTGTTGGCGGTTTCGCAATTCACGCTGTACGGTGATGCTCGCAAAGGAAGACGCCCCAGTTATGTGAAAGCGGCTCGCCCGGAGCAAGCCGAGCCGTTGTTCCAACAGTTCATAATGGCCTTAGAGGAAATCGGGGTATCGGTAGCCAGCGGCGAATTCGGTGCTCACATGGAAGTATCGCTGTGTAATGACGGCCCGGTAACGATTTGGGTCGATTCGGCCGTGCCGCGCGGTCAGTGAACCATGAAAGGGCGAAAAATGTTTTTCGAACACAATTTACAGGATGAATTGCTGGTTGCAGAAGTCATGGCAGCCGAGCTAAATGATTATTTTTACCGGGGCGAGCTTTTTCACCAAGTTGTAGTCCACACGCCGCATGGCGAATTGATGCCTAAAATGACTTTGGGCGGCCTCTGGGAACGGTTGCTCGATTTGCGCGATCACTGGACACAGCTATCACCAGGGGAAAAACGTCGCTGGCAAGTTGTTGAACACGCCTTCAGTGAAGCTTGGGCTTACCATAAAGAGCAGGCTGAGGTTTTACTGCGTCGGGAATTTGAGAGTTATTTACATTCCTGGCGCTGGTATATGGAAGACTTAATAGATGCGCCGTACCGGGCTGGCAAAAACTACGCCGCCGAAGTGCACAACCGGCAGCGCTTGACCTTGCTGGGAAAACTCGCGACTGATCATGGCATCGACTTGAGCGCCGGGCAGAAAGCGGTAGACGCATTAGACAATCAATTACGCCAGCTTTGGCGCCCGGGGAAATACATCGGACGTGCTGACGAGGCCCAATATCACAATCCAGTCGAGGAATGGTATCTTTTTGGCCGGCCAGCAGAGGATCGTTCCTCTGAGAAATAGAACGCTCTAAAAAATAGAACGCTGATGAGCGCTGATCTATTACGCCAGCAATGCGAAAATAGTCCCCTTAAAATTAGTTGACGCAGCGGTGCAAAGGTGCAGAGCGTCTAAAAAAATCAGGCCCCCTTTAAGAAGTTCAACTTCTGCGAGAAGTTGAACTTCTTAGCCATCGCCAACGCCGCTGTGCTGTGGCGAAGGCACAAGAACGTTCTTGCGCCTTCGCGTGAGGAATTCTCTCCGAAACACTTGGGGAATACAGCATTCTTAATGAAAGCCGAGCAAAATACCACCATTATAAACCAGCCAGGTGACGACGATAGCCACGCTAAGCGGTAATATATTACCCAATATGACCCATTTCCAGCTCCTAGTTTCCTTCCAGATTGCCCAGGTCGTCACTAAACAAGGTAGATAGAGCATGTAAAAAACCATAAACGTGTAGCTGGTGAGAGGAGACCAACTGTGGGATAGAGAATTGAGTAAGGTATTGGAATCGGCCAGCGAAGATTGCAGTCCGTAAGTCATGCTCAAAGAAGGTACGACAATCTCTTTGGCTGGCAAAGTAAACAGCAGTGAAGTTACCATCTCTCCGCTTAAGTGCAATGGTGCACCGACAAAAGAAAGTACATGTACTAACCGTCCTACTAACGTCTGTGAAAATGGAACGCCATGGGGCACATTCCCAAATATCCAGATAAGGATCGAGGCTGGAGCCGCAATTTCCGTTGCCCGCCACATGGTTTTGCCGATTTTATCGATCAATGTGCGCCAGATGACCACACCGAACTGCGGTTTACGGTAAGGAGGGAGTTCTAATACAAAGCCGCCCTGCTCGCCACGGAATAAAGTTTTGTTCAATCCCCAGGTTACCAAAAAGACCAGCATCAGGCTAAGTAGTACAAACGATATCATGACCGGTGTAGCGTTGGCACCGAAAAGGAGAATTGCTAGGGCGATGCCGGCGCCAAAACGGCCATTGCAAATGACAAATGGGCTGGTTAAAATGGCCACCAGACGGTCTTTCTCGTTGTCAATAATGCGTGTAGTTAATACGCCAGTCACGTTACAGCCATAGCTCATCATGCAAGTGAGGCATTGCTTTCCTTGTGAACCCACGGCGTGCATTACTTTATCTAAGTTGAAAGCAACGCGTGGGATGAATCCCATATCTTCCAACAGCGCAAACAGGGTGAAGAAAATGATCATTGGCGGTAACATCACGGCGATTACGGTACCCGTTCCCACGATAAATCCATCCACAAGCACACCGGATAACCACCAGGGTGCGTTCCAGGTTATCATTAACTGGCGTGTCACGTGCGCTAACCAGGTGAAGAATGTTTCTAACCAGTCGGAGGGCACATTGGCCCCAGCGATAGTCACCCAAAACACTGCCGCTAACATGAACAACATGATGGGCCAGGCCCAGAAACGATCAGTGATGATACGATCGACGCGTTCCGTTAAACTGTTTTTACTGCTGCCCGCCTGCCGGTGCACTACACTATGCACAATGCGATCTGCCTGTCGAAAGCGCTGGCTAATGATAGCCACTTTAGCGTCGGGGTTCATTGCCTCGCCCAAATAGGCGGCCTGTTCGGCCACGGAAATCAAAGCATCTCCATCGAAGGTGTGCTCTGTTTCTTGTGGACAACATTCGCTTAAATTTCCTTTGTGAAATGCTTCCTGAATTTCAGGGTCGTCTTCCAGTAATTTAATTGCTAACCAGCGACTGCGCCGGAGTACATTTTGTTGATGTAACGTTTTTTCGATACTGCTGATGGCTCGTTCGATGTCAATGCCGTAATTGATGCGAAAAGGGGCTGTCTGCCGTACAGACTTGGCCACATCCACCGCAGCCGCCATAAGCTGTGGTACGCCTTGACCGGTCGTAGCAATGATCGGCACGGCTGGCACGCCCAATGTCTTGCTTAGTTTCTCCGCGTTGATATCTATGCCTATTCGCTTTGCTTCGTCAATTAAATTGACAGCTACCACGACCCTGTCGGTCATTTCCAGAATTTGCAGTGTCAAATTGAGGTTGCGTTCCAAATTGGTGGCGTCCACGATGCTGATGACAACATCTGGCTGATCACTAACAATGAAATCCCGGGCGATGATTTCTTCTAACGATTGAGCGGCTAAGCTGTAAGTGCCGGGTAGATCGACGATATCTATAGTTTGCCCCAAAAAATCGAATCTACCGCGAGCTTGTTCGACAGTTTTACCGGGCCAGTTGCCGGTGTGTTGGTGGCTGCCGGTCAGTGTGTTGAAGAGGGTGCTTTTGCCGACATTAGGATTGCCGGCCAAAGCAATGACAATTGGTTTTTCAGACATTGGTTCCTGTTTTCTCCTGTGAATTAATAGGTTCTATTAAGATGTTGGCTGTTTCCGCCCGACGCAGGGAAATATTGGATCCTTTCACTCGATATTCTACTGGATCGCCTAACGGCGCGGTGCGGATGACGCTGATACGCCCGCCTGGCACGATACCCATATCTAAGAAACGGCGTTGTGCTCGTGCGTTGCCACCTACCTGGATGATCGTGCCGCTTTCCCCCACGTTGAGTCGTGCCAGTGGAATGCCACGCTGCACAGTAGGTACCACCGAAATATTGGCTGCGGCGATCGGTGCCAGAACCATGCGGTCATTGTTTCGGGTGACTAATAGTTTGGTGTCGTCCTTAGCATGCACGACTACTTCCACCCCGGGCAGGAAGCCCATAGCGAAGAGCTGAGCAAATAGCGCCGGCGGTTCATCTTCTACATGGATCACTTGGGCTGGCCGGAGGAGAGCCCAGTTGCTTAGCGGCTGACCTACACTGTCGATGGCTTCTTCTCCCTTGTCTGGGATGTAATCGCCATGCGGATCGCGCAGTGGGTGTCCTAATTCATCGTCCAACTGATCCGCCATCTCCGGAGTGATATGGTGCTCTTGCTTTTCAGCAGCTTCGTGCAGCTTATCCAGTGACACGCCTTTTTCGTCGGCCAAATAGCGCTCCCATAGCCGGTGGGCACGCACTAATTCCCGAGCTCGTTGTCCGCCCTGCTCGGTTAGCCGGATGCCTTCGCTTACATTGCGCCGGGCCCAACCGCTTTTAATCAACTGGCGAACGATGTTCTCGCTGCTGTTGACCGATTGGCCGCTGCGCTTTGCTAAATCATTGACTGAGACATGATCATGACTCTGCTGCAAAGCGTGGATGTGTTTAATGGCGTCTTCTATTGCTTCGGTGGTATAGCTGCTTTCTCGTGTCTGGCCTCGCCACCAGCAACTGACGGCCAAGAAAAACAATCCGACCAGTAATAACACTGCCAGCCAAAAAATATAACTGGGAATGTAGATACTATGCATTTTCCCCCCTCTGAAAAATAAACTTCTTTGGGGGGTAGCCGAGGGCATTGCCCTTGGCTACCCCCTCCTCTTGAAAATAGAACGCTGATTAACGCTGATGTGCCTTGTCCGGCGATTAGAAATCGCTGCCACAACTGCGAAACCTGCCTGCGCAGGTTGCAAGCTAATCGCCGTAGGGCGATTTTGCAGATGTTGCCGTGACTTTTAGTCGCTGGGCTAAATGCCCCCCCGGCCCTCAATTCTGGGGGTGTGTTGCTCCTCTGAAAATAAAATGGGACGCAGATAAACGCAGGCTGCGCACGCAGATAAAAAACCAGATCAAAAAAACTTGTTTCGTTACGGCGTCACGACCACAGTCGCTTTTAGAAGTTCAACTTCTCGCAGAAGTTGAACTTCTAATCGACAGCGTTCTCCGCCCGAGCGCACG